>MDLB01000001.1 GCA_001730085.1 PVC group bacterium (ex Bugula neritina AB1)
TCATTTCTTGCATCTCTTCATCTGTTAAAGCGTGGTTCCAAGTTAAAAAATCTCCCAAAAACCCTCGAAAGAACCTACTATACTCTCCTAATATGACTTGGTCTGTAGCAGGATGCACCGAATTTAAATTAAGCGCTCCAACTCCAATCCCTCCAACATGGTTTTGTTGAGGATCCACATGTGTTGCCTCTGACACAAAAGAACCATTTAAGTAGACTTTTAAAGTATTTGTCTCATCTTGACCACTCGTTGAGTCCTGAACGACTCCAACGGTATAGACTGTATTTTTTTCTACAACGCCCAAATCTACACTTTTATATTTATGCCCTGAATCCCATGATGCCGTATTCCAAACTCCCGCATATACATGACCCTCACTCAAAACAATACTATACCCTACAACGCCTCCACCTTGTTCATAAAGAATCTGTTCAGCATCAACATCATCTCCTGTTTGAAAAAGTGCCACAAAAGACTTCTCTGAATAAGAGGTTGCCATGTTTAAATCAGTATGATTTGTTGGTATTAAAATGTCTCCTGATTCAAAAGTAACTGCTCCATATCCATTAATTCCACTATCAACATAAATAGGCCTTCTGTTTGTCTCACCTTGATTTAAGTCATGTGAAACAGAAGAGCCCGAAGAGTCTTTCCAAGAAGCTACCCCTTCACCATCACTAGGATTATTCAAAAGGTTTCCGTCTGCATTAATATCTTGCGCATCCCAGTGAACAACAATATTTGTCTGCGCTATTTTTCCAAATCTCACTTCTGCGCTAAAATCAGCTGGAAGAGTTGTTTCTCCATCGCTAACGCCTATTTGAAAGCTTGGGGCGAGATTCCCTCCATCATGCTCAAAGCTCACTCTTCCTTCATCAAGTTCTTTTTGAGTAAAGGTTATAGCACTAAGCGCTCCATATAGTTTAAACTCTCCACTTGTCACATTGTCTACCCTTAAAATAAGGTCCTCATCCGAAGTGTTTCTATCTATCACTTCTATATCTTCTTTACTAAGAACAACGGTCTCTCCTTGATTAATCTGCAAGCGCGCTTTCTTAAAAACTGGTGCTCCCGTTAACACTTCTATATCATTTAGTTCTAGAAGAGGCAGTCCTTCTCTATTCTCTAACGTCCCTTCCTCTATGCTTATTTCTAAGTTTCTTGACTCATCAAAATCCGTTTTAAAAGAAATATTTAAAACTTTGGAGTCATTAGGGTTTATCTCTACTCTCTCAATGCTATCTGCACTAATAGCTTCTCCATTTTGATACTTCAGATGAATTTTTTCTTTTAAGAAGGCTTCTTTCGTAACTTGGAGTTCATCATTAAATATAAGGTTCACTTCTTTGTCTTCAAAAATATAATTGGAACTTTCATAAGTAGGAAGGGTGCTATCAGGGACTTCAAGAGCTATGTCGTTATTCACTTTTTCCAAAGTGTCTAACTCTAAGTCATTTTTATTTATAGTGACCCCAGCTCCTTCGACTAATGTCGCATCATCTCCCAGTGTGATCTGAAAAGTTTGCGCATACCCACCATTTTCATCTAAAGCCTCAATAAGCGCTCCATTTTCCGCCGATCCAAAGTTACTACCGGCGTCATCAAAAGTGAACGAGTTCAAACTTAGTTGAGTCACATCAACACCATCTTCAAACTTAATGACTAATGCTTTTTCCGAAAGGACTCCTGCCTCAACTATCGCCTTTGAAGAAATATCTGTATTCTCTGACATTGTTTCTTTTATATTTTTCACTTCTACCGTACAGTCTTTATAAATCGTGTTACCTTCTCCATCTGTAACACGCACTGTCAAATCATACTCTTTCTTATCTTCATAGTCTGGGACTTTTAAAAATTTTAAAGCCCCTTCTTCTTTGTTTATTTCAAAAAAACTTGCATCTTCACCTTCTAGTTCATAAGAAACATCAATATCAGCCGTACTTGGATTCGGGTTGCGATCATCATCTGTAGCATCAAAATCATGTATAACGGTTTGGAGTGAAATATTTTCATCAATCTCAAAGTGATCGTCTTGCTCTAAGAAAACGGGGTCTAATCCACCTAAAAATTGAGCGATAACATCCACCGTGTACGTGCTCTGTGTTTCAAAGTCTGTCTCTGTTGTTAAAAATAACTTACCTGCTCCAGCAGAAATCTCAAAATGATCACTATCTACGGAACCATTAACTTTAAAGTCATATTTAACAGAAAGGTCTTCTGGCTTTTCCTCATGTCGTGCTTTAAAGTCAAAAACTTCTTCCCCTTCCTTAAGATTTTCCGGAATGATAATGTCATAGTCTTGAGTCTCAGGCCTTTCATTTAAAGGCTCAAAAACAGGTGCTTCTTCCTGATCCTCTATCATCAACGTAACTGTCTGTGTTCTCTCTAGCCCTCTTTCATCTGTCGCAACAATATCAAAGGTGTACTCGTCTTCTATTTCATAATTACTAACAATATTCAGTTGAACTTCACCCGTTAAATCAGAGGCAAGACTAAAAATATTTTCATCATGATTTTCTAAGCGATATAGAATATCTTGATCTTCTGATTTCGTAGGCGCATCTTTTGCCTGCGCATCATGAATAGTTACCCCAACTTGATTGTTTTCTTCGAGTGTAACTGTAAAACTCTCTCCACTATTGAAAACAGGGGCCACTCTATCAAACGTTTGTGTCGAGGACGTTTGAATAAACTCCTCATTCTCATTCCCATAGCTATCGTAGACCTTACCTGCTGCTATTTTTAAGCGAACAGCCTCTTGTTCAAAGGTTTCAGGCACCTCAACTTTGACTGTCCATGTTTGTCCGTCATCACTCGTTTCAAGGCTTCCTATCGTCCACTCTGTTAGATCTATATCCGTACCTGCTGAATCAACAAAGCCAATATCTCCAACACTCAAGGTAGTCCCTATGCTCTCGCTAAAGGTGATCTGATACACAACTTCTTCTGCCGTCTCAATCTCTGTCGTAAAGTCTTTCACCTCTACCGTTGGAGGAGTCACCCT
>MDLB01000002.1 GCA_001730085.1 PVC group bacterium (ex Bugula neritina AB1)
AATCTAGGGAATCCCTGTCCTTTGACTTTTTTCGTCAAACAATCCCAAATAGCTCTATCTAACATTTGCAACGTTTGATTAAGTGGTTGCGACGAAACCTCTTTTAAGAAATCATATTCTTCGCTTTTCTTCCAAAAATTATTTTTCCACCAGTCAAGTTCGTACCAGCTCAAAAGCTTTTGCTTGTTCTCCAGTCTTTCCTTTTGAATAGCAAGAGCTTTGTTCCAAACAAAACGATTACAACCAAGATTTTTCTTCAAAGTAATTTCTTGTTCTTTACTTTTTAATTTTAATTTAAATTTAAAACTCTTAACTTTTTTCATTCACACACTTTAACATAGGCTCTATGGAAAATTAAAAAATATATTAAAAACCAAATCTCTCCACATTTTTAATATCTGTGAAAAAGACTCTCATCCTCCACCTAAAGGAAGAGGTCTTCTCGGCTTGAAATGATAAAAAGCATCCTACAGATCTACTATATCTTTTCTGTATAAAAGTATAAAATATTAGAAATCATGTCCCACAAAAGGTTTGAAAAACACGTTCATCAGGATTCGGTGGCAATTGAAAACTTTTAAAAGATTCTATATTTTTATAAGGTTCTTTAATAGCTTTAAGTGACTCACAAAAAGCGTCCAAATCACCCGTACCGGCCATATTTAAAGCTTCTTCAACCTTATGATTGCGAGGAATAACAACCGGATTATATTTTTTCATTAAAGATAAAGAATCTTCCAAAGGTTTTTCATTTTTTAGAACACGATCTTGCCAACGGAGATACCAGTCTCGAAAAAAACCTTTTGTTGGTACCTGATTTTTACACTGAGTCTTTTCACTTAAATCATAAAAAGTTTGGGTATAATCAGCCTCATTTTTATGCATCCATGTCAGAAGATCTAGGACCAATCTCTCATCTCCTTCATAAGAGCCAAATAGACCAAGCTTACAACACATCATTCGGAGCCATTTCAAGTGATACATGTCAGAAAAATCCGAGAGAAGCTCCTCTGCTAAAAAAATAGCTTTATCCCTGTCATCATCTATCAATGGCAAAAGTGTTTCAGCAAATCTTGCGAGATTCCACTCAGCGATTTTAGGCTGATTGCCATAAGCGTATCTTCCCATTTGATCAATATAGCTAAAAACCGTATCAGGATCATATTGATCCATGAATGCACAGGGTCCATAGTCAATAGTCTCTCCGGATAAAGTCATGTTATCGGTATTCATCACCCCATGAATAAAGCCAACACGCATCCAATTAACAACAAGATCCACCTGCCTTTCCATAAAAGCTTTAATGAGAGCTAATGGTTTATTCTTGATTTCTACATTATCTAAAAGGTCAGAGTAATGACGTTCAATCGTATAATCCATCAAAGATACAAGAGCTTCTTTGTCACAAAAATATGCTGCAAACTGAAAGGTTCCAACACGTATATGTGAGCCAGCGATACGTGTCAATATAGCCCCCGGCAAAGGGGTCTCTCTCATCACTGCTTCACCTGTGGTAACAACAGCAAGACTCCGGGTTGTAGGAATCCCTAAAAAAAACATCGCTTCAGAAATCAAATACTCTCTCAACATAGGACTAAGAGGTGCTTTCCCATCTCCACCTCGTGAATAAGGCGTACGACCTGAACCCTTAAATTGGATATCCACTCTTTGTTTATTTGGCATAATATGCTCACCCCATAGATGTGCCCGCCCATCACCAAGCATCGTAAAGTGAGCAAACTGATGTCCCGCATAAGCTTGTGAAAAGGGCGTTGAGCCTTTAGGAAGATCATTTCCCGAAAAAAGTTCTGCCTGTTTTTTTAAACTCAAATCAGAAAAGTCCAAACCCATAGATCGAGAGAGTTTTTTATTCAAAATCACAAGATTTGGTTCTTCAACTTTTTGAGGCTCTAACTCCGTGAAAAATGGATCCGGTAGATTTGTATAGGTTGTATCAAAGTGAAATCCATATTTTTTCATAGGACTATGTTTCCTCTTGAATTTTGTATTATAAAAGCTTGAACCATTGGCAAATATCACCTCGGGGTTATTAAAAGCTAAGATAAATCTTTTCTTGAAATTTTATAAAAATTTTTGATAAAATTAAGAAAGGTATCTATTCTAATAAATGGGTAAAAAAAATGAAAAAATTACCTAAAAATTTACAAAGTTATGCTCAAACATCGCTTTTTACAGAAAAAACAATACCTCAGAAAATCCTAGAAAATCATACCACAAAAGCTGGATCATGGGCATTGATCATCTTAAAAAGTGGCAAACTAGAATATATCATCGAAAACGCTGAAACTTTGATTTTATCTCCAAATAAAGTGGGTGTCATAGAGCCAACCGTACCTCACCGTGTAAAACCTATTGGTAAAGTTTCCTTCTATGTAGAGTTCTACAAATAAAAAATTTCAAACAGTAACTTTTTCCACAAATATAAATAAGGATAAAGAAATGTCAAAAAAAACACATAAAGTAAGTAAAAAATATATTCTAGACGATTACAATGCTGAAAACCTTACTGTTCCCGACCGGTATATGAAATGGATCGACTCTAACTACATAGGTGAAGTAAGTGCTCACTGGCTTTATATCGGTGCAAGCTTTGTATTCTGGTCTAAAGATATACGAGAAATGGCCGCTGAACATGGTGAAACAGAAAGGCATCACCTTGTGATCATGGAACATCTTCTTCGAAACAAGCAAAAACCTAGATTCGTGTTTCTATCAAAAGTCAGTGGATTATTACTTGGGATATTACCCTCTCTATTTGGCTATAAAACTTTTTGTATGATTATAAATATAATAGAGACTTCTGTTGAGGATCATTACAATCAACAAATCAATCACCTAAAGTATAAAGACACCGAACCAGAATTATTAGCAGTTCTACAAAGATGTTGCGATGAAGAAGTTGCTCATAAAGAAGATGCTTATAAAAGAATTTATAGCAAAAAACTGGGACTTTTATCTTCTCTTTATTTCAAAACTATACGAAAAATATTTGATTTAGGGGACAAATTAATTGACATCCTCACCTACCTAAAGGAAGGTGATTCCTAGATTTACTAAGCTATTTTTTTAGCAACTAGGGGTTCTTGCTTCA
>MDLB01000003.1 GCA_001730085.1 PVC group bacterium (ex Bugula neritina AB1)
CCATTCAAGAAAGCTCTCAAGACTGGAAGATGACTACTGTATTTGTGCTTGTATCGGTTGAAACCGTAATTTTGAAGAACCAACTCACCTACAATATATAGCTCTCGCTTGTCCTTAATCTCTTGTGGAAGATTTTCGATCAACAACGCCTTTTCATAGAAATTCACATTGCCTTTTCTTGTCTCAGCGTCAACCAAAACCCCCCGATCATAATGAAGAATAATGCAAAACCCATCAAGCTTCGGTTGCATCACAAAGCTTCGGTCCTTAGGGTTCTCAGGATCTCCAATGGAACGAAGGATGTTGTTCTCAATTTCCATAGCTTCATATGAGCTTTTTGTTTTACGATAAGAAGAGAGATAATATTTAAACATCTAACTATTATAACAAACAATGCAGTTTAAGTCAAGCAAAGATTCGTAAAATAAGAAAAAGGTTTTGATTTTTTTGTTTTATATCTTTGTCATATTACCTACGTTCTTCCGTATTTCAGGGCTTTTGTTAAAATCTGCTCAGCATTCAAAAGAAACGTTATAAGCAACGTAGCCTGTATCTTCGTCATATTGCCTACAATCTTCCTTATAAAATAAAAATTATAATCAAAATATCCGCCTCTTTGTTTGAAGTCTTCTGCCAACTTCATCGCGAGCAAAAATTGTTTTTCAGTTATTTTTTCTTTTGTCCAACTTCTCCTTGATTGAGATACTGTGGGGTCTTCTATCTCACTGAGAAAATCATTGCTCTTAGCAGTACACACAATCTCTGTTCCCACAGTCAAGAGCTCTACTTCTTCTTTTCTCTTATCCAAACCCAAAGCCATAAAAACATTATCTCTCTCCAACATTAAGACCCAAGCAACTGAATTGAAACCACCCGCCGATTTTAACATCTTAAATCCAAAGAAACCTAGCTCAATCCAAATGAATGTCTCAACATCCGAATCATTAAGACCCAAGTCCTTGTCTTTTAACTGTACATCTTCGTTTTTTTCGAAAAAAATGTAAAAACATTCAATAATCGGACATCTGAAGGATTTTATAGGGACTTCGTTGTTGCATTCAGGACACCTTTTTGTTTGCATTTTGCTGAATTTGAAACCACAGCTTTTGCACTTCCTCGATTTTCCAGGAATCATTACCTTGCAGTTGGGACACTGCTTATCCTTCTTCTCATTCTCACTGTTGTCAGGATTGAAAATCTGCTCAATTTTCCCGTGCTTTTCTAACGAAATGCCAAAATCTAAAACAAGACAATCTGTTTTGAAAACATCAGGATAAATCGTGTTATCTAACACTCGCAAACCTCGACCAATCATCTGAATTAATGCGGATTTCTCACTGCAAAATCGAAGCAAAACAACACAACTCGTTTGTTGATCATCCCACCCCTCCGTCAAAACCCCAACGTTCACAATTAATTGCAGATCACGGCGTTCATATGCTTTCAAAATCTCTTTCTTTTCCTCGTACGCCATGTCTCCATCAATATACCCAATCCTTTCCCCCTTTGATAGAAAAGTATCCTTGACTATGGTCGCATGCTCCTTGTTCGAACAAAAAATAACAGTCTGTCTCTCACTCGCTAATTTCTTCCAATGTTCATGAACTAAACGAGTCTTTGGTAACAACTCCTCAGCTGTTATCGCTTTTAAACCCCCAATATCTAAAACCTTTGCCACAGGAGCTATCAAATGACCTGTTTTTACCAATTCTCCAATATTTATCTGGTCACTCGGTTTTCTGAAAATGGTTCCTAATTTCTTGTCATCTCCTCGATTGGGAGTAGCTGTTACAGCCAATAACTTCAAATCGTTATTTAAATCTTTCGCCCTTTCAAGAATCTTCATGTAAGTGTCAGTCACAATGTGATGCCCCTCGTCAACGACCAAAAGATCTATCTTGGGCATCTGCTCTAAATGCTCATCTCTCGATAATGTCTGAACCATGGCAAAGAAAACATCTCCTTCGAAACTCTTATCGATTGAATCGTATCTGCTAATCTTGTACTCAGGTGCAACTTTCGAAAACTTACTCATATTTTGATCGGTTAACTCGTCTCGATGTGCCAAAATACAGGCTTTCTTGATCTCCCCTCTATTGAGAAGCTCTTTTACGATTGAACTGAAAATGATCGTTTTTCCAGCTCCTGTAGGGGCTACCAAGAGTGAGGGTGTTGAATCCAATAGATCTTTGATCGACTTCTCAACCATTTTTTTTTGTCTTGGACGAAGTATCATTGTCAATCCTCTTTTTTCACAATTCAAAGGATACTATACAGGTTAAGATTGCGTATAGCAAAAAAAATAGATATATATTTGATCCGTGACTAGCCCTCTTTTGAAAGAATCCTAGGGTAATGCCTATCTGGTGGCGTGTGCATGAGAGGTCAGGTGTACTTTTTGATATCATTGAAAAAAAATCAAAAATGGATTAGCTAGCCATGCTAGCTAAAGCTAATCCATTTTCATTTTTTTGTTTTCTTTTAAGGTCGGAAATTCACCCCGAATGAAAAAATAGAAACCCCGAATTTTTGATATGAAAAAAATGAAATTTTCACCGGAAACTAATATATAACAAAGTTCTCATATGTTCGGCAATTGAAGTGAAAAATTGTGTCTATTTTTTTTGCTATTTTCATTTTTTTTAACTTCCCAAAATGAACGGGCTTAGCTTAGTGACTGATAACTATTAAAAGGCATTAAACCGTTATAGCAAATACACTCTTCCTATGATTGATTTTTTTTTCAGTTTTGAGTGTTTTGAGATTTAATTAAGGAGGGGGTTTTTGAGTTTTTCCGAGGTTTCCGATCACTTTCCAAATATCTTGGCAAGCATTCTTGTGATCTAGAGTTCGGTTAGTTTTCATTCCCAAAAGCAATTCTGTACCAATTTTTTTTAGATCGGCTAAATCTTCAGGTAAAGGATCTTTTGATGTTGTGGCGTAATAGTTAATAGTGCTTTCTTTGAAGAGTCCTATCTGTTTGTATTTTTCTTTTTTGGGTGTTTTTGCCTCTTCTGCGATAGGCGTTTCTACCTCTTCTACGATAGGTTTTTCTTCAACCAATTGTTTGTCTTGGTTTTTCTTTTTAAGGATAGCTAACACTCTACGAATGTCAAAATGGGCGGCAATTAGTTCTGCATTATTTTCTTCAAAAATCCTCTTTTTCTTGAGGCCTTCCGCCAAAAACTCTA
>MDLB01000004.1 GCA_001730085.1 PVC group bacterium (ex Bugula neritina AB1)
AAATACGCCTCATCCGCATCACAAAGCAATTTTAAGTTTAAAGCATTTAAATCCTTATCTAGAAGTGCATCTCTATCGAATCTATTCATTTTGAGAGGAGCAGGAGTTGTTTTCTTTTTCCTGATATTTTGGCACGAAGGTAAAGGAGAAAAGTCTTCCTCCCTCATTCCTATGATCTCCTTTGCCGTTTTTAAAAGCTCTAAAGATGAGACATTTTCTGATCCAAACTTAAAAGACAAGACAGAATTTAGAACATTCCCTCCAATGCAAGCGTTACATCCGAGGCTAGTTGCGTAAGGTTTTGCATATCCTCCACTTCTGAGCTCCTTCGGTTTGGTTTTCTTACCGCAAAAAGGACAATCAAAGTAGCAAAAGTTCTCCTTGTTATTAAAGTTTCCTAGATGAGAATATTTAATCTGAGCCTCTTCAATAGTCACTCGCTTAGCTTCGTCTATAATGCTCTTTGCGTCTCTTTGACCCTCCCTCCTCATCAAAGTAGACCTTCTTTTCTGATGGTTAAAATTCCGCTTGCAGTTAGTTTTTTCAAGCCTCTCTTTGACTTTCCAGAAAGACTTCTAAGGGCTTTCTTTTGATTGGCAGTGGCCTTTTCACCCCACCAACTATAACTGTTTGCATGCATTTTCTTTCCTTCAAGTTCTTCAAAAAAATTAAACATAGCGACGTTCAAGCTTTCTCTGTCTAATAGCCCTTTTTCTAGCAATTCAAGTTCTTGGTGTCTTTTTAAGCAAAATACTGAATATGTTTTATCATCATCCAATATCCCAATAATCGATCCGTTATATCCTTGAAAGAAATAGAACCTATTATTTTTAAAAAGATTTGCGGGACTATTCTCATCGAGCAGAAGGGTTTTCATCTTGATTTTAGTTAGAAAAAGCTTAAGTTTCTCAAACTCAGAGTTCTCAGAACTCAAAGAGCTAATCTCTAAATTGTCTTCTTCTTCTTTTTTAGGATTCATAAAGGGGTCAAGATCTGCCTCTTCTTCCAATGTTCCGTGTTTTTCAAAGCTTGTTCCAAAATCTAGAACCAAACAATCTTCTTTCCCTTCGTACCTTCTCAATCCTCTACCAACCATCTGAACAAAAGCGGGTTTGCACGAAAAGAACTTTAAAATTACGACGCAACTTGTTATCGGAGAATCCCATCCCTCTGAGGCCACGTTCACGTTTAGAAAAACTCTTATTTTCCTGCTAGAGTAAGCTTCAAAAATACGATCTCTTTCATTCTTCTTGGTTGTGCCAGTAATCACAGCACTTGGTATTTTTTGTCTTCTAAACTCATCTAAAGCCTCAAACGCTTGTTTAATCGAAGAGCAAAAAACTATGGTTTGCCTTTCACGTGCTTCTTCCTGCCATACCCGCACAACTTCTTTAAGAGTGGGAACGAACGCACATTTTTTAAAGGGCATTTCTTCTAAATTGGAAAGATTTTTAGAAGCATCAAGATCAATGACTCTATATCTTGAAGGTGTAAGGATTTCTTTTTTGGTGAGCTCACCAATGCCAATCTCATGAGAAATATTCGAGAAAACGCTTGAAAGACCCACCTTGTCGTTTCGGTTTGGAGTTGCGGTGACGCCAAGTAACTTGCAGGAAGGGTTGCTTTCTCTCAATAGAGATAAGATATTTTTAAAACTCGCACAGACAGAATGATGGGCTTCGTCTATAACCACTAAATCAAAAACAAAACTATCTAGTAGATTTTTATGGATATTTAACGTTTGAATCATCCCGAAAACAACTTGTCCGCTAAAGTTTTTGGATGTTGAGTCCACCAAACTAGTTTTAAATTCGGGGTTTAAAGTTTTAAACTTTTGAAAATTTTGAGAGTGAATCTCCTTTTTATGGGAAATAACCAGTGCTTTTTTAATTTTCTCTTCAACGAACATTTTTTTTAAGATTTGACAGAACATAACCGTTTTTCCGCTCCCCGTAGCAGAAACGATAATAGTGTCTTTTTTATTCTCTAATACCTTTAAAGTCTTTTCAATGCAATCCGTTTGGTAATCCCTCGCAACCATTTTTAATTTCCTCTTTAAAAACTAAAAGGAAAATAGTAGAATGCAAACAACTATGAACTTGTCTGATTTCTCTATTTCCTTTTAGAGAGTTAGAACATATGGAGATGTTGAATTTTGCAGATTCAAGCGTCTCCTAAAATTTAAAAATCAAATAACTTCTTATTTTTTGGCAGATTCGCGCCATCGCGCACTAACTTTCTCACTAGATCTGCCATCGAAACTTTTTGCCTTCGTGCCACTTCTTTTAAAAGATCCCTATCTTCTTGGCTCAAATAAAAAGTAACACTCCTATTTTTTGGCTTTGCTTTTTCTTTCCCCTTGGCGTTGAGATAAAAAAATATTTTTTTCAAGTTAACGTCTTTCTTTGCTTACAATTAAAATTAAATACATGAAAAATTATCTTTAACTAGCTCTATCTCTATTATATCTTTATCAAACAAAAAGTAAAGCTTTTTTTTATATTTTTAGAGGTAGACAAAAGAAATATAATGGGGTATACTATAGAAATAATTAGCACGAAGGAGAAAAAACATGAACCTCGCAACTTTTGAATTTCAAAACTCTGAATTAACTTCTAAGTTTTTAACTTTGGCTTCTGATCAGCAAGTTCTCACAGCAAAAAGGTTTGTTGATTTTTGCAATGGAGCTTTAGATATTTCAAAGATTGAAGAGTTTAAATCTCACATGTTAGAAAATGGTTTAGCCCCGAGTACCGTTTCAACCCACATCTATCGGCTTAAAGGCTCAATAAGAAATCTAGTAGACACAGCCTCAAAGCTCACCCAAGGTCAAAAGTTTGCAATTGAGCAAGTTTTAAAGAAAGTCAAAGCTCCAAAACCTGCAAGCAAATCTATTGAATCGAATAAGATTTTAACTCCCTACGAGATCGATCTTTTAATGAAAAGCCTCCCTCCTTCGGTCGCCTCCATTTGTAAATTTTTAGCAATGACGGGCTGTCGCATCTCGGAAGCTCTAGACATTAAACTTTCTGATATCCAGCTTATCGGAGAAGTCGCTCAGGTTCGAATTTTAGGAAAAGGCTCAAAGTACAGAACAGTGAAAGTCCCCGCAAGCTTCATATTTCGCACGAAGGAAAAAAATAAATTGGGGGTTTTTTTATTCCCAACGTCTACCGGAAAAAAACAAGATCGCCGATATATTCATCGTGTTGTTTCTCTGTACGGGAAGAAGCTCTTCTTTAAAAAAGTCTCCCCTCACACCTTTAGGCATTCGTTTGCCACTGAGAA
>MDLB01000005.1 GCA_001730085.1 PVC group bacterium (ex Bugula neritina AB1)
AATGAATGGGACAATGGTTTTTCTGCCTCTTCGGAGGTTATACGAGCTATTAAAAAATATAATGAGGACTACCCTCATTCTGTAATAAATTATTTTACTCCTAATGCGTTCGATAATTTATGTAAACAAAAGGACCTTTATTCAAGAAGTTGTGCTTGACTTAACGTATAGCATTACACTTTTTTACATCCCTTCTATCTATTTTTCAGAGGTTTCAAAAAGCCAGTAGCAATTGAAACTATTAAATTTTTTCGAAAAAAAACTATTGTAAATTTTATTTCAATAAAGCATCTTTTAATTTATTAAAGAATACATTATGCCATAAGAATTGATTAAAATAGAGGAAGAACGATCAAAAGATCTAGAAGCTATTGATAGAATTATTTTTAAGAGAGACCTGTTTTTTAATGATAAAAATCTTTATAATTAAAGATATCACCTATTAAGCAGATCTTTGAATATCCTTTTCTAGAGTATTTAAATTTTCCACAAAGACTCTCCCTACTTGTTGAAAAAAGGATTTCTTCATATTTTGCTCAGCAGTTTCAGTCCCACTAGTTAAATAAACTCTCATTGCTATATCTAAATTTAACAAAAAACCAGTAATATTCTTAGAAAATTCCTCTTTTAATTCTTTATAGTTTTTAATTTTCTGTATATCTAAACCTCTACTAGTAGCAAAATCATCAAAAAAATCTTGAAATGAAGCCTCCATAGTTCGAGGATTTTGATCTCTCAGCATTCGCAACTCTTCAGCTTTAGCTTGTCCCTCAAGTCTCAAATTCATAGGCATAATAATATCATTTTCTATAGATTTCTTTAAAAAATAAGGGAGCACAACTACATTCATATTCTCTAATAAATATATCAAGAAGTCTTGAGGTTCTGCAAGAAAAGAAGATTTTTTCAAAGGCACATAATGAGGAGTTCCTTGAGTTTTATTTTCTTGAAAAAGTCCCCAACACCGTTTTAAAAAATCTCCATCATTTATAGCTCCACCAATAGAGTTATGTATTTTTTCTTCCAAAGAAACATTTAACTTTAAAAAGATCTCTTTAATTTCTTCAAAGCTAAGAAAAATCTTAGCCAACTCAGAGTCTCTTTGCTTAGCATATAAAATAAAAATTATCATTTGAGAAATAGTTTCTATATCATCATCTAATGTATAATAAATAGATTTAACTTCTTTCAATAAATCAGAAGTCTTTGATGTAGA
This sequence comes from PVC group bacterium (ex Bugula neritina AB1), assembly GCA_001730085.1. GTDB lineage: Bacteria. The sequence goes on from MDLB01000005.1 coordinate 1,217, forward strand.
GTATTTTCCTATGGCAAACCTCTTCAGCAAACTTTGATCATCTCTATTAAAGTTTTTCAAAATCGCATTACTAAAACCTAGGTCTAAAAGTTGTCCAGAGCCGTTAGTAGAATCTCTAGTTGCTCTAAGGACTGATAATAAAGACTCTAAAGAAACTTCTTTTAACATTTCTTTAAACTTTTGTTGACACAATTCTCTTATTTTATCTTTACTTAAAATCTGATCTGCCAAAGAATTATAGCTTTCTGGTGAATCTTGAAAGTCAGAATAAAAAAACAGTTTTAATGCGCTCAAATCAGCATTATCCGACGATAAGTCTAGATATCTACCAGAACGAATCAGGACATATAAGCAAAAGTGAATAGCGGTTGGTGTTTTATTAAGCCTACCATCACTTTCATCGCCTTTAGGTAAAAAATTGCTATTCTCAGAAGAATATAGGTACGGCAGAAACTTTGCACTAGAAATACCTCTTATCTCCTTATACTCTTTAGAGATAGATGTTAGGTCAAGCTCTTGTACATTTATTTTTTCTTGCTTTAAAAAGTCGGGTAGAGATAGAGTTTCTATCTCTAAACTTGCCTCTTCTTCAAATTCTGCATTATTCTTCTTCCGAATATCTCCTAACTGTTTACTCAAAGGATCTTCTAAAAAAAAGTTAAGGTTTGAAGTAAGTTTATTCTCTGCAGCTCTCTCTTGAGCAGCTCTCTTCTCTTCAGCAGCTCTCTCTTCAGCAGCTCTCTGAGCTTTTATCAGACTTAAAGGTATGTCAGCTTCCACAGGCAGAAGAAGCGATTCTGCAGTTACAGCTGCTCCTTTTTTACCGGGATTAAGACTTTGAGATCGGTTACCAGCTGTTAAACTTTCATCTTCACTTTTCTTAGGTACAGGTTTTAGAGCTACACGAGGAGGTACACGCGGAGGTACAGGTTTTGGAGCTACAGGAGGAGGTACACGCGGAGGTACACGCGGAGGTACACGCGGAGGTACACGCGGAGGTGCAGGAGTTTGATCTACACGAGAACGTTCATCTGGTTTTGGAGCTACACGAGGAGGTAGCACCTCAAGCTTCTGTTTTTTATTATTGGCTTCAAAATATTTAGAGGTGTCAAAAAAATCAGGAAACAAGTCAACACGTGGATCAAAGATTTTAAAAACAATGTCTTTGACTACACTAAGGTCGTTTTTAATGCCTCGTAAAAAAAAAAGCAAGGTTTCAACGTTAAGTTTATCTATCTCGATACTTTCTAAAGCATCTCGACCTAGATCTAAAAAAAAGGTAAAGTCTGAGGGTTTTCCTTCTAATCTCACTTTTTTTATCAATTCTTCTTTGAATCTCTCAAGATTAAAGTCAGATTCCTTAATATCTACAGAATATTGCTCTTCCTTCCCATCCTGTACAAAACTATTTATCGAAGATATCTGACCAGTAGAAATTTGGGGCAACGAGACTCTACTTTTCTTAACTCTAAGAGTAACAGAACCATTTAGCTCACTTGATATAATGGCAGAATCCTTAAGCTTGGCAACCATCTGTTCAACTTGAGAAACTGGAGATAAAGAAAAAAGCTTTAAAAGCGCACTAAAAAAAAATAAAAAAACAAATAAAAAAGAATTAATATTTTTAATCATAAAAAACCTTATTTATTATTTAAATAACTAATATTAAAAATTATATCATACAAAGAAAAAAAATATCAATTTAAAGAGACTTTAAAATAACAAGCACTCCGTGCAACTTTAAATCATTAAAAATCTACTTGACATCCTCACCTACCTAAAGGAAGGTGATTCCTAGATTTACTAGAAACCTCTGAAAAATAAATAAAATGGATGTAAAAAAGGAAAAAAATCAAAAGAAACTGAATGGAAGTCTAAAATATTGATATAAAATGAAATAGTAACGAAAGAAGGATTAGTTAATGGATTGTATTTTGATATAATTATTGGCATTAAGATTAATTTGTTAAGTTAAAGACATGGAGATCATTCTAACCGCTTTGTTAAGATTAAAGCAAATGGATTTTAAAAGACATTGGCCTAAGACTTTCTCAGAAGAAATATAAGAAGCTCTCTTCATATTAAAAATTCTTTTCAAAATGCCAAAGGATTGTT
>MDLB01000006.1 GCA_001730085.1 PVC group bacterium (ex Bugula neritina AB1)
GTTTCTCTGTACGGGAAGAAGCTCTTCTTTAAAAAAGTCTCCCCTCACACCTTTAGGCATTCGTTTGCCACTGAGAAAATCAGGAAAACTGGTAAAATTAAGGCTGTGTCTAAATATCTTGGCCACTCCTCCGCATCCATCACTTTGGATATGTATACGCATGAAGAACTTTCTACTGCGGAGCTTTTTGCGTGATATCCTCATCTACCTAAAGGAAGGCGAGGATGTCAATTCCACTCAAACGCAATCTCCTGTTGCAAAACAGGTCTTCCTTCTAATTTTAAAGACTTATAGTATTCTTCCAGTATGTCTTTGTCTTTAAAAGGGTTCTCAACCTTGAATTTCAATTCATTCAATTCATTGACAATAAAGTCTGGGACGTCTTGAGTTTTAATTATATTTCCTATGGCAGGAATTTCGATAAGCTTGACGTTATTCTTTTTGCAAAGATCTTTTTTGTCTTGATCTCTTTGTAATTGATTTTTAAAATTTTCTGGAGTTCTATGAAACCTTTCAACAAATTCATAATGTTGCCTTCCTTGATGTTCAAAAGCGAGATTCAAATTTTCACAAAATCCGTCTAACTCCAAACCCCATTTATACTTTTTTGTTTTTAAAAAATCAGGTTTTATTACTGGGAAAGGTTTCTTAAAGATCGTTTCAAAAATATATCTACAAATTTTTTCGCTTTTTGATGTTGAACAATCAGGGCACCAACTTCCTTGTTGGATATTAGAGTAAGGAGTTTCCCATATATGCTTTTTATGACACTGCCATTTGAGTTTAGAGTCGCAATTAACATATTGAGTAGAGAGGCATTTGCCACCTTTAGACTTAGCAATCTCATGGCAATCCTCAATCGTTTTTTTTATATTTCCCGCACACTCAGGACACCAATGTCCCTTTTTGACATTACTGTAAAAAGCTTCCCATTCATGCTTTTTATGACACTGCCATTCGAGTTTAGAGGAACTATTAACATACTCAGTCGATAGGCATTTGCCATTATTCTTATTAGCAATCTCATGGCAATCCTCAATCGTTATATGCTTACCTGCACAATAAGGACACCACCTTCCCTGTTTGACCTTGTCGTAACAAGCTATCCATGTATGTTTTTTATGACATTGCCATTCGAGTTTAGAGTCGCAATTAACATACACAGTAGATAGGCACTTGCCATTTCTAGACTTAGCAATCTCATGGCAATCATCTATTGTTTTTTTCTTTGTTCCCCCACACTCAGGACACCAATGTCCGAGGGTTTTGATACTACTGTAAGGAGCTTGCCATTCGTGCATTTCCTTACACTGCCATTTGAGGTCAGATCTATTATTAAGATACACAGTAGAGAGGCATTTACCACCTCTAGACTTAGCACCCTTATGGCAATCATCTATTGTTTTTTTCTTTGTTCCCCCACACTCAGGACACCAATGTCCAGTTTTGATATTATTCGGATTTGCTTCAAATAAGTGCTTTTTAGCACATTGAAATTCAAGTTTAGCTTTAGAATTAACATACTCAGTAGAGAGGCAAACCCCACCTTTAGAGATAGCAATTTGTTTGATTTTTTCTAAGTAGAACTCTTTGGATTTTTTCATCGGCGTGAAGGAAGGTCTTCTTGGCTAAGTTGAGCTTTAGCACATTTAGGACACCAATATCCGCGGTTTTTGATGTAACTGTAACAAGCTTTCCATGTATGCTCTTTTTCACACCGCCAAGATAGGGGCGTCTCACCGTTAACATACTTAGTAGATAGGCATTTGCCACCTTTAGCCTTAGCAACCTTGTGGCAATCATCTATAGTTTTCTTTCTCATTGTTGCTGTATCCTTGATGTCTATCATATGTTGCTATTTTTTTTACCTACTTTAGCCGAGAAAACCTCTACCTTCAGTTAGGTGAGGATGTTAAATGTCTCGATAGATCAATGAGCGAATATATGTTGCGATTCCGAGGCCTATACCTGAGGATTTTTCTTTTAATTTTTCGTACTCTTCTTCTGAGAATGTTATTGTTATCTTTTTGGGTTTCTTTAAAGGCTTTTTCTTCTTAAGATCTTGGTTTGCACCTTGAATGAATTTTTCCTCTTGTTTTTTTTGGGGAACATTATACTCTTTTCCCATTTTAAACTCCCTTTTTAAGGTCGATAATTTCTTTAATAAGCTCAATGATTTCATTTTTAGCTTTTACATCTTTCATTTCTGTAACCCCCATTCCTTCAATCGTAGCATCTCTATAGACTTTTCTGTCGCCTATTTTTGAGTTTAGGAGTTTTAGCTCAGGAAAGGCTTTAAAAGCTTTTCTAGCATTTTTTTCTTCATCTATCCTAGGATTGGTTTCCACCATCGTTAATATCGCACAAGATAGCAAATTAGGATTGAAATCTTTTGCCATTGATACTAGGTTTTGTATCGTGGGTAGCGTATTAATATCATGTTGTGAAGTTCGAAATGGAGCTAAAAAAAGGTCGGAAACGAGTAGAGCTGTTCGTAACTCTTTAGAATCGTGGCCAGCAGTATCTATAACGACATGATCATATTTAGAGTTGAGGTCTTGAATTGATTTGCGGACATCTCCATGCTTCTGAAAGGATTGTATTCTTTTAAGATCTGACACGTCTCGGGTTTCAATCCAATAGGAACAGCTGGCTTGTCTATCTGCGTCTAGTAGCACAAGATTGCTATTTCGGTTGAGTTCTACAGAAATGTTAGATGCTAGAGTTGTTTTTCCGCATCCCCCCTTTTGAGATCCGACTAGAATTATCATAATTAATTCCCTCACAATTAATGCTAGTAAATTTAGAGCAATTCAACGTTAAAATAATAGTAAATTACTTCTATTTTCACATTAAAATAATAGCAAATTATATATATATCACCTTTAAAATAGCGGTAATTTACATTTAAAATAATAGCATTTTACAGGTGATTTATTATTATTTTAACAGTAATTTTATGATTGTGCTATTTTCTTAGTCTTTTAATTCATTCCAAGGACTTTATAAATTTTTAGCTTTTTTGTCGCTTTTTTGATCTTGTACGTTTTAATATTTTTGAGTATTCGATCGGCTATCAGTTGCAATGCTCTTTAATACAATTAAAAATCATTTCCGACCCAAGTACACTATTTTAGTTTTACAGTACCTTCTTCTTGAATTAATTAAATTTAAATGCCTCTTATCGCCTACAGCTCAGAGAAGCTACCTCCTATCGCATTCGCTCAGAGAGGTAGCTCACCTTCATCATTCAAAACTGTGTTGATATTTAACTACCCGATTCTTTCAGAAAGTTCTTTTTTCTTAAAATAGGTCCAAATCTTTAAATCTTGGTCTTTCCCGAATAGGGTATTAATTTCCTCGAGCGTCT
>MDLB01000007.1 GCA_001730085.1 PVC group bacterium (ex Bugula neritina AB1)
GTAAACATAATAAAATCAAGTCTTAGTGCTAAACTTTCTTCCAGATTTGGGTCACTTAAACTATACCATTGACCTAAGAGAACTGCTTTAAACATTTGCAAAGGATTATACGCCCTTTGTCCTCCTAGGTCTTTTCCTTTTTTATAAAGTGGCGTTAGGATTTTTTGGATTCTTGACCAGTTTAAAAGTTTTTCTAATTTAATAAGATTGTTATTTTTAGCGATACGTTCTTTTGCACTTAACAATAAAAAAGATATTTTTTAATTCCTTATTAATATAATTAATTATTAATAATATATGTTCTATTATATATTATCTAGCCATTATTTGATAGTCTTTTTTAAGCAATAAATTTATGAAAAATTAGATCTAGCCTATTTCTTTTGAAATTGAAGTGGTTGTGCAGAGGTCTTTATTTAGTGATATGAAACGATTTGATTGAAGATATAAAGCCTTTAGAAATAAACCCTTACTCCAAAAAGCCTATTCAAGAAAACAAAGATATTTCTATGATTCAAATCTGGAAAAATTCGAGGTCTAGGTTTGAAAAAACGATACGCAGTATATTTGAGAAGCGATAGCTTACAACTTTAAAAATTTACCAATACTTGTATTAAAAAATATAAATCCATAGATTAAGTATTAAATTAGCTATATTTAATATCTTTTTAATGAATCACTCAACTTAATGATTTTTCATCTTATTATCCTATTTTGTGAATTTTTTTTATTTTGCAATGGTCTCACTTTTTTGAATCAATAATCACGTACAAGACTTAACTTCACTGATGGCAGCTAAGACAGCAATGGGTCCTTTTTTTGGTGTTTTGTCGGAGATCCGTTGATGGTGATTAACTTTTTGAAGATGTGCAGCGATGATACGAAGCTGCTCCTTCACTTTGTTCAAGATGCCTTCGCTTTGAGTCCAGCGACCGGTTTTATTGACTTGGGCTAATGTGTGTAAGTGAAACAGTCGACCAAGAGAGAGTAGAGTCCATGGAATACGTGTAGCGTTGCCCTGCTCAAAATGTTTTTCAATAGAAGGAGAAAAGGTTTTTTTTACTAGGTCTAGTATGATGATATCCTTATAATTAGAAGGCTTTTGGGGTACAAGACTGTCGGGGGATGTCACAATAAGAGTATCAGGTTCTATATCTAGATCGTTTATATTGGAGGAGGAGCTTTTGAGAAATGCGAGATTTTTAAGCTTATCTAATGACGGATTTGTTTGGTTGACTAATCGGTGATAGATTTCTTGTAGTTGTCTGCGAGTAAATAGCAATTCTTTTTTTGGGAATAACATTGTTGATTTATCAGAGATTCCGATAACGCTAGCCTTTTCATCTAGTAACTTGTGTAAGATAAATAAACTCATAGTGTTTACACCACTAAGAAAAAACCTTGGGTTTTTCTTAGATTGCCTAGAGTAAGATAAGGCCAATTCTATTCCAGTACCACAGAAAGCCTTGTCGCTTTCTTCTTTAAATTCATTTGGGAGATATATCATTTTTGAGAGAGCAGGTATAGCTATTAACTTATGTTCTAGACCTATTAGGAGGTTGTCTATTTTGTCCATAAGAGCTAATCTAAGGTAGTAAGGTGGCAATGTAGTTGCATTGTTCGATAAGTTTAATTTTGTTGAGAGTGCTTCTAATAGGGTTTCGAAGGCTGAGAAAGTTTCTATAGTGGTTGATAATTTTTGACTATCGTATTCTTTAGAGATAGAGTTTAATTTTTTTTTAACTAACTGTAGATAGTTCATCATGTGTATACAAGTGGCTCTCAATTCGCCAAGGTTTTCTTTCTCAGACTCCTCATCAGACCACTCATCAGACTCTTCATCAGACCACTCATCAGACTCTTCATCAGATTCTTGATCAGGTCTATTATTATATTGCTGAGTAAAAGCTTCATCCTTGGAAGTTTCTTCAATAAAAGTTTTATTTTCCATCTCCACAGAGGTATCAGAAACAGATTTTCTTTTTTTTGGTATCTTTTTTCTTTTGAATGACTGTCTGTTTAGATGAAATGTTAGAAAATATTCTTGTAAATTGTGCAGATTGTTTAGGTAATCCATAACAATTTTAAATATAGAAGTTTTTTTTCCAAAGATTGATGCTGTTTTACTTTGGCCTTCATATTGGCATTTTTCTTGTAAAAGTTCAAAGAGTCCATTAGGAAACATTGAGGGGTTATTTTTCAAAAGATATTGTAGAGAGTGCTCACAAAAAGTTTCTACAAACTGAGATTCAGAAGAGGGGTCTAGATGGAAAGATACATCGGCTTCAGTGTTTTTGTTTATAAAATTTGTGAGATCAGTTACTATTGAGGTTAGTAAGGTTGCATCCTCTTTTATAGCGGCATCTTTTATTAAGAGGTGCCCGTTAGTATCTTTTGTTATAGAGAACATTGAGAATGCAACAGTGTGTCCGGGAATGTCCTCTTTTAGCATACTTAATTCAGAGGTTCTTTTTAGTGTTAGAGCATTTACTTTTTCTTCTATGATTTTATGTATGATTTTTTTAGCTTTTTCAATGCTACCTGTTGTGCGGATTTGGTTCCATAATAGTGAGAAGGAAGGAGAGTTTGTTATTAAATCATGGATATTGAGATGAAGGATTGTGCCAGAAGGAATGATCGGGGTCATTGGAGGCTTTCTATGAAATGTTTCATATGATGCTGATTTGAACATATTTAATATATCTTGGCAGTAAGAGTTAGTGTCTTCAAAATCCATCAAAACTTTTAGGCGTAAAGGAGCACCATCTAATACATCCCAAAGAGCTTCTAAGTGGAAAAGACATTCATCTGTATCTAGGAATTTCTTCAAGTCATCAACTGTTTGTGAAATTTCTCTTCCTAAAGAGTAGGATTCGGTTGTTTTTAAAAGTTCTTTTAATTCGCTTAAGCAGCTCGGTTTAAGAGTCTCCGGAATGAGCAATAATGATAGATCTTGCGTACATTCTAATTGTTTGCGATAAATATTAATTAAAGTTTTCTGGGTTGCGCTTCTTAGCTTGCTAATGAAGGCAGTCACCTTTTCTAAGCCTGCTTTAGTAGAACCTTTGGCGTATAGAAAGACTAACTGATATGGGGCAGAGGTCTCTGTTGGTGAGGTGGTCACTGGGAAAAGATTGCCGATAACGGTGGTGTCTGTTTTGGATATTGACAGGTCAATTTTTCTATCTTCTGGTTTGCTATACGTTTCCAGAGCGTTTGTTATAGTTAGATATTCTTCGAGATGGGTTTCTTGGAGAAGATCTTCGAAGTTCTTCTTTGCGCCAATGCTATTTAACCCCAAAGATAATAAGGGTGTACAGATATGAATTGACATCCTCACCTACCTAAAGGAAGGTGATTCCTAGATTTACTAAGCTATTTTTTTAGCAACTAGGGGTTCTTGCTTCATAGAAATTCCTAACGGATTTTCTCCACAAGCTAACAAGGCATGCCCTGCCTCTAAGATATTACGCCCCGCATTACGGTCAGCGTTTGCACTGTAGCC
>MDLB01000008.1 GCA_001730085.1 PVC group bacterium (ex Bugula neritina AB1)
CAACGTTTGATTAAGTGGTTGCGACGAAACCTCTTTTAAGAAATCATATTCTTCGCTTTTCTTCCAAAAATTATTTTTCCACCAGTCAAGTTCGTACCAGCTCAAAAGCTTTTGCTTGTTCTCCAGTCTTTCCTTTTGAATAGCAAGAGCTTTGTTCCAAACAAAACGATTACAACCAAAATTTTTCTTCAAAGTAATTTCTTGTTCTTTACTTTTTAATTTTAATTTAAATTTAAAACTCTTAACTTTTTTCATTCACACACTTTAACATAGGCTCTATGGAAAATTAAAAAATATATTAAAAACCAAATCTCTCCACATTTTTAATATCTGTGAAAAAGACTCTCATCCTCCACCTAAAGGAAGAGGTCTTCTCGGCTTGAAATGATAAAAACAAAGCCCTTCTTTTTTTTATTTTTTGGACACATGATAATAGAAGTCATTCGCTCTTGCTCTTTTTCTTCCAAATCATTTTGATATGCCACAACAAGTTTCTTAGGAGGTGCAGATTTATATTTAACACGCGAAAGGACTTCTTGTCCCAAAAAACAACCTTTTTCAAAGCTAACATAAGCTTCAGGATAAACATTCAAAAGCATCTGATCTTTATAGTCAAACCCTTGCCAAGGAATATTTTTTTCAACCCGCCACTCCATCAAAGCATTTGCAGAAGCAATCTTTTCAATATTTTTTTGAGTAATGATCATTTTGCCCCAAGTGGTGTCAATCACATATTCAGCATCTGTTAACGAGTTATTTTCCGAAATATAAACTCTATGAGGCCATTTTTCATATCTGGTTTTCGTTAAGCGCCCATATTTCTCTATATGTTTGTCAAAATTCAGTTCTGCGCTTCGAGGCACACATAAAATCCATCTATCTGAACCTATCTTAAGCTGTTGAAAAGTTGACACAATCCTGCCATTTTTATCAACAAAAGCATTATTCACAGCCTCTGTAGTATTTGTAGACATCCCTTTTAAAAAAGACTTAACATTGTTCTCAAGTAGATAAACCAACGTGTCTAACTGATACACTTGACTCATATTTGAGAACTCTTTGTGACTTCATGACAGTGATCCTTAAGGATTTCATTCAAAGCTTCCACCCAAAAGTCTTCTTCATTTAGACAAGGAGCAACATCCATTTTAGTCCCTCCTGCCTCAAAAAAAACTTCCTTGCCTCTAATGCTTAACTCCTCTAAAGTTTCTAAACAGTCTGCAACAAAAGAGGGACTAATAAGTAAAATCTTTTTGCAACCTTTTCCAGGAAGCTCTTTTAAAACTTCTTCGGTACTTGGAGTTAACCATTCATCTCTGCCAAGCCGAGACTGAAATGTGACCATATGTTGATCAACTGGCAGATCTAATTTTTCCCTCAAAAGTTCTGTTGTTTTCAAAACATGTGATCGGTAACAGGTTTCTGTCGCAAGACTCTCTGCTTTACAACAGTCACTAACCTTAAAGCAATGTTTTTTTGTCGGGTCTGTTTTGCGTAAATGTCGAACCGGCAAGCCATGATAACTAAACAAAACTTTATCATATGAACTAAGGTCAAAGCCCTCTAAGCTCTTTCTTAAAGCCTCAATATAGCGTTCATCATTATAAAAAGGGCTCACAACATTAAAAAACAACGAAGATCTTTTTCTTTTTAAAGCCTTTTTAACCATGGCAATAACAGCTTCCGTCGTAGACATCGCATAATGAGGAAAGAGAGGTAGAACATTTAACCGTACGTCTTCCTCTCCGTGATCAGACATGATCTCTCCGATCGCTTTTTCTATGCTTAAACTCCCATAGGTCATTCCCAAATAAATAGGGTAAGACGAAATTTTTTTTAATTTATTGACCATATTTTGAGTATAGATAACGAGAGGGGAGCCCTCTTTGAGCCAAATAGACTTATATGCTTCAGAAGTATTCGGCGTTCTAAAGGGCAAAATGATTCCCTTTACAAGTAAAGCCCTCCATATCCATGCCAAGTCAATCACATACGGATCCATTAAAAAAGTATCTAAATACTTCTTTACATCTTTTTTAGAGGGAGAATCAGGAGACCCTAAGTTAACAAATAAAAAAATATCTTTAGCCATAACACTAATTGTACCATAAAGATTTCTTAAAAAATTTTACACTTTTCTAATCAGCCTCTAACCACTCTATAAGCGTCTCAGCAAACTTTTTAAAAGAACGGTAAAAAAGATTATGTCGTATTTCACAACGCTCTTTAGCCTTTGATAATAAGGGAATATTATATCCCTACCTCTCGTCAAATATCTATCTCGCCCACCTCATGATAGCTATCGTATTCACTCAACCTCCTCATCATTTTGTTCTCATACAACAGCCACCCCCCTTTTGAGACACATTCTGTTTTACCCGTCTTTCTCTCTGAAGTTAGATATCTCAATAGGATCACATCAGCTTCTGTTGTTCACACTCCAATACGTTTGAATTTCTTTTGCACTCCACAATCTTTGCTTTCATTAGACATTATCGGCGTGCAATCAACGTCAATTTTACGCCCATCTACTGCATCATCTACAAATAGATCTTTTACCCAATTAACAACATTTCTCAACTCAAAGACTCTATGCTTTATACATATAAATTTATTATATTAAAAAGCCATTTTAACTATAATTACTTTATTTTTCAGAGTTTAAAATGATCGTATTTTTCTTTGTGTAAATGACCTTTTGAGTGACATGCTCCCTCCACTAAACAGCTAAAGCTGTTATATTGGGGGCTTCTTTCGACCTAGCTACCTTATCAGGCAACCCTTTCGCCTTAGACCCTACGCTGATAGGTATTTCTAAGGAGGAACTTTTTACAAATTCACTCTGTCCGAGCGACTCAGCTAAACATTGTTGTTTGATATTTTTGGCGGCATTGATATCTCTATCTAGCTCCATCCCACAAGAAGGACATAGCCACTTTCTAATGATTAAAGGGAGGTTCTTTGCTTTATAACTACAATTACGTCAAATCTTAGAACTAGCGAAAAAACAAGAGACTTTTATCATATTTTTCCCATACCAATCACTTTTATACTTGAGAAAAATTTTCAAAAAAAGATTATTCAAAAAATTCTTTTAAATAAATTTAAGACCTCTGCACAACCACTTCAATTTCAAAAGAAATAGGCTAGATCTAATTTTTCATAAATTTATTGCTTAAAAAAGACTATCAAATAATGGCTAGATAATCTATAATAGAATATATATTATTAATAATTAATTATATTAATAAGAAATTAAAAAATATCTTTTTTATTATTAAGCTTAAAACAACGTATAGCTAAAAATAACAATCTTATTAAATTAAAAAAACTTTCAAACTGGTCAAGAATCCAAAAAATCCTAACGCCACTTTATAAAAAAGGAAAGGACTTAGGAGGACAAAGGGCGTATAATCCTTTGCAAATGTTTAAAGCAGTTCTCTTAGGTCAATGGTATAGTTTAAGTGACCCAAATCTGGAAGAAAGTTTAGCACTAAGACTTGATTTTATTATGATTAA
>MDLB01000009.1 GCA_001730085.1 PVC group bacterium (ex Bugula neritina AB1)
GTTTCTCTGTACGGGAAGAAGCTCTTCTTTAAAAAAGTCTCCCCTCACACCTTTAGGCATTCGTTTGCCACTGAGAAGATCAGGCGGACGGGGAAGATTAAAGCTGTGTCTAAATATTTAGGACACTCCTCCGCATCTATCACCTTGGACATGTACACTCACGAAGAACTTTCTACTGCCGAGCTTTTTGCGTAACTATTTCTTTTTTTTTTGAGAACATACTAGACTAGAAGTCTTATCTATGGTGCGGATACAAGCAAATAGAAAAATATATATGATTAAAAAAAAACTAATCTATAATAAATTTTGTTTTATAAAACTTATTTTTTTTTAAGGATAAAATTGATTAATGAAAGTGAAAGAAAGATTAAATATTCATTTTAAATATATTTTTTATAGATCGATACCTGTTTATTCTATTGCATGGGTCATAAATTTCTCATATACTTCTGACTACAGCGTAAGTAATAAACATTTACTGCTGATTTGTCTGTCTCTGCTTATGTTTCAAGAGATTAATAACTACCTTGAAAAAAAAGAACGGGAAGAAAAGGAAGACTTACCAGCTCCACCCAAAACCCCATCCTCCTGATCCAAAACTAGATCCTGAGTCAAACCCATAGCTATCAGAGAGACTAGGATAAGCCCAATCATCATAGGTCATAGGCGTATAAATACTTGGAATATCTCTCATTTGAGAATCCCATATATCTTCATTATTTAAATTGTATTCATTCATATCTACTTCAATATAATTTTTTATTGGAATGGATATCGATGTAGGCTTTAATCCTATAGGAAAGTTTGTTCTGGGGATTGATATCTCTGTATTTATATCTTTAAAAATATCACTAGAAGTATTTATTTTAGAATCAATAACTTCTTCTTCTACAGTAGGAATCTCTTCTGCGTTTGTATCGATTTCTTTTTCTAACTCTTCTTCAGTAACGATGTCTAAATTTTCAATAGGAGTCTCTTCTGCGTTTCTATAAAGTTCCTTTTCTAATTCTTCTTCAGTAACGACGTCTAAATTTTCAATAGGAGTCTCTTTTGCGTTTCTATAGAGTTCTTCTTCTAATTCTTCTTCAGAAAGGACATCTCCCTTTAAATCTTCAACATCTCCCTTTAAATCTTCAAAATCTCCCTTTAAATCTGCCAAATTTTGTTTTAAATCTTCCAAATCTTGTTTAGAAACCTCTATATTTAAAGGCTTATCAATTTTTTCTAAATATTTGTTAGACAACTCTTCTCTAGAAAGTTCAACGTTAGCAAAAAATGTATCATTATTTAAGAGATCTCCATTAGAGTTTTTCTCAGTAATACTAATTTCATCATTGTGTAAACTTCCAATAAATTCTAAGGTTCCTCCAGAGCTTGTTGTATGATTTTGTACTACACTCCCATCTTTTTTAATATCAGGAATATTTCCTTCTTTATCGAAAAGGAAGTCTTTTAGTGCAGAAGTTTTTTTTATTACGACTGCACCTCCAGCAAGAGCAAACCCAATCATACTCTGGGTTTCTGAACCCACTCTAATTATTTTAATTAGTGATTTTGCTATTACAGATTTAGGCACAAACTTTTTTACAACCTTTGTTGCAACTTTCACGCCAGTTCCAATAATTCCCATTTTTCGAATTGTAGGTCTAAATGTCCTGTTCTGAAAAGGAATCTCAGGCATCTCACTGCGCTTAACTTTTATATTTATATCATCAGAAATTAAAGGCTTGCGAAACGTACGATTTTGAAAATGACTCACTGGCATTTTAGAAGGAACGTCTCTTGAGAAATCAGCTTGAGCAATATTTGAAATTAAAAAAATTTGAACTAGAAGAAAGAATAATATTTTCATGGTGATCCTTGAGTTGTATTTCACAAAGTTGCTTACTCGATCCCCAATCGAAAATATTCTATCACTTTTCTAGTATTTCTTAAAAAGAATATTAGCTCTTCTCGGATAAATTAAAAGATTTTTCAGAAGTTTCTTCGATATATTTGACAGCTTTTGACCAAAAGAAAGTTTTTCTTTCATCTTCCGTCAAGTGCGGTAGTATCTTTTGACAAAACCACCCCATCATATAAGCATTCATCTCATGGGTTATTCCACTCGCCTCTTTCAGAAAAGAAATATGCTCGCAATCTCCAAGAAAGTTGAAAAATTTCTTTTCCATTTCTTTGTCCGAGAAATCTCTAACATATGTTCCGTTATCCAAATCTTCGTAATTCAATATTGGAAAACTGTCAGCAGAAAAAATTTTTCTATGGAACTCTGAGAACCGAATAACGTTTTGAATTTTCGCTTCTTTTCTTTTGAACCAAGTATTGGTCAAATAAGTAGCTATTGCTAAAAAAAACATCCAAAAAGTCATTTTCACTCCTCACTTTTTTACCTTAACTGATCATACTTTAGGTTTTAATTTAATACTAAAAAGTAACTAAAAATGTACATTTAAAACATAAAAAAGCACCATTATAGCACTAATATGATGCAGTTATCTTTCCAGTTCTTTTTTAGCTAAAATACGCAATCCAGCTCTTATGCATCCTAATTTTGAACGATCAGTTTTGAAAGAAAGCTCTTCTAAACGAACATATTCCTCCTCTGTAAAACCAACAGTTATTTTTTTAAAATCTCTTTTTTCTTTATTTCGTTTCAAATCTGGATTTTGAGTGAACTCTGTTTCCTTTTGGATTTTGTCTTTTCTGTCCTTAAACATTGAAAACCTCCTCGCATAGTTTGAGTATTTCATCTTTAGCTTTTTTATCATCTAACTCGAGAACTGATTCTCCCGTCCCCATAGCTTTTTGATAAGCCTTTCTGTCTCCAATAAACGATTCCATTAATTTGAAATTGGATCTTTCAAAAAGATCTCTAGCAAAAATCTCTTCTTTTTTCCCTTTGCTTCGATTAACCATACTTAGGACTGCAAAAGCTTTTAATTTTTCATTAAAATCTTTAACCTCTTCGACTAGGTTCTCTAAGTGACAAAGAGTATCCAAGTCGGTTTGAGTTGGGCGAAAAGGCGATACAATAGCATCAGATACAACCAGAGCGGTTCTGAGTTCAACCGAGTCTCGACCAGCGGTATCACAAATCACATATTCGTATTTCTGAGAAAGATCCATTAGTGTTGCCTTTAAGCGACCATTTTTCTTAATACAACTTATTTGGGGGGAAATTTCAGACTCTTCCCGATCAGAAGCCCAACGACTTAAAGACTCTTGAGAGTCACCATCAACGAGAATTAAACTCCTGCCTTTTTTAGCTAAGAAGAAAGCTAAATTTGTACACAAAGTGCTTTTTCCCACGCCCCCTTTTTGACTACCAATTAATAGTATCATTTTGAAACCTTTTCAGTTTAATTTAAAACTAAAAGAACATTTTCTAGATACTAATATAGTTTTGAAATTATGTCTATAGAAAAACTAGTTGATATTTAACTACCCGATTCTTTCAGAAAATTCTTTTTTCTTAAAATAGGTCCAAATCTTTAAATCTTGGTCTTTCCCGAATAGGGTATTAATTTCCTCGAGCGTCT
>MDLB01000010.1 GCA_001730085.1 PVC group bacterium (ex Bugula neritina AB1)
ATTGATAGGCGAGAGTTTATGGGGGAGTTAGAGAAAAACGTGATCTCGTTTTTTTTAAAAGATTTGAGCGATGAGAAGCTCGACGAAATCTTTCTCACTCTACTCGAATCCAAGAAAGAATAAGAAGGTGTTTCCGCTACCCATCTTGAAAAAGATGAAATTGAGCCCCTTAAGAAAAAATAGGTATCTGCATTTTTTGTGTCCCTATTGTCAAAAAAAAGTGGAAAAACAATCCAAATCTAGACGTCAAATGTGGACAAAAAATGCCTCTCAAAATATTATTTTTTGCACCTGTAACAACTGTTTCGCAAGAGCAAATATCATTCAAATTTTCTTTAAGCTAAACCCTACTGATAAACTTACGATTCAGCAAATTAGAGATTTTTATGATTTTTTTGGACTTGAGATTCCCGATACTTTTAAGTTAAACCCCTAGATATAGTAAGGTCTAAGGCTCCTGTAGGTTTTTCTTTATACGGGCATTTTTATATAATATATTTTTAGTATGATATCATATTTATATCAAAGAAAAACAAGGCGACTTTATTTTTATGTGATACAATCTTTATATAATATTATTTTACATGTATTTGAGGGAAGATTATGATAATACTATTTGGCTCGCAAAAAGGTGGGGTAGGAAAAAGCACCCTCTGTTCCAATCTAGCGGTTTTTTTAGCTAAAGAGAAAAAAGATGTTCTACTCTTGGATTGCGACTCACAGGCGACGTTAAGCCGTTGGGCTAGCGATCGTGAGGGGTTTGAAATTCAACCTCCTATCGAATGTTTAAAAAAGAGCGGAAATATAGCACCAACTTTAGAGGCTCTCAAGAAAAAGTATAGATATATATTATGCGATACTGCGGGACGAGACAGTCAAGAATTGAGAACAGGCCTTTTGCGGTCCGATGTTTTCATCACTCCAGTTCGTCCTAGCCAAGCCGATTTGGACACCCTCTTCCATTTAGAAGAAATGGTTGAGGAAGCTTTATAAACAAAAAGCTTAAAAGTTTTGTAGTTTTGACGCTTGCATCCACAAACATTGGGGTGAAAGAAGAAGAAGAGGCTAAAAGCTTTCTTAAAAAGTTTGAATGTTTCAAGGTTTTAGAAACTTCTTTGAAGGACAGAAAGGTCTTTAGGGATGTTTTGAGCGACGGGAAGGGTGTTTTGGAAGCTAAAAATAGTAAAGCAAGTGAAGAGTTAATTAAAGTAGCAAAGGAGATTTTTTAATGGTCAGAGATAGAGAAAGAGAGTTTGTAAACAAAGGGAACTCCGTGGCTTTTAACCCGAGGAAAACGTTTAGCTTAACCATGAACGAAGAGGAATTTTTGCTATTGTGCGAGCTTTCCGAGAAAACAAGCCGTTCGAAAGCTTCTGTTTTAAGAGAAGGCATGAAAGTTTTGAAAAAATCGCTCAAGTAGGGAGTTAAGGATTTTTGGGCGAGAAAGATTCAGAAAAAAAGTTTCGGGAAGAATTTTTAAACTTCTGTGGCGGTAAATGGGACTTTAGGAGATCTGAAGAATTTTTAGAGAGCCTTAAAAGCTTGAAAACGGCCCAAGACCCAATCAAAGATCAAACGAACCGTCTCGCCAAAACTATCAGCGAATCTAACAAAACCTTCCAAGCTCAAATGAGCCGTCTCTCCAAGACTATCAGCGAATCTCACAAAACTTTTTGTGAGAAAATTGAATCTTTCAAGGCTGAAATTCTAAATGAGCAACTTTACTATAATAGAGAAAAATATTCGAAATACAAAATCTCACACCCCGTTAAAATCTTAGCTTTTCAAAAAAGCGAGGAAGAAGAAAAGGAACTTCTCGCTTTCATCCTTTTCTGTAATGGAGATTACGATCCCATAAAGATTTCAGATTATATTCTTTTTCTATCCAAAGAAAGAGACGTTCGTTGCAAAAGAAAGTTGGAAGTTTTGAGAGAACTTCATGAAAGGTATGCGGATTTCCATCTTCGGATGAACATTCCTTACGCAAGTTATGCTTCGGAACTAGAAGAGTTCGAAAAAGCCAAGAAACTAGCCTATTCGGCAATGAACTTTGTGCAAGAAATAGACCTAGATTTAGCTAGAAAGATAACAGGGGCTCTTCCTCTCGAAAGCAAAGTTCTTGCGATCTTCTGTTTGATCTACAAGATCTCGCTCAGAAAAGCACTAGCGATAAAAGGGGAGGATTTTGTACTGAAAAATAAGAAGTATTACTTCTATTTAGATGGTAATCTAATCTTATTTGAATCAAAATATTTCATCAGGATTTTCAAAATGAAAAGGATGAGAGAACTTACTTCAAGAAGGTTTATTTTTAAGGGGAAAAATGCGGATCAACTTAGCTATTCAACCTTTTTCACTGCTCTTCAAAACGCCAAAAAGAAATTCCATTGCGAAAAAATATATCCTTGCGATCTTTCGAGGCAAGAGGGTTTCAAATTGAAGCTTTCGGCTAACGGGAGAGTCGTTTTAGAGAAATAAAATAGGGGCTTTGGATAGACCATAGCCCCTAAATTTGTTTTTTTTTGGTAAAATGAATTTGCCATTTTATTTACCAAAAAGCAAAAAGGAGATTTTTTTTTGTATAGCAACAAAAATAGAGTAACCAACCTCTTCTCATTCATTTTACCACTTTCTGTCGCCAATTACCATAAAAAAAACGCAAGCGTAAATGCTTACTTATTGCTATTTTATACGCTTAAAACCAATTCAAGATCACGTATATGCATATCGAAAATATCTTTCCATCCTTACCGAATCACCTTAGTTTTAGGGCAATTTTCTCAATTAAAATTCATCAATTTAATTAGTTTTAATCAAATTAAAGCAAATCCTTACTATCTTATTAATGGTTTAATACCTATCGAAAATATAGAGAGTTTTGATATGGATGAAAAAGACATCGAGGAGTCTTTCCAAGAGCTTCGTTTGAATTATTTGCAGTCTCTTCATGCAAATAAGCCCAAAAAATCTCTAGACGTCGATGAAATCCCATCGGAGCAAATTTTAAAAGAACTCAAATTCAATTATTAGAAAAAGGAAATAAAAAAATGCTGACATCAAACATAAAAGAAATTAAAAGACATCTTGAGGACTATCTGAGGGAGCTTGGCATTTCCAATACTAGGAAGAACTTCAATTGTCTCTTGGGGAGACACCGAGATGACCGGCCCAGTATGGGGTTTAAAAATGATCGTGTGAAATGCTTTAGTTGTGGATTTTCAGGTTCGATAATCGATTTGCACATGGATCTAAACAGGCTAAGCGAAGGGGAGGCTATTAAGGATCTTGAGGATCGATATCTCTGCAATCGAGTTACAACACCACTACAGGTAAGAACACTAGTCAAACCCCCTGTAAAGAAAAAAGATAGCAAAGAGAGTGGGCGGAGTCTTGAGGAGCTATCACAACTAAGAGCTCTGGGAGCATCTCAGTTCACGAGAGAAGTTTTCGATCGGTTGGGGATTGGAAAGAGAGGTTTTCACTTTGAAATCCTTCAGAAAAAGAGTGTTGGCTATTTATCTAAAAAAGATTTGGAGGGGATTTTAGGATATCAAAGCAAAGGAAATGAAGGGGCATTGCTCTTGCCAATTAGCTCGCATTCCTTTGATTTCTACTATATCGACAGGGAATTGAACGACAAATATAGGAACTTTAAAGCTAGAGCTGAAAAGGACAATCATAGCAAA
>MDLB01000011.1 GCA_001730085.1 PVC group bacterium (ex Bugula neritina AB1)
TTGGTCGACTTGGATGGTCAAGATGTTGATAAGACAAATTGGTCAATAGGAGATCCCGTTACTACTGATAATGGTTTGTCATGGAAAGTGAGTATTACGCCGCCTCAAGGAGATGAAGCGATTGACACCGTGTCTATTCGCTTAAAAATCGTTAAAAATGTGGTGCAAGATGATCATGGAAACAGGAATACAGAGTTGATACAGCCCGGATCTACGCAGATTTTTGACACAACGGCACCGACTTTTGTTAATGGTGACACGGTGAGTGTTAATCTAGAGGAAAATCTGCCCTCAGATACTGTTGTTCATGATGCCGAAGCTAAAGATGATGAGGACTCCTTAAGTGATGAAGATCTAAGATATAAAATCGAAGGAACAGATGCGGCAGATTTTGACTTAGATGAGAAAACAGGTGAACTTCGTTTAAAAGTGAGTGCGGATCACGAAACGAAGACGAGCTATAGTGTAAGAGTTTCTGCCAAAGACCTCCAAGGACTTTCTTCGACACAGGATATCACCGTTAATGTTGTGAATAAGGATGAAGCTCCTTTATTTACTAATACGGATAGCGCGTCTATCACAGTGAAAGAAAACTTTTCAACAGAGGAACAAGTGTATGATTTTGAGGCACAAGATGAAAGTCAAACGGTGGACACTGGGGTATCTTATCTTGTTAAAGAAAAAGGTCTCCCTTTTGAAATAGATAGTAGTGGAAGGTTATATTTTACAGAGTCGCCTGATTTTGAAACCTCAGAAAGCTATGTACTAACCGCGATTGCTACAGATGCCAACGGACTTTCATCTGAAAAACAGATCACAGTTAATATTCAAAACTTGGATGAAATTGATCTGGATGAAGGGACAGTGGGTACCGTTGACTTTGAAAGTGATATTTTTGTGAATAGAGATCTTTTTTTTCAGGGGGTAACTGTTTTCGACAAAGTATCGGAACCGTCTCTAGGAGAAATTTTATCGATTAAAGTTAAATTTTCGGGTGATAGTTTAGATAAAGTTAATGATAAAGTTGTTTTGGATCAAGTATTTGCTCTTGACCAAGATAAGGATGAGACTAGTGTAGAAATTGGAGGGGTCTCTGGCGTTGAATATGAGTATATTTCTGGGACAGAAACATTACTTCTTTCAATGGCAAATGGTCAGGAATGGGTTAACTCAGATGTTCAGGATGTCCTTACTTCTATTAAACTGAAAACGGATGAAAATCTTCCTCAAAGTGGGACAAGAATCGCCACTGTTAGCTATATTTATGAGAATGACCATGAATCCGAAAGCTCTAAAGTAAAGATGGAGATGCATCTTGATCCATTAACGATAGACGTTTTAGATTTTACAGAAAAAGAAGAGTCTTCTGATGCTGTTATTTATGAGGTCATTTTTAGCCAAGCGGTTACAGAGACTATGGAGGTTGATGATATCCACTTTGTTGATGCTAATGATGTAGAGATAGACCTTTCTTCGTGGGTGATAAATGAAATTGAAACCTCAGATGAAGGGAAAACGTGGACATTAAAAGTTTTACCTCCTGAAACTTTTGAAACAACAGCGGTTTTTCTTAAGATAGAAGAAGGGAAATTTTCTGATGCGAATGGGAATTCAAATGAAGAGTTTACGCAAAGTCCATCTAGTCAAACTTTTGATAGAACAGTACCCGTTTTTGATCAAGGTGAAAATGTTGACATTGTTTTATTAGAAAACAACGAACCCTTTTTAAAGATACACGATGCTCAGGCAAAAGATGATAGTTTTTCTAGTGAAGATGTTGGGATCACCTATCGTTTAGGAGAAAATAGTGATGATGTTTTTACACTTGGGTCTGAATCAACAGGTACTATTTATTTTAATATAGAGAGTAACTATGAAGTGGAGAGAGAATATTCAGCGACTATTTTTGCGAAAGATGAACAAGGTTTAGAAAGTATTCAAAACATTAGTGTGCAGATTGAAGATGAAGAGGAGCTACCTCTTTTTGATTCAGCTCTTCCTGAAAGCATTTCTATCCCGGAGAATCAAGAGAAAGTTGTAGATATTAATGCTACCCACGAAGAAAGAGCTCAGGACCTAGGCATTATTTATTCCTTGAAAGAAGGCACAGATTTAGATCATGCCGACTTTGAAATAGATTCGAGTACAGGGGAATTGTTTTTGAAGAACAAGGGGGATTTTGAATCAAAAAATCAGTACAACATTACTGTGTTAGCATCGGCTGTAGGTGGAAGGAAGCCTTTTTTCTTAGAGGATGTTTTAAAAGTGGAAGTCGATGAAAATATAAATATTCAAACGACTATTTATGACTTTAATGCGACAGATGATGATTTTGATACAGGTTCAAATGTTGATGATTTTGATATTCAATATAGCTTGGACAAAACAAGTGAAAATATTTTTGTAATTGATCAACAAACTGGTATTTTAAGGTTCCTTGAAGCACCTAACTATGAAGAGACAAAGACACACTTCGTGCAAGTTATTGCTACTGATGGGGAGGGATATAAAGTCTATAGAGACTTTGAAGTTGAGCTTAATAATCAGAGAGAAACAGACTCTAGCTCTACCGAAGTTACTTCTGGAGTTTTAGTGGGATCCAATCAAGTTGAGGGCAATTTTTTAAACGTATCTTTTAAAGATGATGTTGAGGTGAGTAAAGTAACTTTGGATGCTTTTTCGTTAGACGCTACAGGTGTTAATCCTTTGGGGACAGAAGAACAGGGGGCTTCTGTGATGGCTTTGGCTGAGAAGGATGGGTATGCTCGAACCTTTAAAATCCAACTTGGAGATGACGCCACTTTGCAAGAGGGGGACACTCTTAAGGTTCAAAAAGATAGTATTGTTATAGATACAGGACAAGAAGCTTTGGCAGATATTCTTTTTGATACTCCTGACTTGACGGTTCCTGTATTTGTTAAAGGTAACTTCTTGCCTAATGAAAATATAATCAAAATTGAATTTAATGAAGAGGTAAAAGCTTTTGAAGGGAGCTTTTTAAAGGAAAAAG
Organism: PVC group bacterium (ex Bugula neritina AB1); assembly: GCA_001730085.1. Taxonomy (GTDB): domain Bacteria. The sequence goes on from MDLB01000011.1 coordinate 3,011, forward strand.
TTCACTTAGAGTATGAAGATGGCTCTTCTTTTGATATAAGTGATATTGAAGATGTAAGAATAGATCTGACTGAAGGGAAGTCTTTGGAAATTATTCTTAAACAAGGAGTGAATCTTTCTCAAAACTTGAAAGTTAAGCTAGAGGAAGAATCTTTAGAAAATATAGCTGGGCTACCTTTATTAGAGATTGAAAATATAGACATTAATACGACAGCTCCTAACTTGGAAAGGGCTTTTCTTGGAATTAATCAAGGGGAAAGGCTTACCCTCACGAGAGAGAATATCGAAGTTATGGATAACGATAGCTTAGATGAAGATCTTGTCTTAACAGTTGATAATGTGGTAGCTGGAGTTTTTCAAAAAGATGGGGAGGATGTGACAAGCTTTACTCAAAAAGAGCTTGATGAAGGAAGCGTGAGCTTTGAGCATGATGGAGGAAATCTCGCTCCAAGCTTTCAAATAGGCGTTAGCGATGGAGAAACAACTCTTCCAGCTGATTTTAGCGCAGAAGTGAGATTTGGAAAAATAGCGCAGACAAATATTGTTGCTCACTGGGATGCTCAAGATATTAATGCAGACGGAAACCTTTTGAATAATCCTAGTGATGGTCAAGAGGTAGATTCTTGGAAAGACTCTTCGGGCTCTTCTGTTTCACATGACTTAAATCAAGGTGAGACAAACAGAAG
>MDLB01000012.1 GCA_001730085.1 PVC group bacterium (ex Bugula neritina AB1)
AATGAATGGGACAATGGTTTTTCTGCCTCTTCGGAGGTTATACGAGCTATTAAAAAATATAATGAGGACTACCCTCATTCTGTAATAAATTATTTTACTCCTAATGCGTTCGATAATTTATGTAAACAAAAGGACCTTTATTCAAGAAGTTGTGCTTGACTTAACGTATAGCATTACACTTAACTTTTCCCAATGAACTTTTTCACGCATTAAAACACATGAATGAAAATCCCTTAAATCCAAATTTTATAGATGTTATAGTTAAATACGAAAATATATTAGAAAATATAAGTAAAAAACTAAACGAATGCTCTCAAAAATTATTAGCTTTAGGGAACGAAATAGGTGTAAATTTAAACCCATTTAAAGAAATACTAAATACGATAAATTTAATTTTAACAACAACAAAAAATTTATGAACATGCATAGATTTAAAAAGAGAAGTCTTAGCAAAATCAATATATATAAATTTCATTATTTAAAAAATAAAAACAATAAAAAATTTTATAGGAACAAACAGTCGATCTTTTCCTAAAAGAGTTACTTTTGCAGAAATCAAACGTTTATTAAAAGTTCCTAAAAAACATTGTCAAATAGACACCTCCATCTTTACTTTGGCGTCATATCAAGCCATTCAATATCCACTTCCCTCTTCAACCATGTCATTTGTTTTTTCACAACTTTCTTGGTATTTTGAAAAATTTGGTCGAACCAAACTTGGGAGGTTGACTTATTAGACAAAAAGGCCAATGTTTCTTTATAACCTACAGCATTTCTCACTGCTGGACACTCCCCATACCCTTGCTTTATCAAAAGTTGAACCTCCTCCAATAAACCTTCTTCCATCATTTGCAACGTTCTACTCTCTATTCTTTTACGCAAAAGATCCGGAGGATGGAAAAGAGCTATCTTTTTATACGGGTATTTATCCTTAACTCCCCCCTCAAGAGGAAAGGAGGATAAAGGGGTTCTAGAAACATGATAAACCTCTAAAGCTCTAAGGATTCGTCTTTGGTCGTTCATATGTAAGCGATTCGAGGTTTCAGGGTCTACTAAAGACAACTGGTCCCAAAGCCATCGAGCCCCTTGCTCTTCTGATTTTTTTTTCCAAAAGGATTGTACGGAGGGATCACGCTCAGGCAGCTTAGCAATCCCATGAATCAAAGAATGGATATAATAGTTTGTCCCACCTGTAACAAGAATCTTTTTTTTATTATCAATAGCTTCGTCTATATAAAAATTGGCTTCTTTTATAAATCTAGCAACATCAAAAAATTCATCAGGATTAACAACATCAATCAAGTGGTGCTTAACATTTTGTAACATGTCTTTAGAGGGCTTTGCTGTACCTATAGACATCCCTCTGTAGACCTGATAAGCATCTGCAGAAATGATATCTACCTCAAGCGATCTAGCCAATTGAAAAGCATAGTCTGACTTCCCACTCGCTGTGGGACCTAAAATAAAAATGATAGACACAATTAAAAAAACTCAAGAAAGGGAAACATTACCAAGCATCATTGTCCCTCTAATTCTAGCTTTACGCCATATTTTTTTTTGTAAAGTTTTGAGTTGCGATCTAGCCACACATCTACCCACTTTAACCTTATATACGGGACCTTTTTGACTCAAGATTTTAATACAAAAAGCATCAAACCCTTTTTTTCTTAAGCGACTTTTCAAGTCCAAAGCATTCTGATAAACTTGAAAAGCTCCAACCTGTAATGTGTAATATTTTGAAGAAGAACTCTCTTGCTGACCTATCGTATCATTAATCGAAATCTTCATTTCTAAAAGAACTTGGTCTTTTAAGTTTTGCATAGAAGTTGTTCGTCTATATTTTTTATAAAGAGAAAACAATCTTTGTATGCATACGTATGGAACAGCATTCAAAGAAAATACATCCAAAGCTTCTTCATATTGACGCATGGCCTCATATGAGTTTCCCTTTAAAAAGTTTGACTGCGCTTTTGCTAACAAGGCTCTTTGAGAAAAAAAGTTATCATTTTGACTTTTTGTACTCTTTTCTGTTTCATATGATTTTTCTTGATATATTAACTTGTCCCAACAAATCATAGCATTAGCTGTATCACCAAGCGCCTCATAACACAAACCCATGTAAAAATAGGCTTCATCTAAATCAGCATGATTACCATGTTTCATTAAAAATTGCTTTATAATAGCAAATGCTTTTTCATATTTACCTTCAATATAAAAAGTTTTCGCCTGCATCACTGTGATTTCATTCTCATCCACAAAAAGTTTAGACTTTTTTCGGAATGATCTTTTTTTGTCTCTATGTTTTAAGAGTCGACCATGAGCGAAACCTTTATCTATATCTCCTATAAGCCCTGTAAAAAGACCTATTCCTATCCATAAGATCACGAGTCTATTCGAAAAAAACATCCTCCTAAACATAAAACAAAACCCCCATTAAAAAGCCATTTTTTATTATAAGAGCTCTGCAAAAATATTGAAAAGCTCTCTTAATACTTTTACTCAGCTCATTTGTGAATAACATTTCTATTAGAAAATTGCCAAATAGTTCAAAAGATTTCTTGGCACTCTTTTCCCATCAAAGCCTATCAAATATTTCATAACGATCTCTTTAGAATAAAGAGGTTAAGAAAAATCGCGACTATTAACTCAAAACTTCTACCAAATCATAAAGTAACAAGGGAGCTTGTTTTTTCACTTTAAAAGCTTGCTCTATCGGCGTATGAACAAAATCACCTTTAACTTCTCCAATCATAACCCCATTAGAGCCTTTTTGCAAAGTTTCAATCGCATAGTTACCAAGCTTAGAGGCCAAAATACGATCCGAAACAGAAGGAGACCCTCCTCTTTGGATATGACCTAAAACTGTCACTTTATAAGAAACACCAAAACGTTTTTTTAGGTCACTCGCTAAATCAAAAGCTGAACCTGCCTCATCTCCTTCAGCAATAACAACAATATAGCTATACTTCTCTTTGGCCGACAAAGTTTCCATCTTACTATAAAGTTTCGTAACGTCAGAGTTTATTTCAGGAATCAAAACTTCTTCTGCTCCTCCTGCAAGAGCTGCCATCAATGCTATATGTCCAGAATATCTACCCATAACCTCTACAATAAATTGACAGTCATGAGCATTCGCGGTATCACGAATCTGATCAATAGCCGTCATTGCTGTATTCACAGCTGTATCATAGCCTATCGTTGCATCTGTACCATATAGGTCATTGTCAATCGTTCCAGGCAAAGCAATAACCTTCCCAGACCAATATTTTTGAAGATCAACAAGCCCTCTCATCGTACCATCTCCACCAATAGCAACAAGTGCATCTATATTTCGATCTTCCAAGTTTTTTGCCGCACGCTGAACCCCTTCAATTTTTCGGAATCTGTCACTCCGGCATGTTTTTAAGATTGTTCCTCCCCTGTGGATAATATTTGAAACTGATAAATGACTCATTAATTCCATATTATTATCAATGCACCCATCATAGCCTTTAAAAATACCCCAGGGTTCTATTCCTTTATGTAACGCCGTACGCACAGCAGCTCTAACGGCAGCATTCATACCTGGAGAATCTCCTCCACTCGTCATTATAGCCACTTTTTTCATTATAATTTTCCCTTTTATTTTTTAAGACCGCTAGTAAACGGTCTCGAATATCTAAAACCTTTTACAATTAATAATTGCATCTCTTTAAAGAAGAGATTTTAAAACAGTTTTTCATTTCAAGCAACGAGATTCTTACTTGACATCCTCACCTACCTAAAGGAAGGTGATTCCTAGATTTACTAAGCTATTTTTTTAGCAACTAGGGGTTCTTGCTTCATAGAAATTCCTAACGGATTTTCTCCACAAGCTAACAAGGCATGCCCTGCCTCTAAGATATTACGCCCCGCATTACGGTCAGCGTTTGCACTGTAGCC
>MDLB01000013.1:0-335 GCA_001730085.1 PVC group bacterium (ex Bugula neritina AB1)
CAGTAAAATTATCATCTGAAAATAGTTTTATTTTACCTGCATTATCTCTAGTATTTAAGTCTCCCATATATATCCAATTGTACACAACCGTTTTATAAGTGCCTGCTGTTTTAAAACCCTCTCTTGCAATTGTCAGCGTGTAAGGAGCTGAGCCTATACCTAGTTCTATTTGGTATTCAATTTCTTGATTTTGTGCAGATGTTGTAACCTCAACATCTATTCTGAATGATACTTTTGAACCTAAGTTTAGCTGTGTAAAATCAAATTGATTATTAGCAGTGTCCCATATATCGGTAACTCCTTTTGGTGGGTATAATTTGTTTGTAGAACTTCCT
>MDLB01000013.1:410-2067 GCA_001730085.1 PVC group bacterium (ex Bugula neritina AB1)
TGGTGGGTATAATTTGTTTGTAAAACTTCCTGCCCCGTCATTGGTTAAATACCCGTTAGTCGCACCCCCTAAAACACTTATAGGTGTAGTAGAAGTCGATAAGTCGTTGTAATCTAAAAACCCATAAGACTGATATACTTCACTAAAATTATTGTTAGTTTTTGTGTTAGCATTCCTAAGTGTATCTCCAGTTCCATCGTTAGGAGTTGTTCCTATGTTTATTATTTCTTTAGCCATTATCTACGGTGATTAAATTACTGTCTACTGTTACTATATTGTTGTCTGATGTTATTATAGAAGCACTTTTTTGCTCTACATATATGGTTTGATCTTGTTTTAACCCATTTTCATCAACTACATTAACAAAAGCATTTCTATTTACTATTGTGTTGTTTTCTTGCAATACAATCTCCAATTTCCCATTAACTTGTATTGCGGTAACCCAAGACGTACCAAAACCATTATCAACTATAGTACTTGTTGTATTATCGCTTGTTAAAGCTATAGTGTTAGTTGTTGTCTTTTCGTTTGTCTTAATATTCCTGTTACCTAAAACTAAATCACTTAAACCAACATTAAAAGAGTTGATGAGCTTAAACTTAACCCTACCCGTCAATAAATTGGTAGTGTAGTTATCAGGTCGGTAATACTCATATCTTATTTTAAAAACATCATTTAACCCCATCTTTGTTAGAATGTGATAAGGCAAAGTAGCGTTTAAAATAAAGTTTCTTCTTTTGATATTAAAAATACCATCTATATATTCTTTGTGATAGTTGGTGTACAAATTATTAGGTTGTAACGCTCCATCCCACTCACTAAATTCATTGCTAAATAGTAAGCTGTGCGTACTATTTTCCCCAAACGAATTACTATGATGTGCGGTGTTGATTGACCCCGTCACTTCCTGTATAGAGTTATTGCTGCCAATATATTTAATTGGATAGCCGTTTATATTTGTAAGGATGTTATAAAATAAAAATGGTGCAGGTGTAACAGGGTCTAAAGTGTCTGATATAATAGGCGTGTACATTATAGACGTTTCGTTTCCATTAGAAACATCTATAAGCCTATCACTAACAACGGTTTCAAAAGGTACTTTTATTTCATAACTTTCACCATCTAAGGGCTTTCCGTTCTCATCCTCTAGTCTTAACTCTTCATTCCCGTAAGCTATTCCGTTATTACGTTCAAACTCTTGATTTAAAATAGTTGTCGGGTCTTTAAAAGCAAAATTAATTTCATTAAATATCTCACCTCTTTCTATTTGTATTTCTTCATTGTGTACATATTTAGATATATCCCATATTTTACCTTTTTTGTAATAAAAGTTAAGACTATCTATATATAAACTCCCATCTTCTTGAGGTATTATTACAAGTTTAAACGCTTTAAATAAACCCGTTATTAAGTCGATTATCTTTAATTTAGGCAAGTTATCAGACACCGAAATAGTAGAGCTTGTACTATCACCATTTGCATCTGTTCTAAAGTTCTGCACATCTACTTGTGAGGTAGATATTAACTCATAACGTGTCTGCCTCCAAATAGCATCGAATGAAAAGGGTTCGTTGCTTTCAATTAAATATCTTACCTGCCTAGTCTCTTGACCTTGACCGTCTATCCTTTGTTCAAAACGCCAATTTCTAACTCCCTG
>MDLB01000013.1:2097-4042 GCA_001730085.1 PVC group bacterium (ex Bugula neritina AB1)
ATAAGATACATTTTCAAATCCGCTTGCAGGGTTTATTGTTATTTTTTGATCCCACCATATCTCATCATTCTGAGCGGATGTGTTACGCAATAAAAAACTACCCGTATCTGTTGATAGGTTTACATTGTCTTCATCCCCTGCATTAAAATCTATCACCTTGCTTTCAAATCCTATATTCTCTGACCGATTGATTAATGATAAATAAACATCTGAAAATTCAGAAAGCCCAAAAAAGTCACGACTAAAAGCAATATTGTAATCGTTTTCAACAGCTTCTAGTACTTTAATAATTTTAATTGAGGGACTAAGGTCGTTAAACCTAACGCCGTGTATATTAGACTGCGTGTTCCAACCTATGTTAGACAAAACCTCCGTATCAGTTGTATCATTGTTGTCGGAAGAATAGAAGTATTGCTTTTTAGGATTAAGCGTGTATATCAAATCACCGTTAAACAATCCACTTGTTAGCCCTGTTAAAACATTAGCCCCGTTATAATCGTGATTAAAAGCACTTAAATCTAAACTAGTCAGCTCATTCTTACCTAGTTTTTCTTTTAATTCGTTTAGGTTTCCTACAAAATTTAACGAATAACTTGCGGGCTTCCCCTGTTTTATTATAACACGCCTTAAAGTAAATTTGCCAAATTTAAAGGGAATACCACCTAATTCTATACGTCCATCAACTTTAGTTCTGGCGTCAAACCCATTATCAATATTCACATTGTACCAATGCTTTAAAATCTTATTGTTTACCTCGTTTGCGGGAATTGTAAACGTTCTAGTAAAATCGGTTGTAGACTTACTTAAATCAGAAACATCAGCAATACTAGATTTAACCTCGATTAACTCATCGTTAAAAAGGTCTAGTCTATCGTTTTCTATGTAAAGCCCTGTTATCAAATTGTGTTTATTAAGTTGTATGAATATTCAAACTCAATAGTGTAAGATATTAGTCTGTTGTTGTTTCTAGTTTGTAATGTTTGTGACTTTGTTTTAATATTTACAGGGTCACTCCCTATCCATATCCTCTCACTTAAAAGAAGTTGCTTTATACTTTCGTTAATCCCCTCTTCTAAATAACCCGTACTTAGTGTTATTGTCTGCTTTGCGTTTGTGTTAAAATCAACAAACTGATGAACACCACCTGAAGGTTGACCAAAAGACCTTTCATAACTTTCGCTTTCTACATTTACGGTGTCTGTTCTTTCTTTGAAAAAAGTTATATTTTGTTCGTGTCCGTATCTGTTTATAAATGTAACATCGTAGGGCGTATGCTTGCATTCTTCTCTTAGATATATGTATATTCTATTCTTAGTGAATCCTAAAGGTAGGTTAACGTCTATTCGCTCATCCCCAGTCGCCTCAGAACAATCTATATTAAAAATAGAAACAACCCCCTGCGTGTTTGTCGACCCTACTAAATTATTATTAAGATATATTTGATTTCCAGAAGGGAAGCCTGTTACTGTTATTCCTGTCTCTGTATTCTCATCCCTAGTGAAAGGTATTAGAAAAAGACTGTCTTTATGCGCATCAAACTCATCACCATCTAATAAAATCCTTTTACCTGTTTGAAAGTTCTTACCTTCATTCCCATAAGCATACCCTTTTACTGCCGTTGTAGTTACATCTTGGTTAACCTCTATGCTATTGCCGAAATTTAAAACCGTTCTATAACGAACCCAAACAGTATTCAATCCATTTATTATTCCAGTGGTGTTTTGCACATTCCTAACGGGGGCTATAAAATCATCTATAAGCCTAGCGACGTCCACATTGTCTGTGCTTGTAGATTGCGCGGTATTTTCTTTTGTTATGGTGTATGTAGGTTGACTAGGTAAATCGTTTACCTTATCACCAGTCCATATAGTTAATTCCAATAAATAACTGTCAATAGGAGTACTTCCACCTAAAAAGACTAAAGGCACTTCGACGTAATATGGTG
>MDLB01000014.1:0-3148 GCA_001730085.1 PVC group bacterium (ex Bugula neritina AB1)
AACCTCTTGGGAATGGAGATTTGGTGAAACTGCCAATGTTAATTCTACCAAAAAGAACCCTGAATATGTGTATCAAACGGCAGGTTTAAAGACAATAACATTAATTGTTAATGGAGATGTTAGATATGGTACCAAAAGGAAAATTAATGTATTGCCTAAAGAAAAAGTCAAAGAAAAGCCTATAATAGAAATAAAGAAGCCTAAATCTAGTGGCACCAAACTAAAATACGCACCGACTGAAGATGTTAAAGAAGCTCCCAAAGAAGAATTTAAAGCTCCCTATATTAGTGATAAAGCATTTGAGGCAAAAATAATACAAGTTGGAAGGAAACAAGCAACAGCTAAGGATTTTAGTGAGTACCTGTGTGGTAATTTAGATTTACCAGTACTCGCAAATAAAAAACGTACCACTTTTCTTGAATTATGCGAAAGAATACGAAGAAAAGGAGCAAAAGTTAAGGAACTACAGATTATAAGGGAAGAAAATAATTGTATTAAGAACATTGTGATACGATATAAAACCACACGATTAGGTGGTTAATAGAAAATTAAAGATCGATGAAAGCAACTAATAAAAATCATCATAGAGTCAATTGGATTGATGGTATGAAGGTTAATAAGAATCATTTTATAGAGGCTGATAATGCGTTTACAAACTTATCTCAACAGATTGGGGCAAAAGGTATAAATGCAGTTAATTATGGGTTGTTACCTGATATGTCGGGAGAAGACACCGTAGATATGGTATTTTCTATGGACGGTCAGGACACTATAAAAGTGAAATTGAATAAGTGCCGTGCAATTACTAAAGGCGGTTATATTATTGATATATCACCAGAAATTTCTTCTTTTTTGGAAGAAAAAGGAAGTGTTATAGGTGCAGAGTATAAGGTGAACGGTGAAGAAGAAGAATGTTATATTGTCCTAAGTGTAAATCCCTATAGTAGAATACCGATTGGTGATGCAGACCCAGAAGAAGAACCTCCCCGGCATCCATACGTACTTCCGGAATATAGTCTTGGGATATTAACCAATGCTGAGACTAATGAAGAAGAGTTTGGAAATCAACATATTACAATAGGAAGAATAGAGTTTATAAATGGAGTTCCAGCTCTTGCCGAAGATTTTATTCCTCCTTGTGTTTCTATACAAAGTCACCAAGACCTGACATATATTTATACCGAAATACATACTTTTTTTAATGCTATAGAAAAGTATTCCATGAATATTATTCAGAAAATCCACCAAAAAAAGCAGGCCAATGATCTGGCAAGTATGGTACTTGTTTTAACACAGAATACATTGCAGCATTTAGGTGGGGTATTGCCAGAGTTTAGGATATATGATAGACATTTACCACCAGTAATTATGATTACTAAGCTTATGGCATTAGCAAGGGTTATAAAAAATAGTATAGATGTTTATGTTGGAACAGGAAAAGAAGAGTTGCTCAACTATCTGTCTGATTGGTGTGATCTTAATCAAGGAGCTTTTGAGAATGTATTAGTACAAATGATAGACTTAGAATACCAACACACAGATATAAACAAGGCTTTGTTTAACGTTTCAAGTTTTACAAAGTTGATGATGTCTCTTTTTAAGAAATTAAATGAACTTGATTATATCGGTAAAAAATCGGATTCTAATATATTTGTTAAAGAAGAAGTTATTGCTAAACCGGATGTTAAAAACAGACGTAGTTTTCTGTTGGATTAACGTAACGTCACTAAATTATAATTTGCACAAATGAAACCAAAAAACAGTAAAGAAAGAAGAGATAGTATTTTGAAGTTTGCCCTGCTATTTCTGTTTACAGTAGCACTAATTGTAACGGCATTCTTTTTTGATTTTGATAGAGTACCTTTTAAGGAAAACTCTGTTTTAAGAGAGCGCACGGCATCTATAGAGAAAGAGATGTATTTTCAGGAAGAATTTTCGGGAAGAATGTTAGAGATTAAATCGCTCATTGATTCGCTTGATATTCCTGGTCAAAATCTTTCATATATTAATTCGATGATTAATTCTAAGATAGTCGATTTGCAAAAATCAATACCAACAGAAGATTCTACCTATCGTTATGATATGTATTCTAATATCGTAAATTCTTATGTAGATATTCAGGCTATGAAGAGTAAATTGAAAGAATATGACGAAATTGATAAAAGAATGGCAGAATATAAAGAAGAACTTACCAGAGTTAGGGAAGAGCTCAACTTAGCTAATAGAAACCTTGATGCGTATAGGCTTTCTAATTGATAAGAATTAAGTTTTACATATAAAAAAGCTCACAACTACCCGAAAGTTTCTTAGAATGATCTTTTGGGAAAAGGTAACATGTTGAAAAATAAATCATTAAGAGTGTTTAATGAATAATTTAAGAGAATTTACTTTTTCAAATTATAACATGATATAGCTTACATGATTTATAATTTTGTAACTAAAAATATAATGCATTGCTATTAATTATGTCTTGACTCTTGTCTCTAGCAGTGTGGTTGTTGAGCTAGGTCGAAGTAAAGCAATCTTGATTCAAAAGTTTCGGGCGCTAATGAAAAAAAAGGTATGTGAAGCTTTTTTCATACACCTTTTTTATATTTAGCCTATATTATCTATTACCTATTCTTTCGCTTTAAGCCATTTTTCTCTCTTTTCTAAAGCTTTCTTACTCGGTTTAGAATAGGGGGTAACTTTAATTTCGGGATCAGGTGCTATTTTTACCAAAACTTTATTTTCGACATTAAGTCTCTTATACATAATAGTTACTTTTTTACCGGGTTTGTGTTTTTGCAATGCAGCATTAAATTGATCAATATCAGAAAATGACTGGTTGTTGATAGCTATTATAATGTCCCCTTTTTCCAGGCCCGCATTATAAGCCGGAGTTCCTTTTTTTGTATATTCTGAAATTACAGCCATATCATCCTCATTAAATTCAATAGAAGCCCCCAAATAAGATGTTTTGCTATTGGATTTTAGGTATATTGCCACTGAGCCTAATAATTTTTTATAATCCGGTTTCTGGCTATCATATATATATTTTTCGAAAAAATTATCGGCAAAAGATTCCCCGGCATATTCTCTTAAAGTGAGAAATAGGTTTTCAATGGTATACGGGATTTCGGTTTTACCATATTTAGTCCAAATAAGT
>MDLB01000014.1:3224-4045 GCA_001730085.1 PVC group bacterium (ex Bugula neritina AB1)
AACATGCTACCGTAAGGATAATGTGATATATATGTGTTTTCTTTATTTTTTGGGTCTATTGATTTTGCTTTATCATAAAAAGGAGCTTGGTAGCTTATTTCAATTGGATTAAAATATTGCGTAGAAGGAGAATTCCATACGCGATTATATGTTTTGGTTAGACTTTCTAAATACTCGTCTTGCGAAATGATTCCTGCACGACATAATATCAAATAAGTGTAGTAAGAAGTAAAACCTTCAGCAAACCATAATTCCCCTGACATATTAGCTTTTTCAAAATCAAAAGGTTCCAGGGAAATAGGTCGAATACGTTCTACATTCCAAGAATGAAAAAACTCATGAGCAACAGTGGTTATATTCTTTCTCATTCCTCCATCTGCTAGGCTTGTGGTGCTCGTTAAGACAGAAGAATTACGGTGTTCCATGCCATCTCTGGAAACAGTGGGCATATAGCTAGCAAGAAAAGTGTATTCTCCATAATCAAAATTAGGATAATCCCCAAAGACTGCTTTTTCTTGTTCAATAATCTTTTTTATTTGCTCAAAATATGCATCAACTTCTTCTTCTGTCCCTTGATGAAGCAGTACTAATCGTATAGTATATTCGGTTATTCCGGATTCTATTTTGTGTTCTCTTATTGTATGATTGCTTATTTCTACTGGGCTATCCATAAAATATTGAAGATTAGGAGCCAAAAAGCTATTGCCACCAAGCGGAATAAGTTGGGTAGCGACCTTCCAGTTGAGATCTTGTCTTGCATCAAAAGTTACCTGTACAGGACGATCTTTTAGTACAGGAATATACATAAATGTTGCAGGGAT
>MDLB01000015.1 GCA_001730085.1 PVC group bacterium (ex Bugula neritina AB1)
CTAACAAATGACCACATGCAAATTTAACTACAGCTCCAGCACTATAATCATCCATCTCTTGTCTAAATGGCGGGTTTTGAGAATTGCTTTGAAGCCTCTGAAGCTTTATTAATGCTCTAGTCGCGATTTTATCAGGCACTACTGTATCGTCGGTTGATTCTTCTTCATCCCTATTAGCAATACCAGTTATATTCTCGTCGATTTTAGCTATAGCATCATTAGCAGAATCTTGTTCAATTCGATACTGTGCTTTAACTTCGTCTATTTTTTCAAGCTCTTTCCCTATGACCTCATTTAATTGTTCATAATCTGATCTATTATAGTTGGCCAAACTATTTTTTATAGCTGTTTTACATCCTTCCAGAGCTGCTATCAGCAATTGTCGTTTTTCAACATGACTGGGGAGGCGATCTTTTTGATACTTATAAAAACTGTGTTCATCATTAATTCTACGCTCTTCTTCAGCGAGATTTGCAGCTGCTGTTCGAAGATCATTTTGTAACAATTCAAAATTACCATTAGAGACTAGTACACCTTTTTGCCGCAGAACAATATGCTTAAGGCCATGGGTTATACTAGCAAAACCAGATTGCTCCCCTCCTCTGTGAATGTGTTGTTCATTTACTGCTGATACGAGTGGAGCACGTCTATCTTCGTATTTTTTATGAGCTTCTAACTGCTTAGCCTGCTTCTTGATTTTATCGTCTTTTTCTTTATTAGAAGCTTCCAGCTCTTGGTTCCGTGCTGTTTCTTTTTCTACTCGTTCACTAAGAGAGCCCATTGATTTAAGCGTATCCTCCATAACTGCACGATGATCTTCTGCAGCGGCTTCATGCACTCGTACATCTTTTTTTAACTGAACTGCTAGCTCATCATAACTACGAAGCTTTTCTATATCATCTTTAGAACGAGCTTCTACTTCATTTAACTGCTTCTTAAGCTCGGATACTTCCTTATCATTTAGTGACATAACTTCATGAACTTTATCTTCAAGCTTTTTGACTTGCTCTTTCTCTTCTGCAATCGTTTTTTCCAAGACGCTCTTTTCATCATCCAAAGATTTTAACTCACGCTTAACCTTCTGAAACGCTGAATCACCCTTATTTTTTTCATCTTCTAACTTACCTTGAAGCAGGGATATTCGCTTAAGCAAAACCAGAAAATCTTTCTGTTGGCCACTTAGAGATTGCTTACTTAGTTCAAGATCTCTCATCAAAGAAACATTGTACGATTCAATTACCCTTACTTTTTTTCTTAATCTTTCAATGTCTTCACTATAAGTAGCTTCCGCATTTTCAAGTCGTCCTACTGCTTGTTCAAGAGCTTCATACGCTTCTGCAACCTTTTTCATCTCTTGCTGCAAAGCCTGTTTATCACCTTCCAGTGCAGCTATTTGCTCTTTCGCAGCACTAAAATCTCTGGCATTAGCTTGTGAACTTTCCACCTCTTTTTGTAGTTGGTCTTTTTTCTCATTCAGAGAGTCACTCACCACTACAAGTTTTTGATTGAGCGCACCTATCGTCTCCTGAAGGTCTCTTTGTTCTTTTAAAGCTTGGCTCTGAGTTTCACCTAATAAACGCTCCAGATCATTTTGCTTTTGATTTTGCTCAGTTAAAACATAACTTATTGCTTCTTTCTCTTTCCTTAGTGAAGCTATATTTGAATTTAAACCTTCAATGTCTTTTTTATTTATAACCAATAAGCGTTTATTGTCTTCTAGCTCTTTTAATGCACCATCTCGTTGCTTAGATAAAGTACCAGCCTCCTCTTCAAACTCTGCTATTCGTCTGGCAAGATCTTTTAGCTCTCCATCCTTTTCCCCTAAAGAATCAACCTGATATTGCAACCTGCTTTTTTCTTGCAAGACATCATTTAACTCAGCCTCTTTATCTGTAAGATTTTTATTTAATTGATTAGCATCCAATCTTAACGAATCAGAATCCTTCTTTAACTCATTACTTTCAGCCACTAGTTTATTTATTTTTTCTAACAGCCCAGCCACTTCTTCATTAGTACTTTCTGTTTCCTTTTTAGAATCATCCAACTCACTCTTCAAATTCTTACAATCGCTCTCTAACGTAGCTATGCGCTCCAAATTAATACGACGTTCGTCATGAGCAGCATCAACTTTTATATGTAATTCATCTCTTTCCTTTTCTAAAGCTTCTCTTTTAATGCCAGAAGCTTTTAACTCTTCAGTAACCGACTGCAACCGACTTACAGTATCTTCTAATCCAGCCTCTTTGTTTTTTAATTCTAACAACTCCTGATATAAACTTGTTTTTTCCTCTTCTGATACTTTCAAATGGTCTTGAACACCTAACATATCTTGGACATGTTTTCTTTCCATAGCAGAAATTTCCTCAGCCATTTCCCCAATTTTCTGCTCAAGCCCATTAATTTTTAAATTCTTTTCACCTAACTCTTCTTGTAGCTGTCGCTCTCTAAGTTTTTGTGCCCCCTGATCTCTTTCAAATTCTTGAATCCTGCCTATATGATTATCTCTTTCCTCCTGAATCTTGACTATTTTAGATGTAGCTTCATTCAATGCAGCCTCAAGAGGGTTTAATTTTTTACTCAACGTCTCTTTTTCAACTTTTTCTTTACCTAACGCCCCTTTCAACTCCGAGAGATGAGCCTGAAGATCTTTTTCTTTAGCTTCACTCTCTTTCAAGGCACTTTGGAGGCTCGCTGTCGCACTATCTAAACCAACTTTACTTTTAGCCAGTTCTTCTTGCTGTTCCCTTTCTCTAGCCCTACTTTGTTCTAACTCCACTTTTAGAGCATTAATTTTATCTTGAAAGTCTTCAGATGCAGGTTTTGTTAAAGCGCTCATCTCTTCACGAACGACTCGCAATTGATTTTCTAAATCTGATACATTTTGCTGAGCTAATGTTAAATCTTCGCTAGCACTATTCCACAAATTAAAATAACTTTCATACTTCTCTGTCTCACATTTCAAAGCCTCTCTACTATCAAAGAGATCACGAGATAATGCTTCATTGCGTTCCTCCAACTTTTTATTTTCTTGTTCCTCTCTCTTTGCAAGATCACTACTTCGAGCCAAATCTTGTTTTGTTTTTGTTAATAAGGACTCCGCCTGATTTAATTTCAATAAATATTCATTTACAACGCCTTTCAGATGTCTCTCCGCTTCACTGGCAATTCCAATCAGATTTACTTCAATTTCTTTAATTCTTGATTCTTTTAATTCATTATCAGCCTCAAGTTTATATTTATCTTTGGATAACTCTTCTACCTGTCTATGCAAAAACTTCAATTCTTCCTTAAGTTCATCTCTTTCAGCAACAGTTGAGTTTAAGTTATCTCGCAACTCTTTTAATGCATTTTCAGTCTCTCTAATTTTTGAAGAAAGCCGATCATTCTCATCTGCCCTTGTAACTAAGCTCTCATTTAAATTTCTCAGCTGTTCATTAAGACCACTCTCAGCGACTCTCATCCTCGCTATTCCATCATCATATTGACAAATCAACGACTCTTCTTTCTCTACCAGATCTTCTATTATCTTCTCCTGCCTGCCGATTATTAATTGCGCATTTTCATGCTCTGCCATAGCTTTACTATTAGCATCTTCAACCTCATACAATCTGGTTTTATAGCTACCGACTACCTTTCTAAGAACGTCTTGCGCTCTTTCATTTGCATCTCTTAATTTTTCATTTTCACCATAAAGAGTTTCTATCTGTCTTTTTGCTTCCTCAATATCTTTTTCTTTTGTAGCTTTTTCTCCTAACCAGTACTCTTTAACACTTTCAGACTTTTCATTCGCTTCTTTAAGCAACCCTGTTAATTTTGACAACTCTGACTTTATTTCTTTTAAATCTTTATCTAGATCCTCATTATTTGCTCTTAAATGCTTAATCTCTTCTAATAATCGATCATGCTCAATTCCCATGTTTGCCAATCGCTCATCTCTTTCCTGAGCCTTTCCCTTGCTTTCTGTCAGCAGCAGTTCTATGCCCTTAAGACTTTCTTCCTTCTCAGCAAGCTCTTTACGAAAGAAATCCAACTCTTTATCAAACTCTCTACCTCTATCTTCTAACAATCCTTTAAGGTGCTCATTTTCAGCCATAAAATCTGACAGTTTAGCCATATGATCTTTCAGACTCATTTCCAGATATTCTGCATCTTCCCCCAGACTTTTATTATCCTGCGATAATTTTCTATTAACTCTTCTCTCTCCATCTACTACCTCTAAAAGGTTCATCGA
>MDLB01000016.1 GCA_001730085.1 PVC group bacterium (ex Bugula neritina AB1)
GGCTACAGTGCAAACGCTGACCGTAATGCGGGGCGTAATATCTTAGAGGCAGGGCATGCCTTGTTAGCTTGTGGAGAAAATCCGTTAGGAATTTCTATGAAGCAAGAACCCCTAGTTGCTAAGAAAATTACTTAGTAAATCTAGGAATTACCTTCCTTTAGGTAGGTGAGGATGTCAATCGAAACTGAATGCAACTTTTTTTGCCTTATCTAAAATAAGTTGAGCAGAAAACTTTTTTCCGGATTTAGAGGTAAAACCTTCTAATGAGGTAGTTTTTTTCTGGGAAAGAAGTGTTTTGGCAATATCAAGTGTTATGGTCTTGCCTGCGACAACTTTCCAAATGGTAAAGGGGCAGGCTGTTTTTTTCCAAGTTGAGCAACTGAACGACTTATTATATTCAAGCACAGGGTTTTGGCATAGGGGGCAATCACCGACAGGGTCGGAGTTAGTATTGTCTTCAAAAAAGAACTTTGTATCACCCTTTTCATCGATGACAACAGAAGCAGAGAATTTCTTCTTCTTTTTACTCACAAAACCCTCAAGAGGTCCTATTTTTTTATCTTTTAAAAGAGTATTTATTTCATCTATTGAAAAAGGTCGTTGAGCCATGACCTTTTGTATTTTAAAAGAACAATCTTTGGAAGATAAGCAACCGTAAAAATTGGAGGTTTCGTCCAAAGGAGATTCACATTGAGGACATGCATTTAGTGGTGTAGAGCTTAAGACCGTTTGCATTTTTTTAATGATTTTTTGTGTGAAAAGCTTGATTTCTTTCATAAAATCTTTCCTTGAATATTCTTGCTTTGCTATTAAGTTTAGTTTTTTTTCCCACTCACCCGTTAGTTCAGGAGATACGAGCTCTTTTTCCTGAATGGAGTTGATCAAAAAAATACCTTTTTCAGTAGGAACGAGTCTATTTTTCTCACGATAAATATATTTCACCTGTATCAATCTTTCGATGATTTGTGCGCGAGTTGCAGGTGTTCCTAAACCACATTCTTTGAGGGATTCACGGAGCTCTTGATCGTCAATATTTTTAGAGGCGGTTTCCATGGCGCTAAGTATAGAGGCCTCGTTGTATAGGGGGGGAGGCTTTGTCATTTTTTGATCCAGAGTGGAGTCGATTTGTTTAACAGGATCTTTGACATTTATTGGAGGTAAAAGATTTTCTTTAGATTTGTTGTTCTTAGAGTCACTCATATAGAGAATATACCAACCTGGAGATATGATGGAAGTTTCTGAACTCTTAAAGAAAAAGTCACCGAATCGAGATATGATTTCATTTTGAGATTTACGACAGATAGGTAAAAAAACAGCTAAAAATCTTTTGAGAATGATTTCAAAGATTTTACTTTCATCCGATGGAAGAGAGCGGAAAGACGCTTTTTTTTCTGTAGGGATAATAGCGTGATGATCTGTTATTTTTTTGTCATTGAAAACTCTTTTCGTGAAAGATAGTTTTGTCCCTAAAATCTCTTGTGCGTATTTCCCCAAAGAAGGATGGTCGGATAAATTTTGGATGAGTTGTTTTACCTTGGGTTTTAGATCAGAGGAGAGATATCTAGAGGAAGTTCTGGGATAGGTGATAAGTTTTTGTTTTTCGTAAAGAGACTGGGCTAACTGTAGGGTTTTGTCTGCAGAAAATTTGAAACGACGATGAGCCTCTTTCTGTAACTCTGTGAGATCGAAAAGCAAAGGTTGTTTTTCTTCACGTATTTTTTTTGTTACGGATGTCACCTCACCATCTGACTTTTCTTTGATTTTTGCAATTGTGTCTTTGGCTTCTTTTTCGTTTGTTATACGGTCTTTTTTTGTTTTTGGATCAAACAAGATTCCTTTGAATGTCGAATCTTTATATTGAATATCTGCGATGATCTGCCAATACTTTTCTGGGGTAAAGTCTTTATTTTCTGCATATCGATTAACGATCATATTCAAAACAGGGGTTTGAACTCGACCGACACTCATGACGCCTTGGCCTTTTGAGAGCCGAAGGGTATAGGCACGGGTTGCGTTCATTCCAATAAGCCAATCTGCTTCTGCACGGGAAATGGCTGAGTGATAAAGGGGTTCGTAGTCTTTGCCATCTTTTAACTGTGAAAAACCTTTACGGATGGCTTCATCTGTTTGAGAAGAAATCCAGAGACGTTGAATAGGTTTGCTGCATTGAGTTATTTCGTAAATCAACCTAAAAATCAGTTCACCTTCTCGACCGGCATCTGTTGCACAGATCACCTTTTCACATTTCTTTAAATCGAGCAAGTTTGAGATCACTTTTAACTGTGTTTGAATATGTTGCGACTTAGATGGAGACTTTAAGAATTTTTCAGGAATAATGGGTAACTGACTCATATTCCATAGTTTGTATTCACTCCCGTAGCTGTCAGGAGGGTCTAAGGTCACAAGGTGCCCAAAAGCCCAGGTTACGTAATATTTAGAGCTTGCATAGTAGCCTGTTTTTTTTGTTGCTATATTTAAGACAGATGCGATACTTTGTGCGACACTTGGTTTTTCTGTGATAATGAGATCCATGGTGAGTATTTTAACATAAAGAGATATTGTTGCGAAGAGTATCTTTATATCCGAGTCTTGATTAAAAAAGAGGTTAAATTGTATTTAAATAATAAATTAAATTTTTTATAATTAAAATTTATAATCAGATGTTTTTTCTATGCATGAGAAGATATCTGTTTAGTTTCCTTAAATAAATCTCTATCTTTTTTGATGATATCTTGAAATTCGTTTTTTAACTCTAAATCTAAAATGTTAGTAGAAATGGTTGTTATCACTTTTGCTACCTCTGGATCATTCAAAAATTTAGACCATAAATATTCTTTTTCAACAGCTAGTTTTTTTAGTCTTTTTGTATGTTTTATAATAATAGTAGCAATATCGTCGGTCGCTATAGGCTCAGATGTAGATAAAGTTAATACTAACGCTTTGAAATCGTCTACTTTATCGATATAAGTTTTTTCGGAAGATACTTCTTTTAAAAAAATTTTCAACTTATCTTTGAACATAAAAAAATTCAATAAAGGGTCGCCATCGATTGATTTTTCTATTTTTAAAACCAGAGTAGTGCAACCTTGACAAAAATATGTATCGTCTAAAAGAGCTATAGCAGATATTTTAAATCCAAAAATTTTTGATATTTTAATATATCTTTCTGTAAGAGGAGAATTTTTAGCAAAAGACTCAATGGTGGATCTTTCCTTTAAGTAAGTTCCTCTAGTAAGATTTTTTTTGTCTATAAAATTTAAGGTAGGAACGTTTTCCACATCATTATAAGCTAAAAAGGTTGGCACTGTTCCAGGTTTGATGTTTGTTTCCTGAACAAATTTTAAGTAAGTTGAGATAAGGATATCTGTTAGATGAATATTAGAATCTTCCCTTTGTTGTTCTACCATTAAAATCTTCCAGAGATGAGGAGTGTATTCGATCGATAGATGGAAAGGGTTTTTTGGACCGAATAGTTCGATGATTAGGGCTGAATCATTCGATAGAGATAAAGGGTTTTCATCAACTGGTTTGATGATTAGGCCTAAATCATTTATATGGTTTAGATACACATTTGAATATGTTAAACCTTTAATGTATCGTTTTTTTAACATAGATATATTTATATTTTCATTCAGAAAAGATGTTAAGATTCTCAATCTATTTCTAAATACAAAGTCAATATAAACATTAGGGTGGTTTTCTGTGAAACTTAAAATAATATTTCTAATTTTTATTGATTTTTTTAAAATAACTTTTAAGTTATCTATATCTTTATCTGAAGATATTTTCTCAAAAAGATAACTCCCTATTGCATGTTTTGAAATATTGTTATCGACTATTTCTTTAGAAATTTTTTCCAAACTATCTTCTAAGTCAGGAATTAGATCAGTGTGGTTTAATTTCTCTAAAAAATTATCAATTTTATTTTTAATTTCTAACCAATCAGATTCAGATCTTTTATCTTTATTTTCTAAAGTTAACTCTTTAAAAATACTTCTATTTGAAACTGAATATAATTCAGATGATAAAAATAAAATAATTATAATATATTTAATATAAAGCATTTTTATAGTATAACTTAACACCTCTGCATAGCCTATAAAAAATTTTAAAAATACAAGATTTTATAAAAGAAAGAGAAAAGAAAAATGAGAATGGTAAAAATATGAGTATAGATAAGTATGTAAATAGTGTAGTGCTATACGTTAAGTCAAGCACAACTTCTTGAATAAAGGTCCTTTTGTTTACATAAATTATCGAACGCATTAGGAGTAAAATAATTTATTACAGAGTGAGGGTAGTCCTCATTATATTTTTTAATAGCTCGTATAACCTCCGAAGAGGCAGAAAAACCATTGTCCCATTCATT
>MDLB01000017.1 GCA_001730085.1 PVC group bacterium (ex Bugula neritina AB1)
CGAAAACAAGACTTGAACTTGTAATATTAGGGCATGAGCCTAACGAGTTACCATTACTCAACTTCGGAATTTTAAAAACTTAACATAAGTGACCCCCTTTAATAGCGTCACCAAAATACAAGCAAGACAATATAAAAAAAACATACGCTTGAATAAAAGCAACAGCTGTTTCCAAGAACATCAACAAGAATAGCATACCAATTAGAACAAAATGAATAAAAAAAGCACCGCTTCCCAAAAAAAGAGCTATCCAGCAAAAACTTGCAATAACTTTTATTAGAATATGTCCAGACATTATATTAGCGAAAAGCCGAACACCAAGAGCTACAAGAGGAATAAAAAAGCTAATCAACTCAACAAAGACAAAAAAAGGTACTATAGCAAAAGGAATACCTCCTGGCAATAGAATAGAGAGGAAATGAATACCATGCTTATAAAATCCCAGAAGCAGTTTACCAACCCAAATCATATACGATATTGAAAGGGTAATAACAAATTGAGCAGTAACCGTAAAGCTAAAAGGAACCAAACCAATAACGTTCCCCAAAATTAGAAAACTAAAAAGAAAAAAGAAAAAAGGTGAAAAACGCTTACCGGCATTCCCAAGATTTTCTTTCACTATAGCTAGGGATGACAAAAACAAATGTTCTATTCCAAGATGAATAAAGCTTGGTTTTATAAAAATATTCATCTGCGATATATTAAGCATTTTTACTACACTCCCTATGATAAACAGGATTACTATACAGTAAAAGGATATATTAGAAAACGAAATATCTATGAAGAAATACGGAATTTTAATTAGAGAAACAATTTCGAATTGTTCCAAAGGAGAAAAAGTCATCACTATAAATAAGAGAAGTTTAATAAAATTGAATTACCCCACCAATACACACTAACAAACAAAAACAACCACACAACGTCAACAAAATGCCAATACCATGCAGCAGCTTCAAAGCCAAAATGATGCTGTTTTGTAAAATGAAATGAGCAAAATCTAAGAAAACAAATTATTAGAAAACAAGACCCGATAAAAACATGAAACCCGTGGAACCCAGTTGCTATAAAAAAAACGCTACCATAAATTCCATCGGAGATACTGAAACTACTCGAGGTATACTCAAACACTTGGAGCAACGTAAACAAAATTGCCAAGCAAATAGTTATGACCAAAGAAAAAAAACCTTCTTTAAAATTACCACTGACAATACTATGATGTGCCCAAGTAACAGAAAAACCAGAAAGAAGAAGGATTACAGTGTTCAAGAAAGGAATCTCAAACGTGTTAAAGACTTCGATACCTATAGGAGGCCAAACAGATCCAATCTCTGGAACTGGTGATAGACTTGCCCAAAAGAACGCCCAAAAGAAAGCGAAGAAAAACATAACCTCCGACAAAATAAAAAGTAGCATACCAACTCTAAAACCAAACTGAACAGTAGACGTATGTTGACCTTCAAAAGTACCCTCCCGAATTACATCACGCCACCAAACTATTATACTTATAAGAACAAAAAAAAGACCACTAAAAAAAACTAGTGAACCATTAGAAAAGCCATGTATAAACATAACAAAACCAGTCACCAAAAGCATAACTGAAGAAGAAGTAATAAATGGCCAAGGACTTGGGTCAACTAGATGAAACGGATGCTTTTGAGAAATCACCATACTAATAAATTATAAAATAAATAAGGATTCAAACTTACGTTTATGCCCTAAGAAAGACTTGAACTTTCAACTTTGACACGAAAAGACACTGCTTTACCGATTAAGCTACTAAGGCGTTTTTTTATATTAAGTCCTAAGAATAAGATTCTATTTTTATATTGAAGTTAGGATAGGACTCGAACCTATAAAAATAAAGTTTGCAACTTTAATGCCATACCTGAAAGCAACCTAACCAAAAAAGCCTCCTAATAAAAAAACAAAAACTATTGTATATTTAGGGAAAATATGCGATTGATATGTAGATTAATTTTAAGGCGAGACTTTATTGGGAGATCGTTATAAAGATTAACTATAAAAAGGGGTTGCCCTAGCTTTACTTGCATAGCAAAAAACTTAGGCTCGCCCTTACCCTTTCCTATTCTGAGACCTATGGATTTTCTACAAATAGGGGTTATATCTGTTACCAATTGTGAAGTGTTACCAAAAAAATGAAATATTTGGGAAATTTTCTTAAAAAGTACTTCAGCACTTTCTTTAGAGATTATCCTAGAACGATTAGAAACTAGAAAAACAGTTCCGAATGTTTTTACCGTTTTGTTTGAGGAATTCTGATAAGAACTACAAAAAGCGGGTTTAAGATTAAAATTAAACCTTTTTATTTTTTGTTTATTATTTTTCATATTAAAAAAATAGATTTAAAAGCTAGCTATTAAGGTACGAAAAAAAAACTCTCAAACCAAAAACACCATATGAAGTTGTACTTGTAGAATAACCGTAATCTACAAAGTAAAAAGATATAGTTTTAAGTGGTATCTTACCATAAAAGAGCTTCTTAACTTGAGATTTGTCATAAAAATTAATTCGCCCACGAACTTCTATTCTAATACCCAAAAAATTAGAATTAGATGAATTATACATGTAAAAAAATAGTTGATCAATAAATGAAAAGAAAGCAGCGTGATTAGAAACACTTGTAAATGTATAAGAAAAAACTTCTGAGAACACGGAAGCACAGGACCAAAAATTACTGGTGAAACCCGCTTGAACCAATATTGAAGTGTTAAAAGATCCATTTTTTTTAACAAGCTTAAAAAGAGGATTAATAGAAGGAACTGTATTTATATCCATAAGATCGTTAAAGATGAGTACTAGAGGCTTTTCTTTAAGTATAACACTTCTACTATGATAGTTTACAAGTTTAAGAATTTTGTTTACCAAGCATTGATTAAAGAATTTGTTGTTAACATCACTTATTACCTCTACATAAACTACATAACCTATAGCTGAATCGAAAAAAATAACCTTGTTAGTGAACACGAAGACCTGCTTAAGTAGAGATCTAACAGACTTTTCAAAAACTATTGATGTGTTAATCAAATTTCCAGATATTACATTTGAATTTATTTTAGAATAAAGAATAGAGGAAAAAAAATTATAACCTTTAAATGTTATAAACTTGTTATGCTTTAGGTATGTTTCAACAGAAAGCCTCCGAAAACTACTTGTATGTGATCTACAACCCATAAATTAATTGTGCTTAAATTGAATCTTAATTAGCTTAGTCCTAACAAAATCCCTAAACCGATATCCAACCATATTTGAGAAAACCTTAATCAGGATATAATGCCTACCGTTATGAATTTTGAAATGCTTACCTACTATATACTTATGAATTTTATTTGAAAGTCTATACAACTTAACCATTAATATAAATTAAAAACTTTAAAACCCCAAGGAGAAACGGGGTTACGACCAACTCGACCTTTACCTTCACCTCCACCATGAGGGTGGTCAACTGCATTTATGGCCACACCCCGTACGGTAGGTCTGTAACCCAACCACCTGGCGTGACCAGCTTTGCGTTGCTCAAAAACTCTTGCCTGAATCGTGACTTTCCCAAAAGTCGCCCGACAATTTGAAGAAACGGATAGAACCTGTCCAGAAGGCATCTTTACCAAGGTTGTTTGTTTTGTAATATCAATAATTATACCAAAGCAACCTCTTGAACGGATAAGAACTCCTCCTCTATTTGGGTTAACTTCTATACAATTAACGAGGGACCCTACGGGCATGTCTCCGAGCTTAGTGTTACTACCAACATTAAATATAGGAGAAGAATTATTTTTATTGATGTAGTTGTGATTAAAAACACGAGAACCAAGACGAAGATCCTGGCAAGCAATAATAGAAGTGTAACCTACTTGAGAAGATTGCTTCAAAATAGCTAGATTACTTTTGTTAACACGCCAGATAAAACCACAAACAATAAAGACTTTTTCTGAAGAATTTCTAAAAAAATCAATAAAGTAGACCTTACGTCGTATACCTCCTCCTCTATGATACACGGTAATCTTACCGCTATTATTTCTTCCAGAAATACGTTGAATACTACGCGTTAGATTTGATTTACATATAAACATGGTGATTATTAAAATCTTATTAAAAATGAGATATAAAGCAAGAAAAAAAAGCAAAAAAGCTCAAAGAAAAATACGAAAAAAACTGTAAAAACTAGTTGACTTAGAACATCTGGAGGTGAAAAGACAGAGGCGTAAGTAAAAAACAAAAAATAAAAAATCTTTTTATAATAAAA
Source organism: PVC group bacterium (ex Bugula neritina AB1) (assembly GCA_001730085.1). Lineage (GTDB taxonomy): Bacteria. The sequence continues at coordinate 4,262 of MDLB01000017.1, forward strand.
AAGAGTAGTGAAAGAGAAAAGTCTATAGTAAAAGATAACAAAAATCAACATTGGAATTTGAAAATTAATCGAGATAAAAAAAATAATCAAAACAGATATTGACAAATAATTATCAGCTATAGGTAGAAAAAGACATGAAATAAACGGTAGAGTAAAAAAGGTTACTATGAAGTTCCAAAAATAGGGTAGAAAAAAATTGAAACTAAAATAAATACTAAAGATGTAAAAACCATACGAAAAGCTAAAATAAAAAAACAAAATTATAGCCTCGTATTTACGCAATCCATTACAAAAAAAAATAAAAAGGTGTGTCAAATATACGACTATGTTAAAAGACAAAGAAAAAAAAGATGCAATAAAAAAACTTATCGTAAAGAGCCGTGATGGGTCATAAAAATTTATACACCATGAAAAATTGTAATGGTAAATAAAAAAAGGCTTTATTATAAAAAAATA
>MDLB01000018.1 GCA_001730085.1 PVC group bacterium (ex Bugula neritina AB1)
CAAGACTTGAACTTGTAATATCAGGGCATGAGCCTAACGAGTTACCATTACTCAACTTCGGAATTTTAAAAACTTATAATAAGTGCCCTCCTTTAATTGAGTCACCAAAATATAGACAAGACAATATAAAAAAAACATACGCTTGAATAAACGCCACGGCTGTCTCCAAAAACATCAACAAAAATAGTATACCAATTAGGATAAAGTGAACTAGAAAAGCGCCGCTTCCCAAAAAAAGGGCTATCCAGCAAAAGCTTGCAATAACCTTTATTAGAATGTGTCCAGACATTATATTAGCAAAAAGTCGAACACCTAGAGCAACAAGCGGAATAAAAAAGCTAATCAATTCAACAAAAACAAAGAATGGTACTATAGCGAAAGGGATACCTCCCGGCAATAGAATTGAAAAAAAATGGATTCCATGCCTATAAAAACCAAGCAATAGCTTACCAACCCAAACCATATATGATAGAGATAGAGTAATAATAAATTGAGCTGTGATCGTAAAGCTAAAAGGAACCAGACCTACAACGTTTCCCAAAATTAGAAAACTAAAAAGAAAAAAGAAAAAAGGTGAGAAGCGCTTACCTGCATTCCCAAGATTTTCCTTAACTATAACTAGAGATGACAAAAACAACTGTTCAATACCAAGATAAATAAAACTTGGTTTTATAAAAATGTTTATATTTGATATGCCAAACACTTTTACTATAGTTCCTATAATAAGAAAAATTACTATACAATAAAAGGATATGTTAGAAAACGAAATGTCTATGAAGAAATATGGAATTTTAATTAGGGAAACAATTTCGAATTGTTCCAAAGGAGAAAAAGTCATTAATATAAAAAGAGTTCGATAAAATTGAATTACCCCACCAATAAACACTAACAAACAAAAACAGCCAAACAACGTCTACAAAATGCCAATACCATGCAGCAGCTTCAAAGCCAAAGTGATGCTGTTTTGTAAAATGAAATGAACAAAACCTTACAAAACAAACTATTAGAAAGCAAGACCCAATAAATACGTGAAACCCGTGAAACCCAGTCGCTATAAAAAAAACGCTACCATAGATCCCATCTGAAATACTAAAAGTACTTGATGTATATTCAAACACTTGAAGCAATGTAAACAAAGTCGCCAAACAAATGGTTATAACCAAAGAAAAGAAACCTTCTTTAAAATTACCACTAACAATACTATGGTGTGCCCAAGTAACAGAAAATCCAGAAAGCAAAAGAATTACAGTATTCAAAAAAGGAATTTCGAAGGTGTTAAAAACTTCAATACCTATCGGAGGCCATACAGATCCAATTTCGGGTACAGGTGACAAGCTGGCCCAAAAGAATGCCCAAAAGAATGCAAAAAAAAACATAACTTCAGACAAAATAAAGAGTAGTATACCAACTCTAAAACCAAATTGAACAGTAGAAGTGTGCTGACCTTCAAAAGTACCCTCACGAATTACATCACGCCACCAAACTATTATACTTATAAGAACAAAAAGAAAACCACTAAAAAAAACTAGTGAACCATTAGAAAAGCCATGTATAAACATAACAAAACCAGTTACCAAAAGCATAACTGACGATGAAGTAATAAACGGCCAAGGACTTGGATCAACTAGATGAAACGGATGCTTTTGAGAAATTACCATTACTAATAAATTATAGATAAATAAAAATTAAAACTTACATTTATGCCCTAAGAAAGACTTGAACTTTCAACTTTGACACGAAAAGACACTGCTTTACCAATTAAGCTACTAAGGCTACGTACGTATATAGGACTCTTGTGTTAATACCGAAGTTAGGATAGGACTCGAACCTATAAAAATAAAGTTTGCAACTTTAGTGCCTTACCGAAAAGCAACCTAACCAAAAAATTCTTTTAATAAAAACAATAAAATTTATTGTATATTAAGGGAATAAAGTCGATTTATATAAAGGTTAATTTTAGTAAGAACGTTAGGTGAAATACTATTGTGGAGCCTAATTATAAAAATAGGTTGTCCAAGCTTTACTTTCAAAGCAAAAAATTTAGGTTCACCCTTTCCTTTTCCTATACGAAGGCCTATTGCTTTTCTACAAACTGGTATTGTAGATGTTAGCAATTGAGAAGTGTGCCCAAAAGAATGAAATGTATAGGAAACTTTCTTAAAAAGAGCCTCAGCGCTCTCTTTGGAAATGACCTGAGAGCGGTTAGAAACTAGAAAAATTGTTCTAAATATTTTTACAGTTATTTTTGAAGAGTGCTGATAAGAACTGCACGGGTTATATTTAAGATTAGATCTAAATATTTTTGTTTTTTGTTTGTTATTTTTCATATTAACGAAATAAATTGTGAGACTAATTATTAAGGTAAGAAAAAAAAATTCTGATACCAAAAACACCATAAGATGTTGTACTTATTGAATAACCATAATCCATAAAATAAGATGAGACTGTTTTAAATGGCATCTTACCATAAAATATTTTTTTAACTTGAGATTTATCATTAAAATTAATCCGCCCACGAACTTCTATTCTAATACCCAAAAAATTAGAATTAGATGAATTATATATAAAAAAAAACAGTTGGTCAATAAATGAAAAAAAAGGCGCGTGATTAGAGATATTTGTAAACGTATAAGCAAAGACATCTGCGAACAAAGGTGCGCAGCACCAAGAATTACTAATAAAGCCAGCTTGTATCAATGTGGAGGTGTTGAAAAACGCATTTTTCTTATCGAGCTTAGAAAAGTAGTTAGTTGAAGAAGCCAAGGGGACGCCTACGAGATCATTAAAAATAAGTACTATTGGCTTTTCTTTGAATATAGCGCTCCTACAATGATGGTTTACTATTTTAAGAATTTTATTTACCAAGTTTTTATTAAAAAACTTATTATTCACATCGCTTATAGCTTCTACATAGACTACATAACCTATGGCGGAATCAAAAAAAACAACTCTATTTGTAAATAGATGAACTTGCTTAAGGAGGCACTGGATAGTTTTTTCAAAAATTATGGATGTATTAATCAGATTTCCTGATATAGTATTTGAATTTATTTTAGAATAGAAAACAGAAGAAAAAAAGTTATAACCTTTAAATACGATAAGTTTATTATATCTGAGGTACGACTCAACAGAAGACCTTCGAAAACTATTTGGATGTGGTCGACAACCCATAGATTAATTATGTTTAACTTGAACCTGAATTAGTTTAGTTCTAACAAAATCCCTAAACCTATATCCAACCATATTTGAAAAGACCTTAATTAGAATAAAGCGTTTACCGTTATGAATTTTAAAATGCCTACCTACTATATGCATATGAATTTTATTTGAAAGCTTGTACAACTTAACCATAAATGTTTAAATTAAAAACTTTAAACCCCCAAGGAGAAACGGGATTACGTCCAACTCGCCCTTTACCTTCACCACCGCCATGAGGATGGTCAACTGCATTTATAGCTACTCCTCTTACAGTAGGGCGGTAGCCCAACCACCTTGAATGACCTGCTTTTCGTGATTTAAAAATTCTTGACTGAATTGTTACTTTTCCAAATGTCGCTCTACAGTTGGAGGAAACGGCTATAATTTGCCCAGAAGGTATTCGTACCAAGGTTGATTGTTCTTTAATATCAATAATTATACCAAAGCATCCTCTTGAACGGATAAATACTCCACCTTTATTCACACTGGCCTCTATGCAGTTAACAAACGATCCTACAGGTATATCTCCTAGCCTAGAATTACTCCCCACGTTAAGTGTAGAAGAAGGCTTATTCTGATTAGTGTTCTCAATGTTAAAGACACTAGACCCAAGACGGAGGTCCTCGCAAGCAATGATTGATGTATAAGACTCCCGGAAAGGATCCTTCAAGATAGCTAGATTACTTTTGTTAATACGCCAAATAAAGCCACAAACTATGAAAGTCTTTTCTGAAGGGTTTCTAAAAAAGTCAATAAAATAGACTTTACGACGCATACCTCCCCCTCTATGATAGACTGTAATCTTACCACTATTATTTCTTCCTGAAATACGTTGAATACTTCGTGTTAGATTTGATTTACATGAAAACATAATAATTTTTAGAATCTAGATAAAAAAGAGATATAAAGCAAGAAAAAAAAGCAAAAAAACTCAAAGAAAAAAATAAAAAAACCGCTAAATACAAGTTGACTTATGACATCAGGAGGTGAAAAAATAGATGCGTAAATAAAAAACAAGAAATAGAAAGTCTTTTTATAATAAAAGAGTGTGGTAAAAGAAAAAAGCCTATAATAAAAGGTAAAAAAAATCAATATAGGAATTTGAAAATTAATTGAAATAAAAAAAATGATCAAAACAGATATTGCCAAATAAGTATCTGCTATGGGTAGAAAGTGGCAAGAAATAAAAGGTAGCGTAAAAAAAGTTACTATGAAATTCCAAAAATAAGGTAGAAAAAAACTAAAACTGAAATAAATACTGAATATATAAAAAGCATATGAAAAACCAAAATAAAAGAACAAAATCATATACTCGTATTTACGCAAGCTATTGCAAAAAAAAATAAAAAGATGTATCAAAAATACAACTATATTAAAAGACAACGAAAAAAAAGATGCAATAAAAAAGCTTATTGTAAGAAGTCGAGATGGATCATAAAAATTTATGCACCAAGAAAAGTTATAATGGTAAATAAAAAAAGGCTTTATTATAAAAAAATAAAAAGAATCTATATAGTAGAAACAGATTATAACGCTTATAAAAAAACCCAAAAAAGAATATGATAGACGAATAAAAATTTCTTTAATAAAAATTTGAACCCTATT
>MDLB01000019.1 GCA_001730085.1 PVC group bacterium (ex Bugula neritina AB1)
CTCTCCACATTTTTAATATCTGTGAAAAAGACTCTCATCCTCCACCTAAAGGAAGAGGTCTTCTCGGCTTGAAATGATAAAAAGCTCTAAGATACAAAATCTAAAAAAGTCACTTGTGTGAAAAAACTAAACACATTGATATTCTTAATTATGTTTACTCCTAATATTAATCATTTTTTCTAAAAGATACCTCCCTTGCAAAATATATAAAATAATCTCTTCCGAGATATCCTTCTAACGACTTTGCAAGCTTCTTAATACTATGTTATTTTATAATCATGAGACCTTCTTTCAAAAGACAAACTGCGCTTCTTTATAGCAAAGATACCAAAGATTTAAAGTCTATTTTGTTAGGCTCTCAGCTTGAAGAATTACTCATCATTAAGCTTTATAAAAAATGAGATTGTTTCAAAGTACCTCCTAGCCTTTATTGAAAGAATTTTTTAAAAAATTTGTAAAAGAACTCAAAGTATCTAAGAAAAACTAAGAGAAACTATACAAAGGCTTTTACTATAATGACTTTGACTTTTTGAGGGGTTTATTTTAAATAATGTTGCTAAGCAAGATAGATCATTTTCTAGATTATTTACGTACTGAAAAAAGAGCTTCTAAACATACTTTAGAAGCCTATTCTCATGACCTTATATCTTTCGACACTTTTTTTGAAAAACTTTCAAACAAAAAAATGTTTGATATAACAGCCTTAACACATAAACATATTCGTCAATATCTTGCACATCTAGACGAGTTAAACTATTCCAAACCATCAGTAAGAAGAAAGCTTTCTTCTATTAAATCTTTCATACGCTTTTTAAGAAGAGAAAATATTATTGCCAAAGATCCTTTTCACAAACTTTCTTTGCCTAAAATGCCTAAAAAGCTACCCAAGATTATCACTCAAGAAACTTTAGAAAATATTTTAGACACTCCCTTTGAAAAAGATTGGAAAGGCTATAGAGATAAAGCGATCTTAGAATGGTTGTATTCAACGGGTTTAAGGGTTTCTGAAATAGCTAGTTTAAAGAAATCATCCATAGATTTTACTGAAAAAATTTTCAGAGTTCTTGGGAAAGGTAGAAAAGAAAGACTTGTTCCTTTAGGGAGAAAAGCTTTAGACGCTTATAATGAATATCTGAACGAATTATCTACACAAAGCTCCTTTATATATGATAGAGATGCTCTTTTTGTAAACTACAAAGGGGAGAAGTTAGGTGTCCGAGGCATACAATATTTAGTCAAAAAACGGATGGATAAAATGGCCTCTGGTTTAAACATCTCTCCTCATCACTTTAGACACTCTTTTGCCACTCATATGCTAAATGCTGGTGCAGATTTACGTTCAATTCAGGAAATATTGGGACATGCTTATTTATCGAGTACTCAGATTTATACCCATGTTAGTATTGAAAGGCTCAAGGATGTCTATAAAAAAGCGCATCCGAGATCTTAATCTATTTCTCAACAAATCCAACTTTATAGGAGTATTTTTCATTCATGGTTTTACATCTTTATTCTGCAACACTTAACGGTATGAATGGTCTATGTATTGATGTTGAAGTCGATTTATCCGCGGGATTACCTAATCTTGTTATTGTTGGTATGGGAGACACAGCGATAAGAGAAAGTCGTGAACGCATACGCTCTTCTATGAAAAGCTTTGGCTATAAATTTCCCTCTAAAAGGATGGTTATAAACCTTGCCCCAGCATCTTTAAAGAAAGAAGGTGCCCTGTATGATCTAGCGATGACTTTAGGCTTATTACATGCTTCTGATCAAATTTCTTTACAGAATTATCAAGATTATGGGATTTTAGGCGAACTTTCCTTGGATGGTCTTCTTCGTCCTGTGAAAGGAGTCCTTTCAATGGTTATCGCGATGAAGAAAAAAGGCTTAAAAAAAGCTATTGTCCCTTACTTAAATAGGAAAGAAGCTGCTGTGGTGAAAGGTATAGATATTTTTCCTGTGAAAACTTTGGCCGATGCGATTCTCTTAATGACCAATAAATCACAACTGCACCCCTACATTTTTTCCGAAAAAGACGAGTCTCATGAAGTAAAAAAACTTTACCCGGACTTTAAAGATGTTAAGGGACAGCCTTTTGTGAAAAGAGCCTTAGAAATCGCAGCATCAGGTGGTCATAATCTTTTAATGGTAGGAGCTCCCGGAACAGGAAAAAGCATGTTAGCCAAACGATTCTCTGGGATATTACCCAAGATGAACTTTGAAGAATCTTTGGAGTGTACCCAAATACAGAGTATCATGGGGATATTAAAAAAAGATAAGCTAGTAAGAGATCGTCCTTTTCGAAGCCCGCATCACTCGATAAGCTATGTAGGTCTTGTTGGAGGAGGAAAGGATCCTCGCCCTGGCGAAATCAGTATGGCACATAATGGGGTTTTATTTTTAGATGAATTACCCGAGTTTAACCGATCCGTTTTAGAAGTTCTTCGGCAGCCCTTGGAAGATGATCAAGTCACAATAGCAAGAGCTTCCGGGTCCATAACATTCCCTTCTCAAATCATTTTGATCGCAGCGATGAACCCCTGTCCATGTGGATTTTTAACAGATGAAAAAAAAGCTTGTCACTGTACATCTAGTCAAATACAAAAGTACCGTGCCAAAATCTCCGGACCCTTACTAGACCGGATAGATCTACATGTGCAAGTCCCAAGTGTCTCTTTTGAAGCGATTAGTCAAAAGAGCGAGGAAGAAAGCTCTTCGGATATCCGCGCGCGCGTTGAATCCGTTAGAAAAATTCAGGAAGAAAAACTTTCGTCTTCCTCAAGCCGTGTTAATGCTCATATGGCTGATGCAGAGATTGAAAAGTATTGTTCTTGCGAAAAAGATGTCTTAAAAGTCTTAAAAAAAGTGATTGAAGACTTGGGTTTTTCTGCACGTGCCTACACAAAGCTTTTAAAAGTTAGCCGTACGATCGCAGACATGGAAAAAAAAGAGAAAATCTCTGTCGAACACGTTTTAGAAGCCGTTCAATACCGAGGTCTAGATCGTCCTATTTTTTCTTAATATAAACCCATTACACAAAACTAAATTCTTTTTCCTTCGCCTATTATATATTTTTTTGTGTTGAATTGATATCCTCAATCTAAAGAAAGAAGTCTTCTCAACTTTTCCATTTGAAGGCAAAAGTATGAAAATTCGAGGTCGGATTTTTCTCGCCGATAAGTATTGGATTGTACTTGACTATGTTCCTTAGAGATTTCAAGCGAAAAACAATGCCATCAGTTGGGTAATCATACTTACCTCTGAACGGCTCCTCAAAAATCTCATTCTCTATATTGACATCATCTTTCGTGTCAACTGTTTCAAACTTCTGCTTTTTCAGAAATTTGATTATATCTAAGACTGATTTGAATTTTTTTAATTTCTTATGATCTTTAAAATTTAAAACGTCAAAAGCTTTGAACTCTAAATCTTTGGAAATATCCAAGTACTCTTGTTTCTTGCCATTCAAGAAAGCTCTCAAGACTGGAAGATGACTACTGTATTTGTGCCTGTATCGATTGAATCCGTAATTTTGCAGAACCAACTCACCTGCAATATATAGCTCTCGCTTGTCCTTGATCTCTTGTGGAAGGTTTTCGTTGACATCCTCACCTTCCTTTAGGTAGGTGAGGATGTCAAATCGAATACGATTCGGATTTCGATTTCAAAGAAACTAGAAAAATGTTAAATGAGCTGCGAAGTTGGAACATTCCAAAAAGAGAACAATCCTCGATAGCGAATAGTTTTCTTTTAACTCAAAAAGATTTCGACACACTGCGATTTTTTTTGAAAAATCCGATGCGACAAATAATGGAAACTTTGTATTTTACCGGGATTAGAGTTTCGGAACTAACAAATATTCGTATAGAGGATTGTTTTGAAAAAAAATATCATGTAGAGATTTATATTTTTGGAAAAGGAGGAAAAGACAGGAAAATTTTTCTTACCAGAAACTTATGGAGAAGGTTCAATTTCGTAGAAGGTCAAAAATATCTTTTTGAGACAAATACAGGTAACCCATTTTCGAGAAACTACATATATTTGAGATTGAGAGAATACGGATATCGATACTTAAAAAAACGAGTAACCCCTCACATGTTTAGACACACATTTGCCACACGAAAAATCAATCAAACAGGCAAAATCAAAGCCGTTTCAAAATACTTAGGTCATACTTCGGCTAAAACAACACTAGACATGTACTGCCATCAGAGTTTGGATTATGAGGATTTGTTTTGATAGAATATTTAATTACGTGTAGGGATGTCAACCTAATGATTCAATTCAGAATATCGAATCATTTCCTCTTTGATTTTTAGAAAGTCACCACTAACCCACTCATGTTTGTTGGGAAATTTTTGATGGATATATTTTTCTAAATTACGAGCGATGGAAGTTTTAGTAGTGAGATAGTATCGAAGTTTGTAGGAACGTTCAGGATCACCTATCTGGTAACTTTTTAGTCTCGACTTTGGATTACTAGCTATCCCTACCTTGTATTCATTGATGTGTTTTGGATTTGAGATTATGTATACAGATTTTTCTTCTTCATAGTTCTCTTCAAGGTCGGTTCTCTTAGGAGGAGTAGTTATGCAGGAGATTTTTTTTTCATAGAAAAGTGTGTTTTCCAACTCAATATCTTTAGCCAGACGTACTTTCACTAGTTCGTAGGCCTTGATAGAGATATCTATTCCTATCCATTTTCTCCCAATTTTCTCAGAAGCAACGCAAGTTGTAGCACAACCGCAGAAAGGATCTAGTACTACATCTCCTTCTTTGCTAGAGGCTTTGATTATTCGTTCCAATAAAGCCAACGGTTTTTGAGT
>MDLB01000020.1 GCA_001730085.1 PVC group bacterium (ex Bugula neritina AB1)
CGTGCAGATGAAAAATAGTAGGTTCGGGCAGAACCGATTTTAAGCTTGTGGAGAGAATCTATTAGGAATCTCGTTGAAGCAAGAACCCCTAGTTGCTAAAAAAATAGCTTAGTAAATCTAGGAATCACCTTCCTTTAGGTAGGTGAGGATGTCAAATAATAAGAGTGTTGCAACCTCTAACTTCATATATATGGAAAAAATAAAATGACAAAAATGATGGTTAACTTTCAATATAAAAACGATGGTGAAATGTACTGTGAAGATGTTCCTCTTTCATCTTTAACTGAAAAATTTGGAACACCTCTTTATGTTTATAGTTCTAGTAGTTTAAAACAAAACTACTTAGATCTTTATGAGGCATACAAAGAAATTAATCCCCTCATTTGTTTTTCTGTGAAAGCTAACTCCAATATCCATATTTTAAAAAAATTGGTAGACCTAGGTTCTGGTTTAGATATCGTCTCCGAAGGGGAGCTCTATAGAGCTTTAAAAGCCGGTTGCCCTCCAGAAAAAATCGTTTTCGCAGGAGTCGGAAAAAAAACCAGTGAAATAGAAAAAGCTTTAGAGTCAAACATCAAAATGTTCAATGTCGAGTCTTACCCGGAACTTGCACGTATCAATGACATTGCTAAAAGAATGAACACAAAAGCTCCTGTATGTTTAAGGGTAAACCCAGATGTTGACCCCAAAACTCATCGCTATATCACAACAGGTAAAAAAGAAAACAAGTTTGGCTTAGACTTCGAGTTAGCTATTGATATTTTTAAAAAATCTAGAACCATGGATCATATAGACCTACAAGGTATTCACTGCCATGTCGGTTCTCAAATCACCGAAGTGTCTCCTTTTTTTAAAGCCCTCGAAGCTGTGAAAGGTTTTTTAGAACAACTTGCCAGCGAAGGTTTTGAAATCCCTGTCTTCAATTTTGGAGGAGGTATTGGAATCACTTATAAAGATGAAAGACCTCAAAAGCCTAAAGAAATCGCAAAGCAACTTTTACCTTGTTTAAAAAACCTTAACGTTAAAGAATTTATTTTTGAACCAGGCCGATACATTGCCGGTAACTCTGGTGTTCTTGTCACACAGGTTCAATATATAAAGAAAAGCCCTCCCAAAACTTTTGTGATCGTTGACTCGGCCATGAATGATTTGTTAAGACCTTCTCTTTATCAAGCTTATCACCATGTGGTTGCTTTAAAAAAACATTCTCAAAAATTAAAAGCAGATATTGTTGGGCCTATATGTGAGTCCGCCGATGCTTTCACTGTCGAAAGAGAAATAGATCTTGTCGAACAAAATGATCATGTTGTTATCCTTTCTGCTGGAGCTTACGCTTTTTCTATGGCTTCGAATTACAACACAAGACCTCGTGCAGCAGAAGTTTTGGTAGATGGCGAAAATTATGAGCTTATCCGTCGAAGAGAAACATATGAAGATTTGATCGCTCAAGAAATCATCTCTTGAGTATTGGACCAACATCTATAGAATCGATCTATAAGGTATAAAAATTTCCCTTTCAATACAAAAAGGAACTCTATTATATGCGTATCATGTTTGAAAAAATGAATGGAACAGGTAACGACTTTGTGATGATTGATCATCGTGAAGAAACTTACAAAGATCAGCTTAGTGATCTTGTCGTAAATATTTGTCACCGCCGATTTGGGATAGGTGCAGATGGTGTTATTCTTATAGAAAAATCTCAGATCGCTGACTTTAAAATGCGTATTTTTAATGCCGATGGATCAGAAGCAGAAATGTGCGGAAATGGTGCACGCTGTGCTATAAAGTTCGCCAAGCAACTGAATTTGAGCACATCTTCTGGAACAGATAGATTTGTTTTTGAAACAATGGAAGGGGCTCTAGTTGGAACCATTTTGCCAACCGGAGATGTCGAAGTCGAAATGCAAGAGCCTATGAACCTTAATGTCAACTTAAAGCTCACAAACTCCACCCCCGAAGAAGAACTTTCTTGGGAAGTCTCTACATTAAACACGGGAGTTCCTCACGCTATTGTTTTTGTTCCAAATATTGAAAAAGTTGACGTCCAAAGCTGGGGAAAAATCATCCGTGAACACGCTCACTTTAGTCCCTCAGGAACAAATGTTAATTTTGTTCAAGTTATAAACTCTCAAACCATCTCTATACGTACCTACGAAAGAGGTGTGGAAGCAGAGACTTTCGCTTGTGGAACGGGAGCAACCGCATCAGCGATCTTAGCCTCTTTGGTCAAAAAAGTAGAAAACCCTGTCAAGGTTATTGTAAAAGGAGGGACTCTTCGTATCGACTTTGAAAGATTAGAAGTCGAAGAAGCAAAATCTATCCGAAATGTTCGGATGCAAGGTCCAGCCACAACCGTTTTCAAAGGAGAATATGATTATGTTTGAAAAAGCCATTGTCGCTTTAGCAACCCCTCACAAAAATGAAAAAATTGATTGGGATGCTCTTGCTGATTTGATAGAATTTCAAATAGAAAATGGAACCAACGGTATTTTACCTTGTGGATGCACAGGTGAAGCTGCAACAATGAACCACGATGAACAAATAGATGTTATCAAGTTCACTGTTGAACGTGTTAACAAAAGGGTTCCTGTCCTTGCTGGAAGTGGTTCCAATAATACCGCCGAAGCGATTGATTTAACGCAAAGAGCGAAAGATGTAGGCGCAGATGGAGCTTTATTAATAACTCCTTATTACAACAAGCCTACCCAAGAAGGTCTTTATGCTCATTACAAAACCATTGCTGAACAAGTCAAAATTCCTATTATGCTATACAACGTTCCAGGAAGAACAGCCGTAAAAATTTCCCCTGAAACAGTTGCACGTCTTTCTAAAGTACCTGCCATCGTTGCTATCAAAGAAGCTTGTGGCTCTGTCGATCAAGTGAGTAAAATCCTTTCTTTATGTGATATCACGGTCTTGTCAGGAGACGATGCCTTAACACTCCCCATGATGTCTGTTGGAGCAAAAGGGGTGGTTTCGGTTCTATCTAACATTGTTCCTAAAGATGTTGCCGATTTAACAAAAGCTTTTCACGAAGGGGACTTAAACACAGCACGTGACTTACACTATAAAACACTTCCCCTTGTTGATGCCATGTTCATAGAAACAAACCCTTTACCTGTGAAAACGGCTTTATTCTTTATGGGAAAAATCAAAAAAGAATTCCGTCTACCATTGCTACCTATGAGTTCTAGCAATGAGGCTATTTTAAAAAACCTTCTTGAACAACATGGAGTTTTATCATGAACGAACCTTTCCGGATAGGTGTTTTAGGGGTTTGTGGCCGTATGGGGCGTCAAATCGCTTTTGAAATCACTCAAGATCCAAAAACAACTCTTTCAGGCGGCCTTGAATACAAGAACTCTCCTGATATCGGTAAAGACCTCGGTCTTTTGATTTCTTCTGCGCCAACAAAAGTTTTTGTTGAAGATGATTTAGATTCTGTTATTCAAGCTAGCGATGTCTTGATCGATTTCTCGACCTTAGAATCTTTAGAAAAACATCTCGAAGCTGTTGCTTTTCATAAGAAAAAAATCGTCATTGGAACGACTGGCTTAGAAGCTCATCATCACGATGCACTCCAAAAAGCCTCAAAAGAGATCGCCTGTCTATGGGCTCCAAACATGAGTGTCGGGGTTAACTCTCTCTTAAAGATTGTTGGAAAAATGGCTCAGAGTTTAGGCGAAGATTACGATATCGAATTAGTCGAAAAACATCATAACAAAAAAAAAGATGCGCCTAGCGGAACCGCCGTAGCCTTGGTTAAAGCCATCACAGATGCAACCAATCGTAGCTACGAAAAAGATGTTACTCATGGCAGACATGGTGCTTTAGCCGAAAGAAAGCCTTCAGAAATAGGTGTTCATGCGGTTAGAGGAGGTGGCATTGTAGGTGAGCACACTGTTATCTATGCGGGTGAAGCAGAATCAATAGAAATAACCCACAAGGCTCAAGATCGTCGGGTTTTCGCACTTGGGGCTGTAAGAGCTGCAAAGTTCCTTATAGATAAAGAACCAGGTCTTTATTCTTTTTTAGATATCATTTAACCTTAGACCTTTTACATGGTTCTAGTTGCTCTATCATTAGGAAGTAATCGAGGGGATAGTCACCTTATCCTCTCGAATGCCGTTTTATCCATCAAAAAGTGGCTTCACACACGCGATCATTTCGTCAGTTCATTCTATTTGACAAACCCTTGGGGAAAGAAAGATCAATCTAATTTTTTTAACCTCGTTATCACTTTTTCTACCATTCTTTCCCCGGAAAACCTTTTGAAAAAAGCTCAAGGTTTAGAAAAAAAACATGGCCGTGACCGTACAAAAGAAAATTTTTGGGGGCCAAGGTTTTTAGATGTCGATATCATTTTTTATGGCTCCGATATCATCTGCACCGAGACTTTAAAAATACCTCACCCTCACATGCACAAACGTAGATTTGTTTTAGAGCCACTTGCCGAAATAAACGCTTCTTGGCAACATCCTATTCTATCTAAAAATACCAAGGAACTTTTGGAGTTTCTTCTTTAAAAGGAGGGGACTTGGATCTATTTGAGCTTTTCGCTAAAGCCTTCCGTTTCAAAACAAGCGAGATAAAATCCTCTCCTGAATATATATTATTAGCATTCTAGAAAAAGGAACTAAATATCGATAGGTTAAAACTCCTAAAGTCTTCTTGGACGCAAAGGAAAAAAGAATGTAGTGCTATACGTTAAGTCAAGCACAACTTCTTGAATAAAGGTGTCCTTTTGTTTACATAAATTATCGAACTCATTAGGAGTAAAATAATTAATTACAGAGTGAGGGTAGTCCTCATTATATTTTTTAATAGCTCGTATAACCTCCGAAGAGGCAGAAAAACCATTCTCCCATTCATT
>MDLB01000021.1 GCA_001730085.1 PVC group bacterium (ex Bugula neritina AB1)
CTCAATCTCCGTCTGAATAGAAACGAACCAATCACCTGCATAATAAGTCACAGTGGCATTTTTGGGAGTACCTATTACTTCTTGGCTCTTGAAAAAATGCACCCAGCCTATTTTAGGAAGAAATACTTGTTTGTTTTTTATTTTGACACCTACAGGGTATCTAAATCCTGAGTCTGATTTTTTATGTTTGAATCTAGGGAATCCCCGTCCTTTGACTTTTTTCGTCAAACAATCCCAAATAGCTCTATCTAACATTTTCAACGTTTGATTAAGTGGTTGCGACGAAACCTCTTTTAAGAAATCATATTCTTCGCTTTTCTTCCAAAAATTATTTTTCCACCAGTCAAGTTCGTACCAGCTCAAAAGCTTTTGCTTGTTCTCCAGTCTTTCCTTTTGAATAGCAAGAGCTTTGTTCCAAACAAAACGATTACAACCAAGATTTTTCTTCAAAGTAATTTCTTGTTCTTTACTTTTTAATTTTAATTTAAATTTAAAACTCTTAACTTTTTTCATTCACACACTTTAACATAGGCTCTATGGAAAATTAAAAAATATATTAAAAACCAAAGCTCTCCACATTTTTAATATCTGTGAAAAAGCCTCTCATCCTCCACCTAAAGGAAGAGCTCTTCTCGGCTTGAAATGATAAATAAAATAAATTAATTCAAAAAAGATATTAATATAAATTTAGAAGCTTTCTCTTACACGAAATAGACAATCCTTATCACCATTCTTAACAGACCAATATCCTTGATAGAAGAAAATCTGAACAGGAACCTTATGAGCATTTTAAGATTTTTTATTTTGCCTTTTATTATTGATTCTGATAGAGTGGTTATTCTTAATTTTTATTATGACTCACTGATGAGTCTTGGCTTATACGTTTTTTACACGAATAAGGGTGATGATTTTTACATAAAGTCTGTATATTCTACGCTTTAGACTTTACTAAGAATATATTTAAACCCTTACATAGCTATCAATAAATCTATAGCTTTCAAAAAGCCTGCATTTGTGCAAAGTTGTGCAAAAAATATTTAAGTGACGTTTTCGCTTAGTTTAGTTATTTTAGAATAAAAAAACTTCGAACCGGTCTCGTTAAATCAGATTTTTTTGCTTTTATCCTAAATCAACTTAGCATAAATAAAAAATATTTCTGTTATTTTCCCTTATTTGTTCAAAAATAGTGATTTTATTTTTTTGACATATACGAAAAAATGAGCCCCCGTTTCTAACCACTAATTAAAGAAGGAGTTCCGATCAAATATGTTTAGCGCTTTGTTCCGTTCATTTCAAAAGTCTTTATTCTTTTTTATGTTTTTATTTTCATCCGCCCATTTCCTTTGGGCAGATACTATAAATGCTGGTGATACCGCTTGGGTAATGATAAGTACAGCTTTAGTTTTTATCATGATCCCCGGATTAGGTTTTTTTTACGGAGGCCTCGTTAGAAAAAAGAATTTTCTCTCTATCTTGATGCAATGCTTCATGGCTTTAGGGTTTATGTCTTTACAATGGGCTTGCTTGGGCTACAGTTTATCTTTTGGGACAGACATAGCTGGATTCATCGGAGGTTTGGACTTCCTATTTTTGAAAAATGTGGACTCTTTGGCCCTCCCTTCCACAGGTATTCCTCACAACCTTTTCATGGCCTTTCAAGGTATGTTCGCCATCATAACACCCGCTATCATTATTGGAGCTTTTGCCGAAAGGATAAAGTTCTTATCTTTCTGTCTTTTTTCTCTAATCTGGGGAACTTTGGTTTACGACTCTCTTGCTCACTGGGTTTGGGGCGGTGGCTTTTTGCACAAAATGGGAACACTCGACTTTGCCGGAGGAACAGTTGTCCATATCAACGCAGGGATCGCAGCTCTTATTCTGACAATCATGATCGGTAAACGGAAAGGTTATCCAAAACATATTTCTTCGCCTCACAATCTTCCTTTCGCTGTCTTAGGGGCAGCTTTACTTTGGTTTGGCTGGTTTGGATTTAACGCAGGAAGCGCTCTTGCAGCTAATGGGATAGCGAGCAATGCCTTTGTAACAACTCAAATCGCAGCCGCAACCTCTGGTTGCATCTGGGCCCTTATCGAATGGATACGTGACAAACATCCCACAATGCTAGGCTCTATAACTGGTGCTGTTGCAGGATTAGCAGCTATAACCCCTGCAGCAGGTTTCGTATCACCAATGAATGCTATTTGGATTGGGATAGGAGCTGCTATTATTTGTTACATTTTTGTGACCATTATAAAACCCAAGTTGGGTTACGATGATACTCTTGACGCATTTGGTATTCACGGTATCGGAGGTATATGGGGGGCTATAGCCACGGGGCTATGGGCTTCAACAGAGGTGAACTCAGCAGGTGCCAATGGCTTCTTTTATGGGAACCCTGAACTTTTATGGATTCAATTCAAAGCCACAGCCGTAACAATACTCTATATTGTTCCTGTGACATGGATCATAGCTAAACTGATAGATAAAACCGTCGGTTTGCGTACATCCGAATCAAGCGAAAGAATAGGCTTAGACTTGTCTGAGCATAGAGAAACAGCTTACACAACTCTTGATTGATTTTTTAAGGAGACCATTTATTATGAAATTCGTTGTCGCTATTATACAGCCTGATCGGCTTCACGATGTTTTAGATGAACTCGAAAATCGGGATATTCATCTCGTTACTGTAACCCAAGTTTTAGGGAGGGGTCGGCAAAAAGGGGTTTCGCAAGTTTACCGAAGCCACGTTGAAACAGGAAACCTTTTGAGGAAAATAAAAATCGAGGTCGCTATAACCGATGATTTTCTTCCAAATGTTCTAGAAGCCCTCAAAGTGGGAGCTCAAACAAGCAATATCGGTGATGGGAAAATTTTTGTCTTTGAACTTGACCAATGTATCAGAATCCGAACGGGAGAAGAAGGACCTATGGCCATTGGCTCTTAAAAAGGTCCAAGAGATAATCTACTTTTTACAAAGAAGCCCATATATTAGATATGGGCTTCTTTACTAAAAAGATTATAAGGCAAAAAAATTGATCAACTCGCAACTTCAACCATTTGCTGAGCCCTTATAAGGTTAACCAAATCTTGAGCTTTCCCTGAACTCTTCGCACTTGATAACAGATCAAAAGGTGCTTGAAATATAGATAAAGACATATTTTCATTAGCAACTTGCGCTAAGTATGCCTGATACATTTCAGCTCTTTTGGAAATTTTCTCTAAAACGGTAGGATCTTCTAAGGAGACCCCTTCTTGTACCCTCGCTCTATACCAATCTGTATCTAGTTTTATATATTTATTAAGACTAGCTTCATTTTCTCCATTTAAAGAGAAAAGCATTTTCGCACTCATTTGATCGACATGATGCTCATCTAATATCCCATTTTCTGTAAACATCCCATTAAAATCATGAACTATCTCATATAATAAACTTTTAATCATAAAAGTGAGATATTCTTCACCTTGATTTGCTTGTAAAAAATTTAAAAATCTCTCACTAATAATGATCGTCGAATCTCTTCTCATAACAGGAAATGCCATAAGATCTTTTTTCTCATCCAAGTCCGGATGTATATAAAACTGAACAGATTGATCTTTCTCCTTATTAACAGCTGCTACTAAGTTTCTAAACTCACTAGATCGACCCGTTTGATCAGACCTTTCGCTATCTAAAATACTACTAAAGATATCTAGATCAAGAAGCTCTTCTCCTTGCAAAGATGGTAGCTGTAATAAATCATAAGAATCTTTTTTCCCATAAACTGTTCTTAATCTATTTTCACTTGGCTCAATAAATCCTTCATCAACATCTGAAAAGCTTTCCAACGTTTTCGAAGAAAACCTTTCTTGAAAAATTCCATAAAAATTTTCTCTTAACAAACTTTCTCTCTCCACCTGAGAGCTATCCTCTGATCTGAATGATTCCATCACATCAGACTTATCCTCTCTATCATTTTCACCTTTTGATATATCCTGCGTAAAAGAGTCTGTCTGACTAACTACGTCTGAATCATCAAAACCACTTTCTTTTTCGAGATCTTCATCTGCAAGCGAAGAATCTTTTTCATCGGTTATTTTCTGTTCATCTCTGCTTGATAAGTCTTTCCGCGACGTAACATTTTTTCGATCATATTGAGAAGAATTGTCTCCCTCGAGATCTCTTATTAGACTTGATCTCGGACTCGAATCAGACCTTGAGCTCAAAGAAGACAAACGACTACGTGCGGATTCTTTTACGCTTTGTATACCTCTATCATTTGACCTTTCTAATGAATCAAAATAAGCATCCATTTCAAGAAGTTCCTCATCAGACAAAGACGAATCTTTCTCAACTCTTTTATCAATAAGATTCTCTTCCAATCTTAGATCTCTCATCACAGCTTCATATTCTAAAATATCATCTATTTCATCTAGTTTTTCCTTCTCTGATAAACCTCTCTTACTCAAATCTAACTCGGACTCCGAATTTGAAGTTAACCTCTCGCTTAAAAAGTCAGCAGAGTTATTGATATTTTGTTCAAAGTCTTCAATCTTACTCGGTACGTTGTTCTGAAAACGACTTGATTCAAAATGTCTTTGACCTTCTCTAAGAATTTCATCTTCAAGAGACTCTCCCATTATTTCTAGACCTTCCGCCCAGCCTTTTTCACTTTGACCTTCCAAAGAAATCTCTTCTTCTGATTCTTTTAAAAATTCCTCCGAGACAGAAGATGTTTCACTCGGACTCTTCCCTATATCTTTTATCCATTTTGATTTTTCCTTACTTCTTCTACCTTTTGTACTTCCACTTGTTACTCTTCCTATCTCAGAAGAAGTCTCTATATTGTTATCTCTATCAGAAATGGATGATGAGCTAGAAGAGTCCGACGAGACAGAAGATGTTTCACTCGGACTCTTCCCTATATCTTTTATCGATTTTGCACTTTTCTTACTTCTTTTACCTTTTTTACTTCCACTTGTTACTCTTCCTGTCTTAGATGAAGTCTCTATATTGTTATCCCTATCAGAAATGGATGATGA
>MDLB01000022.1 GCA_001730085.1 PVC group bacterium (ex Bugula neritina AB1)
CGTTGGGCTTCCTTAGGGGTAAACTTGGGAAGTGAAATAGATGGGAAAGGCAAAACTTTTACCAGACCTATCTTAATACTTCATGTAATAGGTTCCCGACTCGCATTAGTTATCCCTATGTCAACCAAAATCAAAGACATAAGAGGATATACGAAGCTTGAATGGGGCTCAAGAGTAAGTGCTCTATGTCTTCATCAATTGAGAGTAATTTCACAAAAACGATTACTAAGACGTATTGGAAAACTCTCTACTTCTAAATTAGAAAAAGTTAAAAAGGAAGTAGAAGAATTTTATAACTTCTCGTAAAAAAACGCCCCTACAATTGTTCCTCAAATTGAATCAATTTCAGCTAATACATGACTCATAATTATCAACATTTTAATTACTTAAAACAACCATGTATAGTGACGAAGATTGTATTTATAAAAAGGTAGAACAAAAAAAGCTACTAACAGATGATGAAAGAATCGAGGCAGAGGAAACTTTTATCAATGATATGGAGTGCCTGCATTTAGAGCTGGATTGGTTTCAGGAAGCTTTTACAAATTATGGTAATTCAGAAATTTTCTTAGAAAAAAGAAAACTACGAGTTGCAAACGATGAGTATCTTTCACTACTCCGAGAGCTTAATGTAAAGCTCAATGAGATTTATGGAATTACAGAAGAGGTCAAGTCAATTCTCGGGCTTATGTGACTTCGGCGGTGCCATATAGTATACTGTAGCCATATCAGGATATAACAAAAGGTCTTATGGAAAATAAAGAAGCATTTAGTAAATTAGAAAAGCAAATTAATTCTTTAGGTGAGATTTTCAAAGAGCAAATCACCGCATCAGAAGAGCGAATGAAGGGACACTTGGAAAAGCGTCTGGAAGAGCAAATTGCCGCGTCAGAAGAACGAATGAAGAAGCAAATTATTGGTTCAGAAGAGCGAATCAAAAAGCACTTGGAAAAGCAAATTGATTCTTTAGCCATAAACACCAATAAATATTTTACCAAATCAGAAAAGCACGAAGAGAGAATTGACTCTTTGGTTGAGGTTACCCAAAACCACGAAGCCCGAATTACACTTTTAGAACCGGCTATTGGCTAAGTTGTAATTCATTTGCCTTTACTGTCAATTGAATACAAGTATTATATTGCAATAACTTTTGGAAACTATTACTAATTTAATTTTCCCTTTAATGTAAGCGTCCGAGCAACCCGGTTATAGCTTATCAAAGAGACTTTTATTATTAGGGAGGAGTTCTTCAATTCTGTTGATTGGCGTTTGGGCGATATTATCGAGGACATATTTGAGCCATTTGACAGGGTTGATGCCTTGTTTATGACAAGAGCCGAAGAAAGAATACATCATAGCGATACGCTGCGCGGCATCATGGGAACCTGCGAAGAGATAGTTTTTTCTGCCGAGGGCAAGCGGTCGAATGGAGTTTTCCACCAGATTATTGTCGATTTGCAGTTTGCCGTCCCGGCAGTATCCAGTCAGTTTTTGTTCTCTTTGGAGCAGGTAATAAAGTGCTTTTCCGAAAGGGGATTTGGGGAGGGCGTTTGGATATTCTTTTTTCGCCCAAGCGAAAAAATCTTTCCACACAGGTAATGCTTTTTCAGTTCGGATACCGGCAATTTTTTCAAAATCAAAGACGCCAATCTCACGAATTTGTCGTTCTACGGTATAGACTTTTTGAAAATAATTGAGTGCGATTTCGGCTTTTGGGTCGCTGTCTTTGGCATCGAAGAAGTAACGACGCGCATGGGCGGCGCAACCGATGAGCATCACTTCGGGTTTGTTTTTAATCAATTTATCATAAACCGCGTAGCCGTCTGTTTGCAGCACGCCGGTAAAGGTCGAAAGCATCGCCTTCGGACCGTTTTTGCCCCTGCCTTTTTGATAATCGAAGAGCACCAATTGACTCAACGGGTCTTGATAAACCCATTGATAGCCTCGGTGTGTTTTGCCTCCCGAAGCGAATGCGAGACGCGTTTTTTTGTCATTGTCCTGCACCTGAATGGGCGATTCATCCGCTTGAAGGTAGTTACTTTCGAGGATTTTTTGCTTCAATTTTTCATAAAGCGGCTTCAAAAGCGTGCAAGTGGCGACGAACCAATCGTTGACCGAACTTTTTCGCAACTCGGTTTCGTAAAGTTCTTTGAACTGTTTGATTTGCCGATAAAAAGGCAGGTGATAAAGGAATTTTTGAGTAATCAAATGCGTCAAAAGCCCCGACTCGGCAATGCTTTTTGGCAGCGGTCGAGACGGCATCGTTGCCTGAAAAAATTCGGTTTTTTCCGCTCCGGTTTCGTCTTTTTCGGTCTTGACGTAGCGCGGAAGGATGTATCTTTTTTTGAAAAGGCTGCCGGGCGTGTATTCCAAGGTTTCGACAATCGTATCGGCGATGTGGACATAGCCGTTTTGCTCAGCATCTTCGGGCAGATTTTCGGGTTCGATTCGGATTTCTTCGACGGGCAGATGCTCCGGCAAGGGGTGGCGACCGACGTGTTTTTTCTTCCGTCGTTCATATTCCACCTTGATTTTTTCTTCTTTTAAATTCGCCTTCGGTTCCATGTCCGTCGGGGCGAGTTCGCCGAAGTCCAATTCAAGTTGAGCAGGGTCTTCTGTTTTAGGAACGTGTCGTTCGGAGCGAGCGGAAAACAAGAGCCGTTTGAGTTGTGCATTCTCATGTTTTAAAAGAGCAATCTGTTCTTTTTGTTGAACATCTGCCTGCTCTAATTCCTTGATTTTCAGTGACATATCATCCCGTGACATAGCCACAAAATAGAAAAAATCAATGAAGTTTCATGTATAAATCAATGCTTTTTTCGGTATCTTTTTCGTCTTTTCACCTGCTTGATTTCGATGCCTTCCAGCAACATCACCAAGTCCGACCATGTCAATTCGGCGGTGGGTTTTTCGGTAGAAAAAACGGGTTTTGTGAAGCTGCCTTTTTCCAACCTTTTGTAATAAAGCGCAAAACCGGTCACGTCCCACATCAATAATTTGATGCGATCCGCTCGGCGATTGATGAAGATAAACACATCGCCGCTCAGTAAATTATGCTCCGTATTCCTGCGTACCAAGCCGCTCAATCCGTCAAAACTCTTGCGCATATCCGTCGCTTCTCGATATAAAAAATATCGACACCGGGTCGTGAAACTCAGCATGACAAACCTCGGAGAAGTTTGAGTAACTCTTTTGCCGGATAATCTACCGGAAGTTCTAATATCATCCCCTTGGATAAAGAGAGGCGTATTTGTTCTCGACCTTGCCTCGACAAGTTTGACGCAGGCAAGATTTGCTGAAAACCGGACGACACCGATGGTTTTGCGCGTAACTTGCGACGCCAATATTCAAACGTACTTTTGCTGATGCCTTCTTCTCGGCAAAATTCTTTCAGTGTCTTTTCTCCTCCATCGAACCGAGATATCAGAACTTCCATCTTTTCTTTACTCCATTTTTGTCTAACCATCTTTTTGGCACAAAGGTAGGGCAACCCATTTGTCAGAAAAATATGGCGTTGCTCGGACGCTTACAATTCAAAGACCAAAGAATTTGAAAAAATTCCTATTTTGAATTTAGCTAAACAAAAGAGCGAAAACATTTGGTCATGTCTCCGCTCTTTCGTTCTCGTATGTTCGCAAAAGCTTAAAAGTTCATTGAAATAGTTAGTTTGTCGCTTACGTCGAGACAAGAGTTCTATCGTTCAAAACAACGCAAAAAAGTGCGTATGTAGAAGCCGAGAGAAGGCCTTGTTTCGGGAAGGTTTTTAGAGTCTGAACAGCACTTAAAGCGCCGTCCGTGTTGGCAGCAGCTTGAATAAGAAAGCGAGAATAGACGTAAAAGAACCAATTTTCATTCATCTTATTACCATGTTAAAATGAACAAACGCAAAGTAGTTAAGCAAAATGTAGGGCTCGATATTTCCAAAGATGATTTTAAGATTTGCTATTATCATCAATATGAAGATTTCAAGCAGGTCATCAAAGGTACTCGTAGGTTCAAAAATACGCTAACCGCTTTTCGAGAATTTTTGAAATGGGTTGACAAACGCAGTTCGACTGATGTTCTGGTTCGGATCACCTTAGAAGCCACCGGTGTTTACTACGAACAACTGGTCCATTTTTTAAAAGACAAAACCGATTATCATATCAGTGTGGTCTTACCCAATAAATCAAAATCGTTTGCGAAGTCTTATAATATTAAAACCAAAACAGACAGTGTGGATGCCAAGATTTTGGGAATTATGGGACTTGAAAGGGATTTAAAAGCATGGCAACCTCCTAGCCCTAAATTGTTTACAATCAAGCAGTTATCACGTGATAGGATTGCGTTGACGGAAGAAAAAGTTGCGTTGATGAATAAATTACATGCCCTTAATCATTCTTTCGAACCCAACAACTCAGTTATTAAAAGAATGACCATTCGACTCAAATTAATTAAAAAGCAGTTGATGCAAGTCGAAACAGAATTGAAAAAAGCAGTCAAAAAAGACCCTGAATTATCTGAACGAATTGATAAAGTTTGCAAAGTCAAAGGACTCGGTTTTATCACTGTTGCCACCATTATTGCAGAAACCAATGGATTCGAATTATTTACTTCGAGAGCTCAATTGACTTCTTATGCCGGTTATGATGTGGTTGAAAACCAGTCTGGCTCTTCGGTCAGAGGAAAACAAAGAATTTCAAAAAAGGGCAACCGATTTATAAGAAGAGCTTTGCATTTTCCGGCTTTATCTGCCCGGAAGTATGAACCTCAATTTAAAAATCTTTATGAAAGAGTCCTCGAAAGAACCGCCATAAAAATGAAGGCTTGTGTCGCCGTTCAAAGAAAATTACTATTATTGATTTATACCCTTTTTACTAAAAATATAGCTTATGACCCCAATTATCAAAATTGATACCGTAGTCAAAAATTGTAGGCAGAATACTAATTCTGCCTACTCTGAATGATTACTCGAAGAGTAACCTTCTTTGTAGCATAAAACTAACTATTTTTCAATGAACTTTTTGGTTTTTTACACAGCACCTCGGCTCCGCTCGAACTACGGGGATCGGGGAAGAAGAAACCGTGCGTTGCGACATGCAAAATACGAGGCGACTCAGAATTTTCGCCGATGGATTTGAAAGCTTCTTCGG
>MDLB01000023.1 GCA_001730085.1 PVC group bacterium (ex Bugula neritina AB1)
GGCTACAGTGCAAACGCTGACCGTAATGCGGGGCGTAATATCTTAGAGGCAGGGCATGCCTTGTTAGCTTGTGGAGAAAATCCGTTAGGAATTTCTATGAAGCAAGAACCCCTAGTTGCTAAAAAAATAGCTTAGTAAATCTAGGAATCACCTTCCTTTAGGTAGGTGAGGATGTCAATAAGGCCTAAGGAGCTTATTGAAAAAACGGGTTTTTAATTAAAAATAATCCTAATTTAAGATTGTTCTGATACTTTAATCTTGTTAAGAAAGGCAGGTGCTTCTTGAATATTTATACCTTTATCATGGTTGGTTTTATTTTTATTCATTATATTTTTAAAACCTTATTGGATCAAATGAATATTCGAGCGATTCAGACCGAGGTTCCCGAAGAGTTTAAAGAAACATATGAGTTGGAAAAGTATAAAAAGTCTCAACTGTATTTAAAAGATGGGGAAAGGTTTTTTTGGATAAAAAGAACCTTTTTTTTAGGCGTAACATTTGCTGTTTTATATAGCGATAGTTTAGATCTTTTAGATGGTTTTGTTCGAGGGTTTGAGCTTTCTTCAACTTTAACAGGGCTATTCTACTTGTCTCTTTTATTATTGGCGAAAATGATTTTAGATGTTCCTTTCTCTTTGTACCATACGTTTGTTATAGAGCAAAAATTTGGATTCAATAAGATGTCCTTAAAGACATTTATTTTGGATTTTTTTAAAGGGATTATCTTAACAGCTTTTTTAGGACTTCCTCTTTTAACCTTGACTTTGTGGCTTTTAGGAAAATACCCTTCGAATGCTTGGGTATATGTTTGGGCGATTGTTTCAATATATCAAACCTTTTTAATGTTTGTGGCGCCAGCGGTCATTATGCCCTTATTTAACAAGTTCACACCTTTGAAGGAAGGACCTTTAAAGACGGCGATTGACGCCTATGCCAAAGAGCATGGCTTTGCTTTAAAAGGAGTTTTTACTATGGATGGTTCTAAAAGATCATCCAAAAGCAATGCCTTTTTCACAGGGATAGGGAAGTATCGTAGAATTGTTTTATTTGATACGCTTATTGAGCAGTTGACGACAGAGGAGTTGATGGCCGTTTTAGCTCATGAAATGGGGCATTTTAAAAAGGGACATATCTTAAAGGGAATGGGGATTTCTCTTTTGACAATGGGGCTTTACTTGTGGGGGTTATCTCTATGTGTTCAATACAAACCTTTCTTTGACGCCTTAGGTCTTTCTGAAGTTTCTGTTTATTTGGGTCTTGTGGTTTTTAGTTTCGTGATAAGTCCTTTTCAATTTTTTATGAGTATTTTTTCAAGTATTTTTTCTCGTAAAAATGAATATGAAGCTGATAGATACTCCATTGAAACATATAAAAATCCTGAATCTATGATTTCGGCGCTAAAAAAACTTACCGTGAATAACTTATCTAATTTGACACCACATCCTTGGAAAGTCTTTTTTGAATACAGTCATCCTCCTGTGAAAGATAGGATCGAAGAGATAAGGAGGCTTTCATGATCTTTGGAGGCGGCTTTACGGTCTCTTTTTATAAGTATTTTTTAACGTTCTTCTTTTTCTTTTTACCGATTTTTGGGGAAAAAGTGCTTTTTGCTCAAAATGTCCAAGCGGAGATGATTTCTTCTCATATTCAAGCTTCTCCTGGAGAGACAGTGACTGTTGCGATTGGCTTGAAAATGGATGAGGGATGGCATACCTACGCAAAAGACCCTGGTGAAGCAGGAGCTCCAAGTGAAATCATATGGACGTTGCCTGCGAATACTGAAGTTTCTGATATTGAGTGGCCTCCTGCCATTACTTTTGATACAAGTGGTATTGTGAGTTATGGCTATAAAGGTCAGGTTTATCTTGTTTCACGTTTAAAAATTCCAAAAACATGGCCAGTTAACAAAACTTTTCCTATTAAAGCAAAGGTTCAGTGGCTAGCTTGTAAGGAAATTTGTATCCCTGGTCAAGCCTCATTTGAAAGCGAGATCATGGTGAGTGCAAACTCTTTGATAAATCAAAAGTATAAAGATACTGTGAAAAATGAAAAAGAAGTTTTGCCAAAAGAAGAAACAGTTTCTGAAAAAAAAGGGACCTTTTTCTTAGCGGTTTTATTTGCCTTTTTGGGTGGACTCATTTTGAATTTGATGCCATGTGTCTTACCTGTCCTTTCTTTAAAGGTGATGAAATTTGTTCAACACGCAGCCAATGATTCGGTGGAGGTTTGGAAGCATGGGCTTGTTTTTATGGCGGGAGTGTTAGCTTCTTTTTGGGTTTTAACTCTTTTTCTTATTTTACTTAGAGCAGGGGGGCAGCAGTTAGGATGGGGGTTTCAACTTCAATCGCCGACCTTTGTTTTCCTATTGACAGTTCTTTTTTTCGTTTTTGCGCTCAATATGTTTGGAATTTTTGAGATAAACTTTGCTTTTAACGGAGGAAGTCTTTTTAGATTTATCGAGGGAAAAACCTTGTTTTTAGAGTCCTTTTTTAGTGGAATATTAGTGACGTTGGTTGCCACACCATGCACAGCACCTTTTATGGGGGTAGCTTTAGGGTTTGCTTTGACACAACCCATTTATCTTGCATTTATTATTTTTACGGCACTAGGAGTAGGGTTAGCTTTTCCTTATGTTCTACTTTCATTTAATGAGAAATGGCTCAAATGTATACCGAAGCCAGGAGGGTGGATGATCGCACTAAAAGAATTGATGGGATTTTTTTTAATAGGAACATGTTTGTGGTTGATATGGGTTTTAAACCTTCAAGTACCTGATTGTTCACATAAAATCCTGTGGGCGATGTTGATCATATCTTTGGGCTTTTGGATACATAGTAAAAACAAAAAATCGGCTTCATTTTTATTGGCATGCTCAATCGTTATACTTTCAAGTTTTTGGATCCTGAATGAGATTAAGCTTAATAAATATGATGTGGTGTGGGAGAATTTTGATCAAGAAAAAATCATAGAGACACAACAAAAGGGTAGACCCGTTTTTGTTGACTTTACGGCTGCATGGTGTTTAACGTGTCAGGTTAATAAACGAACGACCCTTTCACGTGTGAGTGTTCGTAATCTTTTTAAAAAGAATAATATACTTTTGATGAGAGCTGACTGGACAAAGAAGAACCCTAAAATAACAAAAGCTTTAGAGAAACTCGGTCACATTGGTGTGCCTCTTTATGTTTACTATCCTCCAGAGGAAAAGGCGAAACCGATAATCTTGCCAGCGATTTTGAGTCCAAAGATTTTAAAGAGTTTTTTAGTTAAGAGGACGGAGTAATATCTTTGCGTATTTCGTCGATACTTCTTTTTGAAACATAGGCCCACGGAGGAGATACATGTATACTAAAATGGATCGAAGGGTGTTTTTTCTGTAGTTTTTTTAGAAAGTTTTGCTTGATTTCTTGATTCCGTTGGCTATCTTTTTCTCTAAGATAAATATTGAAAATAGCTTCACTTTTTTTGTTTTTATATTCGATTATGCGCAACCCATAAAACGAAAGTATCTCTTTGTCGTTTTTGAGAATCATTGATATTTCTTCTTTTAATATTTGATAAATAGGGTTTTCTGGGTTCACAGGGTCTGAATGAACGACAACAGTTGCATGTAATATTTCGGACACGTTTTTTTCAACTTTTTCACATATGTCATGAGATTCTACAAATGTTAGTTTTTCAGAAAGTTCTATATGAATAGAAAGTAAAAGAGTGTTTCCGTAATTATGATAAATGATATCGTGAACATTGTATATTTGAGGGATGGAAGCTATGGTTTCTACAATTTTATCAAGATCCTTTTCACAGGGGGCTTCTCCAATCAGGGGGCTTATTGACTTTTTTGCAGAGGAGAAGGCTATCCACATGATCCAAAGGGACAACCCTGCACCTATAAAAGGGTCAATGATATCGAGTCCGAATTGCTTAAGAAACAGAGATAGTAAAACGAGTATGGAGGACAAAGCGTCGGAGCGATGATGATGGCCCTCAACGTCGAAAACACGTGAACCTGTGATAGCTGAAAGGGTAAAGGAAATACGTGCTAGAAATTCATTAGCTAAAATGGTTAAGAAAACAAAAAAATAGATACCCATAGATATGGGGTGTGAATCTTTAGCGAAAAATCCGTGAAAAGAAGATTTTAAAATTTCGTAGCCAACGAGTAATAAGAATCCAGAGATGATAAGTGTGCAGATAAACTCAACACGTCCGTGTCCGAAAGGGTGTTCTTTATCAGGAGGTTTGTTTGAAGCTTTGAGACCTATGATCGCAACGAGAGATGAAGAGCAGTCTGATAAAGAGTGAAAAGCATCGGCAATAAGGGCATGGCTGTGTAGAGTTAAGCCAAAGATAAACTTTAACGCAAACATGAGTAAATTTATGCTTATACTAAAAAAACCTTCGCAATAGCCCGCATACTTACGCTTTTCGGATAAAGACGCAAAGTTTTTATCAAAAATCCACCGGTTTAATAAATATTTAATCATACACATGAGTGTATCGTATCTCTCATAGCTTTTTCAAGAAAGAAATAATTATAAATCTTATTATTTAGTAAAGGTCATGGGAAATTTTGAAAAATGTTTAAATCTTTGTTTTTTTAAAAGATATAAAATTTATTAAAATAGATGAATATTAATATGTATTATGTTATAATGATTCATTACAAGTTAAAAGCTTGTTTTTTTTTTAAGCAAGGCCTTTGCAATGGCAGTGAGGGTTAATCTTCCAGACTTTAAACCTGTTTAGAGCCTTTATTTTAACTCTCCTTGAAGCAGGAGTTATTAATAAAAAATGTTTTTATTAATAACAGAAAATTCCTTTGAATTTTTTTGATTTATCATTTCAAGCCGAGAAGACCTCTTCACTTTAGGTTGAGGATGAGAGGCTTTTTCACAGATATTAAAAATGTGGAGAGCTTTGGTTTTTAATATATTTTTTAATTTTCCATAGAGCCTATGTTAAAGTGTGTGAATGAAAAAAGTTAAGAGTTTTAAATTTAAATTAAAATTAAAAAGTAAAGAACAAGAAATTACTTTGAAGAAAAATCTTGGTTGTAATCGTTTTGTTTGGAACAAAGCTCTTGCAATTCAAAATGAAAGACTGGAGAACAAGCAAAAGCTTTTGAGCTGGTACGAACTTGACTGGTGGAAAAATAATTTTTGGAAGAAAAGCGAAGAATATGATTTCTTAAAAGAGGTTTCGTCGCAACCACTTAATCAAACGTTG
>MDLB01000024.1:0-2763 GCA_001730085.1 PVC group bacterium (ex Bugula neritina AB1)
ATTAGAAGCCCCGAAAATGGTTGACCTTCTGCTGGATTGAAAGTTGTATTACCTAAAATCTTTGTGTCAATGCAATTCCCACCCTGAGTCCGATCGCTCATGACTGCTTTTTCTATATCTCCAAGCAAAGAAGATAAAACTTGATCTATGGGGGTGTCATCCGTTTGCCTAACTCTCAAATCGATTGTTACTCTTAGGTTGCACGCTATTAGGTTTTGAAAATCTAATGGGATTTTGTTTTCCGATTCAGTGGAAATCAAAATAGCTGGTGTTTCTACAACTGTGTTTCCAGATTGCTTAAATCTTTGAACGTTGCTAATCGTATTTGTGTAAACTGGTGGCTCAATACCACTCAAACTAGTAAAAAGATGTTGCAAAATAAGCTCTCTAATAACCACGTTCACTTAACTCCTTTATGGATTTTTGCAAAGTTTTTTCCATAATTGATACAATTCTCGGTTTGTGATCCATAAAAGTTTTAAAAAATCCTAGTCTCGGTCGATGAACTACTCTTCTTTTCAAAACAAAAACAGGCTCAATTTTCTTTTTTTTCTTGCCCTTTATTTTTGATAAAAGGAGATTCCCTTTGCTACTTTTGTGAACAATGAAGTCACCTTTTAAATCTCGTGCGGATTTTCCTCTAGGAACTCTAAACCGTGCTTTTGTCGCGCCTGATTTTGTTTTCGAAGATTCAAGAGGTATTGTCAAATACTGATTCCCCCTGATAACACCGCCTTTTTCGAGAATGTACGCCGATGGTTTGCTAGATGAGACAACGAAATATGGATTTCCATTTTTTGTACTTACTCTTCTTTGAAAGCTTTTTGCAAGCCTAGAACCTTTTTTGGCCTTCAAGTTTGAACTAGGGAATCGATCAGTCAAGAATCTTTTCACAAAACTTCTTGACGCATGATCCAAGCCATCATGCAAAACACTAGGAACTCTTTCGCTCAAAGTGAAAAACATCTTGTCGATTTTTTTTGTATCTAACTTAAAAATCAAACCCACTTGTCAACGCTCCACAAAAAAAGTCCAAACCCCATGCTCCAAGCTTTCTATGTATGAAACAATCCATTCTTCGGAACTCGCATAACCCTTTAAAATTGGGATCAAAAACTTGTCTTTAGCCACTTCTAATGTCTGCACCTCTGACTCTTGAAGTAAAACTTGATATCGTCGAAAGACACTTTCACCCTGGTTTTCCTCCTGGATTAAATCTCTTTCGACAATCACAAGCACTTCTTTTTGGGCAGAGCCGTCACTAGGAACGAAGGTTACCTTTTCGGCAAACTCATCTTCATTGAAAAAAACTTCACTAGAAAATGTCACAATGTCACTTGTTTTTTTCTACAGGTTCTTTTTCTTCTTTCATTGCAGGTGCTTTTTCTTCTTTCACTACAACATCTTCATTCTGCTTGTTTCGCACTTCTCTAACGATTAACATAGGCTCTGCTTTTAGTTTTTCGATCTGCTCTTTAGTAAAGCGTTTTTTCTCATACACTTTCTCTTCCAAAGAATGAGCAATACCAGCTCTTCTAAAGCCGTCAAGTTTAGATATTATTTTTAAATACATGTGGCAACTCCTAAGATAGTGTTACTAAGCAAGCATTTTGCCAAAGCGCATAACCAACATTTCTAATAGAAGAAAGTCCCAACAAATGTCTGCGATTCTTGAACTCCTCTTCAGAGCCTGCACCAATGTAGCTAATCTGAGGCATTTCGGATATTTCGAACTGTCTCAAAAATGGCTTAACAACACTGTCAGTCTTAAAAATTGCGAATTTGTCAGTCCAACTTAGTCTTTTGTCTGGGAAAACCTGGATGTTTAAACCACTTGTGACAATTGGATTTGTTTTTCCACTATCAACAACTGGTGATGTGGTGGCTGTCACGCAAGATCTATACAAATTCAAAGGACAAACGACCAAGAAACTTCCATCGGTATCATCATTGATGGGTTCACCTACGTCGTTCTTGAATCCCATGATTTGTTCTATACCTTTAAGGATTGCTCCTTCTGCTTGCTCTGTTGCTGGTGAAGTCGTAGATCCTGGACTACCAGAAATAGGTAAGCTAGAAATATCCACTGAGATAGAGTTGCTCTGAAGACCAGAGTCTCCTTCTTGATGGTCTGTATCAAAAAAGTAACTCCCGTCGTAGCAAATTTTCGTCTCGCCCTGTTGTATTAGCTGGGAGACGAGCTTATTCCAGTGACGAAACGAAGAAGAGGCGTGTTGAGTTATTCTTAATTCCAACTGACCGCTCTTTTCACGTCTTAAGTCATCTATATCTATTGCTAATGTGGACTCAAAGAGCTTTGATTTTAAATCGATACCTTGAGACGTAAAACTCTTCGCATTTCTGCCTCCAACCCACTCTCTAAGCATCGGAGAACTCGAAATCCATTTATATGTTTCTATTTCTTGATTTGAAAGAAACGGCATTGTTAATTGAGAAACCGCAACATTTACTTTTTGCTCCGACAACGCGTGATACGTTAAGCCGATAATCTCTCTACTTCCCATTGTTGATAAGCTCATTTTTTTTACCCTCTCTTAGACTTAAATAGTGGAAAATCTAACAACAACAGTGTTAGCATTTACATATCTCACAATTTTTCCTACCAATGTGTTTCCACTGCTGGTTTTTGTTAGTGTGTTGTTGTCAGACGCATATATTTCGCTCCCAACGTCAGTAATCACTGCTCCAGAAAAACCCACCTCTAAAGAGTAAACCCCAGTTAAAACTTGGACGGATTCGTCA
>MDLB01000024.1:2901-5467 GCA_001730085.1 PVC group bacterium (ex Bugula neritina AB1)
CTCCTGCGAGATTTTTAGCATAGCCCGTAGTAGACGCACTAACCATCGAGCCTTCAAAAATCACCTCATCAGCTAATACTGGATACTGCTCCTTGTTTCCTAAAACCTGTACCACAGGCGTGTCAACTGTAAGTGCCATTAGATCTCTCCTTTCACTAAGTTATTCTCTTTAGCTTTCATGTATCCTTGGTAGATCCTGTAAGAATGGAACTCATTTTTCAATTCTTCACTTTGATTGAACTTTTCTTCCTCGGTCAAAGAGTTTTCATTTGAGTTGGAAACCGCAACTTCATGGGTCGATTCCATTTTTTTTACTTTCAACTCTCTTAAAGCTAAATTTGCCTCTTGCTTGGTCGCACCAGAAGAAATCAAACCCATCGCATCTTCAAGCATGTCAAAATCTTTGACCTCTGAAAAAACATCTCTGATTCTCTGTATTTCCTCATTTAGAATTTCTCTAACCAAGGCTTTGTCTAGCAATGGTGCTTTTTCTTCAATTTTCTTTTCTTCAATTTCTTCTTTTTTCAACCTCTTTTCCTCCTTTTGCACATCGTAAATCTTAGAATTTTTAAAGCCGTACTTTTCGGCGTCGAAAAATGCCGCAATCTTTTTTTCTTTTTCTACAAAATCGACAAATTTGTTTTCTTTTGCCTCGTCTGCTGTAAACCAAGTTTCCTCATCCATCATCTCGCTTAAAAGACCTCGATCTAGACCTGTTTTCTCTTCATAACTACTCATAAGAGTTTCTTTAATTTTGTCTAAATTATCAGCCATCTTTCGCAAGCTTGAAGCCTCACCGTTTATCCCAACATAAGGATTATGAATCATGAAGAGAGCGTTCTTTGCCATGTGAACCTCATCACCTGCTATAGCAATTATCGAAGCTATAGAAGCCGCCAAACCATCGATGTGAATAACAATATTTGCCTCACTTTTCTTCAAGACGTTGTGAATCGCAACGCCATCAAATACAGATCCGCCAGGTGAATTCAAAGAGATATTGATGTTTTTAGACTCTATCTTTGAAAACTCATCGATGAATTGCTTAGCCGTAATGCCAAAGTGACCAATTTCATCATAGATGGCTATTTCCGTTACATCGGCCTTGTTCTTAATTTCAAACCAATTATTATTCATTTGAAGTCTCTTCCTCTTCATTTGTTGCATCATCTTCATCATCAAAAGTTTTTTCAGTAGCCATAACAGATGAAAGTCCTAAATCTTCTCTTTTCTTCTTCTCTTTAGCTTGTTGCTCTAGAACTTCTTCCCACGAAACACCACGAGAAGCACAAACTTCAGCAAGAGAAGATATTCCATTGTTGATCGAGAGTACTGCTGCCTCCGCAGATTTTTTTGGATCTATCCACTTCCAACCGTTAGGAACCCAAGTAGTTGTGAGCCAATCTTCTTTCTTTGTGTAGAAATCATTTAAATCTAAATTTTTATTAAGATAAGCAATCTCAATAACACTCTTGAAAATTTCTTGGCATAATTTAGAGGAAATGAATCTTTGGTAGGATTGTATTCGCTTCCTACTTTCTAAAATCGAACTTCTACTAGAGCTATAATTGCTCTTGCTATAGTCTTGGCTTACTAACTCGTAACTTAAGCCTACGCCCGCAGAAATCGACCTCAAAATGCTTTCAACGAATGGTGCAAATGCATTTGAAGGGCGATTCATGCCCGCAAAACCACTAATCTCTTCACCCTCATTTAGATATTCAACACGTCCCGGCTCCAATTTCTGCAACCTCTGGTCACCGACTAAATCAGAATTACTCATTGCCGCGCCGTAGGAGTCCTCTTTTTTAATAAAAACTGAGAAACATGATGCAACCTTTGCTGAGATCAACTCACTCTCAATGAAACCATCTAGAATCTTGAAAAGATTCAAAACAGGAGTGAAAAGAGGTACTCCACGGTTTTGGCCTGGTCTGTCTTGAACGAAAAGATGTATGATATTTCGGTTTCCACTCTTGTCAAAAGCTGGAATCTTTGTGAACTCATCTGGTTTAGGATGGAGAAATGTATCATCTGGATACGTGTTCCTGACATAATAATTAAGCGGCTCACCATTCTTGCCAATCTCTATGCCTCCACGCATATTCGGATCTGATTCTTTTCCTAGTGGATTGCAAACTCTATCCGCCTCTATGATTTGAAGTTTGATAGAGGCTTTGCTTTTAGCAGTTGATTTGTTTCTGTGAATCAAAATGAAAACGTCACCGTTTTCTAGTATTTGGCGTACACATTGAGTTTGGATTTCAGTGAAGTCTAAACGTCCTGCTATATCACAATCTTTTGACCACTTTTCCCACTCAAGTTCTATATCTTCTTGAATTTTTAAAGACTCTTCTTTGGTTAAACCAAGCTTTTCATGGTTCAAACGACTCTGAAGCTTGATGCCTGAACCTATAGTATTGAACGTGAACGTATTGGTTATTCCGCAAGCATACGAGTTATTACGATTTAAATCCCGACTCTTTTGTCTTAGTGAATTCAAGTCTTGTAAAATGTCACCATCCGCACTGTGTCCTCTAGGTTGCCACTCCTCTAAAACTTTTGC
>MDLB01000025.1 GCA_001730085.1 PVC group bacterium (ex Bugula neritina AB1)
CGGGGCGATCAGATCGATCTTCAGGTCTCCCCAACTTGATGTTGTTGATAATTTGTTTCAGTTGCCAGCCAAAAAATCCAAATCCGGCAACGAGGAGTAGTAGAAAAATGATGCTCTGTACCATGGGTGGTTTAATGTTCCCTCAAAATATATGCGATATCCTGCAAATCCAAGAAATTTGTCTGCAATGCATAACAATGCAAATGGTATGCATGCATAATACTTCAAAAGTAGGGTTTGTTTTTGCGGCTACAAATAAACGGGTTTAAGAATGGAGAAGGAAGTGTATCGTGTGGGTGTTTGATCTGCAAAAACCAACCCCAACACATCTGCAAGTTCTGACTTGCATCTACGAGGCGATGATCACGATCATTCGCCTACGAAAGATCAACCCCAACACACCCGCAGGTTTTTTCTTGCATCTATGAGGCGATGATCACGATCATTCGCCTACGGAAAGACCAACATCAACACACCCGCAGGTTTTTTCTTGCATCTACGAGGCGATGATCACGATCATTCGCCTACGCAAAGACCTACGCCAACACGTCCAAACCCCAACACAACCGAACGTTTTTTCTTGCATCTATGAGGCGATGATCACGATCATTCGCCTACGCAAAGACCAACCCCAACACGTCCAAACCCCAACACACCCGAACTTTTCTCACTTTTATTTGGATAAAACCCCAGACATATACTACATTTGCACCACTCTAATATTGAGCGGTCGGTGCGGTAGCTCAGTTGGTAGAGCACAGGACTGAAAATCCTGGTGTCGCCAGTTCGATTCTGGCCCGCACCACAAGAAGAAGATATAAAGCCCTGTAAGTTAATGACTTACGGGGTTTCTTGTTTTTGTGGGGTACACTATGGGGAACAGTTTGGAAGTCTTGAAATGCAATAGCAAAATTGAGTTATTTGCAAATCGCAATTCTTACAAAGTAGCTTCAAACTATTGTATGAGACATACAGACTTAAAAGGCTAGATTTTAGATTGTATAAGTCTATTAAACTAAAGAAAGTTTATGAATATACTGATAGTTCAATATTCGGAAGGATATATAACTATAGTATCAAAGAGAACATGTATTTTTTTAATATAAATGAATATGGATCGTCAAAAAGTATTTGAGAAAATATTTAAGGAACACCTAAAGGTAGAAACTTATTCTAAATCAATAGATAGTCTATATAGTCCACGATCAAGAAATAAGATAAACTTTAAACCATACTACCAAAGGAATTATGTATGGGATAATAACAAAGCTAGTTATTTTATAGAGAGTATATTACTAGGTACGGAAATTCCCCCTTTGATTTTTTTTAATAATAATGAGGAGGTAGAAGTAATCGATGGAAGACAAAGGTTTGAAACTATTTTAAGGTTCATAAATAATTCATTTTCTCTTACAAAAAGGGGATTAAATTCCCTGAAACAGTTGAAGGGTAGTAGTTGGGATAGTTTAGCTAGATCGGAAAACGATATCATTGAAAGTTTCCTTGATGCAAAATTAAGGATTATTGAATTCCAACTTGTAAATGAGCCACCACTTGATAAATACTTGGAGGATCAAGTCAAAAAGGAAATTTTCTCAAGATACAATTCAGGAATAACACCATTAAAAAAGTTTGAGATAGATAACGCAGTTTACGATAATGATGAGTTGACAAATTCATTTAAAGCTTTTTTTGAAGAAAACCATTCTCTTAAAATACTTGTCTATCAAACCTTTTTTAAACAACTGAAAAAAGATTCTCAGGACCCACCAATAGAAAATATTTTATCATTTATACGTCGATTTTTGGTTTTACCAAGCTTCCCAATAAATTATTTTTCCAGAGGAACTGGTCGAACAGATATTCTTGCAAAATTGTATGGCCACTTCTCCGATTCTAATATTGATAATCACTTCGCAATAATAAATTCCTTTTCCGAAAAGGCTAGATTTATTC
Organism: PVC group bacterium (ex Bugula neritina AB1); assembly: GCA_001730085.1. GTDB lineage: Bacteria. The sequence goes on from MDLB01000025.1 coordinate 1,957, forward strand.
ATTCCGTGAAAAAATATTCTAATGTAAATAGCCTAAGAATACATCGATTAGCGTTAGAGTGCTTTCTCTGGGGGTTAGGAGTGTTAGACCTTGAAGAAGTGAAATATGAGTTGAATTCCGACTTGATAGTTAAAATTGCTAGATATATTGATAAGAATATAGATGAATATGATGCAAGAGATTTTGCTTTTTCCAAAGAAGTTATGGCTAGGTTTTCAGCCACAGCCATTTTTCTTCAGGAAGAATTTAATGTAGATATGAATGTTTACATTAATGCAGATGAATCTGCGCGAAAAAGGATTACTCAAGTAAAGAGGCCTGAAGATGCAGTTACTAAGTTATCAGAGTTAGAATCATTAAGATTAAACAAACCTGAACCATCAAGAAACTCAATTGATGATATTGTTAGAATGATGAATCGAAGAAAATTCATGGTTCGTCCTTCTTATCAAAGAAAAGAAGTAATTAACCCAAAGAAGGCTTCATCTATTATTGAAAGTATTTTACTAGGTATAACTCTCCCTCCAATTTTTGTGTATAAACATTCAAATGGAGTCCATGAAGTAATAGATGGGCAACAAAGGTTATTAACGATTCTTGGTTTCATTGGTTCAACATATATTAATGAAAAAGAGAAGACTTCTTTCTCGAAGAATCATAAATTTTCACTAAGAAAGCTACGTATTCTGAAAGAGTTGACAGGTGAAAAATTCGAAAACTTAAATGGAAGTTTGCAGGACAAAATCTATGATTTTCAATTGTATGTGGTTGAAATAGACGAAAACCCAAACCCCAATTTTAACCCAATTGATTTATTTATCAGATTAAATGATAAACCCTATCCCATTAGAGAACATTCTTTTGAGATGTGGAATTCTTGGGCAGATATAGAGATAATCCAATGTCTAAAGGATTTAAAGAAGAAGTTGGACTCTTGGTTTTTTGTTAAGCAGATAAAAAAGGCTACTGATAGAGATAGAATGGAAAACGAAGAACTTCTAACAACTATTTCATTTTTAGAGTATCTAGCAAATTCATCTGATGGGAAAAAATCTATAGATATATATCAAAAAACAGATAGGATAAATGCAAGAATTAGGAATAAGGCTAGAATAAGCAGTTTGATGCAAGAATTAAATGAAGAGGAAGAAAAGAAGAAGTTGTTTTTTACTGCGATAAAAGGTGCTAGGTCTTTCGTAAAAAAACTAAAATATGTTCTCTTAGATCAGGATAAGCCTTCAGACGAATTAAATCTCTATCTAAAAAGCGAGCTTAATGAAATTTTTAAGGCTGGCAAGGACAACAGGTATTTTAGAAGAACTATTCAAGATTTTTATTTCATGTGGTTGTTTCTTGGAGCAATTAATTTCGAAATGGTAAAATACCATAGATTAGATATGAAAAAAGAATTAAAAGATGCATTCTATTTCATTAAAAATATCCCTGAAGAAGATTGGGAAAATAATTTGGGTCTAATGAAATTCCAAAAAATATTAAATGCTTTTAAAAGCAAATATTCGAAGAATGAACGGCGCACTAAGTTAAATGAAAAAGAAAAGCTCGATTTCATAAAGGCTCAAGGAAATATCAGTTCTATTAGCGGTGCTCCAGTATTTCTAGGTGATGATATAGAAGTTGATCACATAACCCCATTGGCCATCGGTGGTGAAGATAAAAAATCTAATTTGGGTATTGTTCATAAAGATGAAAATAGGTCAAAAGGTGCCAAGGAAAATCCAAATTAGATTTATTTTAACTATTAGACATATTGTGGCAATACTCTTAGGATAAGAGTAAAACTTCTTGCTTAATCATTTTGATATTCTTTTTAGGCGTCTGAAACAATAAGGATTTAGAAAGAATAGGATTTAACATTTTATTAGATGTCGAAAAAATATTCAGTCTCAAATATATCGGGGCAATCAGAAAATGCGATGGAAGCAATATTCCCTTTTTTGACAGGCAATGAAACAGATGGTTTTAAGTTTCTTGCTACAGGATCATTTATTCACCCCTATGGCGGTTTTGTTACGGCTGCTCATGTATTGCTTGAGAAAGATGGAAGCTTAGTTGACCCACTTATAGCTGTCCATTTAGATATTAATGGAAACCCTTTGGTTAGACACTTTACAAAGGAAAATTTTAGTATTGACAAAAAGGCTGATATTGCTTTTGGTTTATTAGGCCATCCAGTTAACATTGAAAGTAAAGCAAGAGTCGAGAATCCATATTTTATTATGTCGGCTTCAAAGATTTTAGTTAGTGATCCAATTAAAACAGGTGCATACCCTCTCTCGAATATTGAAAAAATTGATGATCAGCAAATTGGGGAATTTAAACTTGATTGGTTTGATGGAGTGATCACAGAAGCTCACCCTAATGGGAGAGATAAAACTTTGTTACCTGGAGCATGCTACCGTACAGATATGCATATCATGAGTGGTGCTAGTGGCGGGCCAGTTTTTAACAAAGATGGTTTATTGATTGGGGTTAATTCTACGGGTATAGATTTTACTAGCGAAGATGAAAATCCTCCGCTTTCCTATATTACCCCAATTGATGAGATTTTTGGATTAGCAGTTAGAACTGAATCTGGCGGAATAAAAACAATATTAGAGTTGTGTAACGAAGGGTATTTAAAATTACAATAATAAATTCATATAAAAGGTTAAGAATATAGTCAAAGGTACCTTGGCAAAACAACCTAATGAATGGAAAAAACATGAAGACTTTGCTAAGAAGAATGGCTATCAAAATGTTGATTACCTGTTGGAATCCATCATTCACAAAAAGGATTCCTTTAATGCCTTGTTGATAATAGATGAAATAGGGGAAGAGCTTGGAACAGTTCTTATCAATCGTTTCCGTTTTCCAGTTGAGATTATCACCCTCAAAAGATTTCTTAGTTCTAAGGGAGAAACCATATACCAATTCCAGCCCTTTTTATACGAGGTAATACAGGATAACAAAAAGGTGGAAGGAACTGTACCCAAAAGATTAGACAGCTAATGGTGTAAAGAACGTGATCAATCTGCTCAAGCTACTTTGGCAATTTCATGCTCTTTGCGATCAAGAAATAAACAAGCGGGAAATTGATCGTCAATATTCTGATGCCTTCTTTTGAAATTGTAGGTGTGAAAATATTCATCCAGTCCATCATATAGCATTTTCCCATCTTCATGAGGCCTGAGATAGACATGTTCATATTTGACACTTCTCCATAATCTTTCAATAAATGCGTTGTCCGTAGCCCTGCCTTTACCATCCATACTGAGCTTAATTCCCTGGCTGAGAACAAACTGAGTAAAGATCTCACTGGTGAACTGAGAACCTTGATCGGTATTGAGAATCTCAGGTTTTCCATACCGCTCTATTGCCGATTCAAGACACGCTTTGCACCACTGAGCTTCCATAGAATTGGATAAAGACCATCCCACGACAAATCGGCTGTAAAGATCTATGATGGCAATCAAA
>MDLB01000026.1 GCA_001730085.1 PVC group bacterium (ex Bugula neritina AB1)
CTTCCAAAACGAACTTCGGCTTCGGTTTCTGGAGCAACCGTGCTGTCTCCATCGCTCATTCCAACTTTAAAACTAGGCGCATTTTCACTACCATCATGCTGAAAAGATATCCGACCAGAGACTATATCTTCTTTAGTAAAAGTCGTAACAGCGGTCGCATCATCCAAAAGGAATCCCCCCCCATCAATCTCCGCAAGGGTTATTGTAATATCTTCATCAGAGGTATTCGTATCAACAACATTGATAGTATTTTCTGTGATTAAGATTTTATCTGCTTGGTTTATCCGAAGCTCTGCTCTTGTTAAAACAGGAGCTGTTGTTATAATATCTATTTCCGACAGTTCATCCAAACTTAACCCCGCTAGGTTCTCTATCGAAGAAACTTCTACGTCCACTTTAAAGTTTCTAGACAAAACGACACTATCCACAAAAGAAACCTTTAACTCTGTCGGCTCATCTGGATTTATAGCAACCTCACTTATATCAGAGGCTGCAAGGTACTCACCATCTCCATATCTTACAGAGGTTCTTTCCTTTAAATCCACACCTTCAGAAACTCTCACCTCTTCATCAAAATAAAAAGTCAATGTTTTATTCTCAGGATCAAAGGCATTTCTCTGATACTCAGGTTTTGTTAAGTCGACACTCAAGCCTTTTGTCATCCTATCCGATTCATTCCCATTCAAGTCTACCACCCAGGCTTCGTAATCAAAAGAATCTCCATCTTCTAGTGTAGGTATAATCCCATTGCTATCCTCAACTCCTAAGTCCACTTCCCAGAATCCTTGAGCATTAGAAGCCACCGAGTATTCATAGTTTTGCGAGTCAAATGAAAAGTGTACCTGAATAAACGTATTTTCTTCCGCAAAACCAAAAATAGTAGGGGTTTGGCTAGAAGAAACTTTGGAACTTGTAACTTTTGGACTCCAAGGCGCTTCAATATCTGGGATTTTAAAATAAATATCCTCTTCAGCTGCATCTCCTGAGTCGTTTTTCACCCTACTCCTTGCTATCTTTATTTCATCTCCCGACTCAACCGTATGGTTATCTGCAAAATCAATTTGAAAAGATGCAGCGTATCCATTATTAGGGCTAAGAGGAGTGATCGTTGCTCCTGTCCCCCAACTCCCACCATCTAAGTTTCTCCATCTTGAAAGAAGTAAAGGCGATACCTCTACTGGGACCGAAAAAGTTACAATCAATTGATTATCTTTTACCCCATCTCCATCTACATCTACGGAAAAAACAGAATCTTGCATCGCTAAGGCCGGGAGATTAGGGTTTGGCAATGACACCTCAAGGTCAAAAACTGGACGATTATCATCCATATCAAGAATACTTTGTTTTGTAACATTCAAAATATCACCACTTTGGAATTGCAAACTACTCCCCAAAACAATTTCAAAAGTACTTGAATACTTGCTTCCTGCCAAGTCTATCTCCCCCAAAGGAGAAAGTGTCGAGCCATCAATCTCCGTCAAATCAATCAAAATATCCTCTACACTTAGAGACTCTACCTTAACTAACTCCGAAAAAATAAAAACTATCGAATCTCCTGCATTGTACATACCATTAGAATCAGCATCGATAACCCTTAGTCCCGCTCTCTCTAAGCCAGGAGCCTCCATGTCTGGTATATTAAACTCAATAATCTCGAGAAAGGTTTCTCCCGTATCAAGACTAAGCTTACTATTATCAATACTAATGGAGCTCCCTTGAGTAAGCGAGACATCGGACCCTAGGTGAATTTTAAAGGTCTTCGCATACCCATTTTTTTCATCGACACTCTCTATCCACGCTCCATTCGCCTCCGTCCCAAAAGTATCTGTACCACTCATATCAAAATCATCCAATGTGACAAGACTTACGTCTACTTCATCTTCAAACTCAATCACCAATCGATCATCTTTAACGCCATCTCCATTATCCAAATCTTCTGAATAAAGGAAAGACGTGTCATTATTCGTCTCTAAAACATTAAGAACCTCCAACGTACAGCTTTTAGATACTTCATTCCCTTCCCCATCTTCAACAAAAAGAGTAAAGGGATATTCCCTTCGCACTTCATAATCAGGAACTTCTTTCAACCATATATACCCAAGGTCGGTATCTAACTCTAAGTATTTTTGAGATTCACTGTCCAAACGGTAAGTAATATCTTCATCATAACTCTGATGGCTATCTGAGGATTGGAAGTTATGAATAACTTTATCTATCGAATAGTTTTCTCTCACTGTAAAAAGATCATCGCTCGAAAGAAAAACAGGCCCTTCATCATCTTGATTAATAACACTAACTTCAAGTGTTTGTGTCGCAGACTCACCTTGTGTATCCGTCACAAGGATTTCTACCTCATAAGATCTTTGGGATTCAAAATCGGCACTATTTTTTAAGCGAATCTCTCCTGTATATTGATCTATATTAAACGCTTCTGCGTCACTCCCACTCAAAGAGAACGAAACGCCCCAGTCTTCTTGACTCTCTCCAGGTTCATAAACTTCTGTGTTATAAACAATCTGATCAATATCAGCATTCTCAAAAACACTTACTTCATATTCTTCTCCCTCTTGTAAAACAGGTCCTGTTGTATCAAAAACTTGTGTGGAAAAATCTTGTATAAGTTCTGCGTTTAACCTTCCATACAAGCTGTCTTCCACCGCCCCTGCCAAAATTTTTAACCGTAAAGCTAAGAAGTCTAAAGTCTCTGTCGCTGCATCAGGAGGCGTGATCGCGATATCCCATGTTTCCCCTCCATCTGTCGTCACTGGAGCATCAACTTGCCAATTCGTCATATCAACGAGGTTATCATTCTGATCAATCCATTGAATCTCTGAAAGTTCTAAGGTATTCCCAACAGGTTGATCAAACCTTACCGTATAAATGATTTCTCCATTAGTCACTTTTTCACTGACATAGGCTCTTATCATTTCTTTAGACAAAATATCTGGTGAGAGCGTTGCGTCACCATAAAAATCATTCCAAGTTTCTACGCCTTGAGGAGAAGCCGCATATATTTCTCCTATGTTGATTGACTCCCAAAACCATTCACTCGTATCATCCATCCGAGAAAGGTAATACCCTGCATTTTCTCTTCCCCACAGATACCAATTATCACCTATCGTATTCGTATGTTTATAAATAGGTCTGTTTTTATCAATACCGTTGTTCTCATTAAAAAAACTTGGGTCAAAATCGCCCGTAAGTGTCAAGCTTTCAACTTCACTTGCACTAAGCAAGGAATAGTCCCCATCAATATCATCCCCAAATCCGTGCACAACATAATCAGTCTGATTATCTTCCACATTCTCAAAAAGAACATCTCCCCCATAAAAGTCTATTGTCGCGATTGCTTCGTCACCCTCATCGCCATCTATATCAATATATGTTATTGTTAGCTTTCTTTCTCCATTTTCTACCGAAGGTTCATTATTTTTTAAAGCTATGGATTCTATAACACTTTTGACTTCCGAGGAGAGGAAGGGGTCCCCTGTATTTTTAGAAATTATCAACATTTTTTCAGCAGTAGAGTAAGAGTAGTCAATCCCCGAAACACCTCCAAGGGTGACTCCTGATTGACTAAGATCACTTGATAAATCTATCTCAGTATCTAAAACGAGATTATCACCTTCCTTTTCTCCAGATAAAACAGCTCTAATCGAAAGGATATCATTCACCGTTGATGACTCTAAATCTTCAACAAATGAACTCCCTCCGGCTATATTAAAATCACTAATATAGGAAATACTCTCATCTTGAACTCCAACATCTGACGAACTAAGATCAACCTCATCTACATCTTTGAGCTTTACTGTCAAATTCTGTCTCGACTCTCCTCCCATTGCACCTTGCGCAACAATCTCTAAAGAATAATCCGAGGATCTTGTTTCAAAGTCTGGTGTATTTTTAAAAGATATCTCTCCTGTGTTCAGATCAATATTAAAAAAATCTTTATCTGTACCCTCTAATGTATAAGAGATATCTTCATTATTTTTACCTTCATAGCTTGCATCTGTATTATAAAAAGAAACGCCCCCCTCTATCACTTCTGAAACCTCAACTTCGTGATTTGCCCCATTCACTATCTCTGGATCCTCAACAGTATTCAAAACATCAATAGTCAAAGTTTTTGTCTCAGAAAGTTCCTCACTACTCTCGGCGTTCACAATCACTTTATATGTATCTTTTATTTCATGGTCTGGACTTTCTTTAAACCTCAACTCTCCAGTGCTACTATCAATAATAAAATCAGCCTCATCCTCAAGCACTTCTAAGCTATACTCAATGCCTTCATCATTTTGAAGGTTCTCATCATCACGTGCATCAAAATCATATATAACCGTTGATTCAGCTGTGTTTTCTTGAACAGCAACTTGTACTGTGTTTTTCTGAAAAACAGGCTTCGATGTATCAAAAAACTGAATATCTCCTCCTTGAAAAACATTTTCGTTCCAATTGCCATATTCATCTTGAAAAGAGTTTGTGTTGATTTGTAAAGAGATCCCCGTCCTATCGATTCCTTGACTTCCTGTTGGTGCTGACACATCAAATGTCCAAGAAAATCCATTGTCATCTGTTTGAAAGTTTTCGATCAACCAATGTCTTTTATCTATCTTGTCTCCATTACTATCAAGTAACTCTATTCCTGAAGAATCCAAGCCTGAGACAGCTTTATCAAAAGAGAACGTATATTCAACTTGTTTCGATGAATCCAGGTGCATCATCTCGACCCCATTCTCATCTACAGAGCCTATCCCAACCATAGGACTAGCCTGCCCCTCTGCTCTTTTCCAACTCCCCACATCTACTGGATTATCGACGAATGCTTGATCAGGGAGTATGGACTCCCAGTACCAAATGGATGTATCATCAAGTTTTGACAAATGATATCCACTCGTTTGTCTTGCCCATAAATACCACTCATCATTAGTCTCTGGGTTTGTATAAGAGTAAACCGGCTTCGTTGTATCGATACTATTATTCATATTAGGATCGTTAGGGTCAAAATCTCCTGTTAAGATCAAGCTGGAAGAATCTTCGACCAAAGTGTATATCCCATCAACATCGGAACTAAGCCCCAAAACATTAACCTGTGAATGGTTATCCTCGACCTCTAAAAGGTTGACTTCCGTTGTCTGAAAAACTATCTTCGCAACAGAAGTTTCTCCCTCGAACCCTTCTTCATCTATATATGAGAATGTCGCAAACCTTTCTCCCTGATTTACCGTTTCGCTGACATTACGAATATTAATACCTTCTAAGATATTTTTCACTTCGCTATTGAGAAATAAACTTTCATCATCCTTCCATATCATTAACATCTTAGTCGTTAAATCATATCTGTAGCTAACATCATTTATACTGTTAACCGTTCTTCCGGCATGCTCAGAATCAATATCTAAAGCGATTTCGACCCCCTCAACATATTGATTGCTTTGAAAATCTCTCGTCTCAACTAATCCAATTTTTTCATCATCAACACTTAACTCGTCTCCTGAAAAAACCACCTTAATAACCTTGACTTTACCAAGTGTAGGCTCTCCCACTTCTTCTAAAAAGAAGAATCCTTCTTTGATGCTGTTTTTATTTGCAGAAGCACTATACGTAGTCTGAACGGCTCCTGTTTGTCCATCAAGATCAACTTCATCTAGATCTTTCAACTCTACTCTTATATTTTTTTCGATTTTCTCAGGTTCAAGAGATATT
>MDLB01000027.1 GCA_001730085.1 PVC group bacterium (ex Bugula neritina AB1)
CTCAATCTCCGTCTGAATAGAAACGAACCAATCACCTGCATAATAAGTCACAGTGGCATTTTTGGGAGTACCTATTACTTCTTGGCTCTTGAAAAAATGCACCCAGCCTATTTTAGGAAGAAATACTTGTTTGTTTTTTATTTTGACACCTACAGGGTATCTAAATCCTGAGTCTGATTTTTTATGTTTGAATCTAGGGAATCCCCGTCCTTTGACTTTTTTCGTCAAACAATCCCAAATAGCTCTATCTAACATTTGCAACGTTTGATTAAGTGGTTGCGACGAAACCTCTTTTAAGAAATCATATTCTTCGCTTTTCTTCCAAAAATTATTTTTCCACCAGTCAAGTTCGTACCAGCTCAAAAGCTTTTGCTTGTTCTCCAGTCTTTCCTTTTGAATAGCAAGAGCTTTGTTCCAAACAAAACGATTACAACCAAGATTTTTCTTCAAAGTAATTTCTTGTTCTTTACTTTTTAATTTTAATTTAAATTTAAAACTCTTAACTTTTTTCATTCACACACTTTAACATAGGCTCTATGGAAAATTAAAAAATATATTAAAAACCAAAGCTCTCCACATTTTTAATATCTGTGAAAAAGACTCTCATCCTCCACCTAAAGGAAGAGGTCTTCTCGGCTTGAAATGATAAATTGCCCTCACTCAACTTTAAATATTATTTCGTTACGACGTATGGAAGGGTCGGTCCAAGGAGGATCATAAAAAGCATACTTTGGAAAATCTGAGACCAAAAGACCTTTCTCTTGAATATAACTTTCTAAATACTTTTGATGTTTGTCTAAGTTTTCGTAGTCATTAATCCCAGAAAACCTTATAACAACATATGTTCCAAAGGGAACTTCTTTAAATTTTACACGAGGATTCATAGGTTTAGGGAGCGTTTCTATCGTATACCTCCTAGGCATAACAAAGTTAACCTTCCAAATCTCCTCTTCCTTTATATTTTTCTGCCTTGTTTGTTCAACAGGCGCCGTCATAGATATCTTTTTATTTGATTCATTATTCCCAAAAATATAATCCGCGAGCAAGCGAAAACCCTCACTGATAGATTCCTTTCTTTGTCCTTTCACAAGAACTTCTGCAATAACTAAAGGTTTATAAGCTCTTATTTCGATATTCCCTTCCGAAGAGAGAATATCATAATCCGGCTTTTCAACATCACTCATTATTTTCTCTACCACTAGCCCTGACATAATCAATATTGATAAAAAAATGAAGCATTTCATCGAGATTTTTTTATACACAATGAATGTTTTATAGCATAAGTCATATATTTTTTGGTAAAAAGTTTGTGCATTTTTTCCTATCGATCTCATAATACCCTCCCAATTAGTACCCTCTCTTACTTACAAAGTAAATCAAACCCATCAATATGATGCGAAAGTCAACAATAATCCCTTTATAATTAAAATTTATTCCTCAGCAACAACCTTACAATGGTCTAATCTCTTAAATCTCCATCTAGCAAAAATAGCATAGGCAAAACAGGCTAATTGATAAAAAATCGGAAGACAAACAAGCTTTCCTAGATATCTCCACCTGTCCAAATTTTTCCATATCAATAGGAATCCATCTACACCTTTGTGCCAATGACCACCCGTATCTTTAACATGAAATATTTTTAAAACATCAATAAGTTTAAGCCCTTCTTTTTCTATCTCATCTGTAGAAGATATTATGTCTTTCCAATCAAAAATACCCTCCGGAGCAATTTTTCGATAATGATTGATTTCTTTCGAGCATATCCCACACTTTTTATCATAAAAGACCGTAATCATGATAACCCTCTTTTTCTAAACAATAAGACTAACTTTAAAGTGCGTCAACACAGTTCTTTTTTTAATTTATTAGAGAGATAAAAAGCAGAAGTGAACGCCCCTTCAACTCTAGACCCCATGCACCAGTCTGCACATATCCCTAAGTGAGATTCCTGATCTATAAAAAAATCCTCATCTACTCCTGTTTCACTATTCGCATAATGCCACGCATGAAGAGCTTTATGCTCAGCTAAATGCATATCATATTTTGTGATTCGGGAGGAAATATTCAGCAAGTGATTCAAAACATCTTCACGATCACTCTCTAGATATTTTTCTGCATATTCATGAGAGGAATGTATCAATAATGTATAGTTATTATTCCTCCCCGGCTTGTGACTATTAACAGCTATCCAACTTAAATCAGAGTTAATTAGATGAGCCGCCTCAAAACCCAATGACACGCTATTTTTAAAACCAAGCATAACAGAAAAACATGGTCGCATTTTTATCTTTTTGATATCCACATAATATTTGAAAAATTTCGGGAACAAATCCACTGCTTGTGGTGAAGGTATCGTAGATATAACCCAGTCAAAATCATCATAAAGTTTACCTTTATCATTAAGCAACTGCCATTTATCGTTACGTTTAAGATCCTTAATCTTTGTATGCGTAAAAATATTAAAACCTTCTGACAAATATTGCACGATTTGATTCATTCTTGGAACACCAACATAATGAGGAAATTTATTCGTCCACTTTGTAAATTCTACGATTTTTTCCCCATCAAACTTTACATAACGTGGAGTCCAAGACCGGATCAAGCCTCTCTCTATAAGCGGCTCTATAAAGCTTTGAAAAGTTTGGGTTCGAACAGTAAAGTATTGTGCCCCATGATCAAAAAAATAAGGCTCTGCATAACGGGTTGACATTCGACCACTAACCCCTCGTGACTTTTCAAAAAATGTCATTTCTGCATGGTCTTTTAACAAGTGAGCAAGAGATAAACCCGATATTCCTGCTCCAATAATAGCTATCTTTTTCATATTGACACTCTACAACCCTAAAATGACTGCTGAATCTACATTAGTCAAGTTCGTGATTTTTGTCAATACATAGACCTGTCATTTAAAAAAATCTACTAAAAAAAAACAAAATATTTATTACTCGAATCAGGCATAACTATCAAGCCCATTTAAAATAAAATTTTCAATAAATTCGATGTTTTCTTTATGTTTCTTATGAACCCTTTCAGGAAATTTTTTTATAATACGAAAGATATCTTGAGATTTTTTTTGAGATATTTCACTAAGTTTCTCTAATCTTTGTATAAGATCTGTGAGGTGTTCTAAAATCCAATCCACATCAGCAAGTGCCTCGTGAATAAGATTTAACCGATCTTTGTTTACAGCGGAAACAAACTTTTTTTCCACAAGAAGCTTTCTTTGAAAAATTTTCATTTTTTTGAAAATCATAACAAAGTTATCATAAGATAATTCATACATTCTTCTAGGTCGATTATCTTTAGTAATATCAATAGTCCTTTTAATACTATAAAAATAATCTTTTATATCTTTATCAAAAACATCATTAGTCTTTAAAAAATTAAAAAGATTATCTATATAAATACAAACATAATTTGAAGCACATAAAATATCTTCATTATCGAAATCAGTTTGGAACTTTTTTAAATAAGCCCTTTCCTTTGAAGATAACTCTATAATAGATGGAGAAAAAGTTAAACTTTTTTTTACTTCTCCTATACTATGTGAAAGATCTTCTAAAGTATAGTAAACATCTTTGATTTTTGTGTGTCTACCATACCTTATAGAATATTTAGGTGATTTTTTGGCAAATGATTTTCTAAAAAAATAACCCATTTTCCAAAAAAAAGTTTTCATTTTTAATAATCCCAAAGAGACTTCTTTCTCTGGGACTAAAAGACTTTCATAAAATGTGTTTATCTTTTTGCAAGATACACGGTTTACGCTAACAACCTTTTGTTTGAGAGAACGAGGCAACGCATTAAATACTTCTAAAGTTTTTTTTATCTTTAATCTGTATATTTCTTGAATAAAATTCATGGATCTTATAAGTTTTTCTATTGACCTTATTGAAAAATTAAGATCATAGATGTACTGGGGGGGTAAAACTTGGTCAGAATAAAAACTCTGTATTAAAACAGCTTTCTTTTGAAAATCTTTTAAATTTTCTAAAAGGGTGTTCCATTCCTGTGAAGATAGACCCGATAATACATTCAGCCCTACTACTCGATCACCTTCAACCGTAACTCTATTCCCATGGTCTGATAAAATATTATCTATCTGGATCAAAGCTTCTACCATATCTTGATTTGATAAAATAATTTTAGGTAATTCAATATATAAAACTCCAATTAAGGCTACATATATCTCTGAGACATGAACAAGTATATCTTTCTCTCTATACAGATCGGGGACTTGTATCTCTTTTTGTAATGATCTTAATCTTTTTTTATCACCACGCCGTATCTTTATGGAAGAAGCATTATCACCCAGCAAATAAGATTGTAGACTTTTTAGATTTTTTTCTAACACTTCGGCATTCTTAAGAGTTTCGTCTATCGAGGCTAAATTCTTCGGTAAATGTAAAGAAAGTTTTGACGGTGTATCTTTTGAGGTTTTTGAAAAATCATTCTTACTGCTTTTATAAAAAAAGAGAAACATAACAAGAGAAAATAAAAAAATAAAAATGCTTAATGCAATGGATGTCTCTTTCCACATTTTTAATAACGTAAAGTTTATAAATGAGGAAGAAGAAACAAAAGAGAAAATCGTCATTCCCAAACAAGACAAACAAGTGAAAGCTTTTATAAGAAAAATCAAATGTCGTCTTTTAACTGTCAACTTGAGTCCCATGAATTTTAAAGTTTTGACTCTTAAGTCTTTTTTTATCAAGACATTTTTAAATAAAAATAAGAGAAGAAAACCAGCACACATACTCGTTATGCATATAAAAATTGATACATAGAAAAATTGGCTTGAAACAAAAAGGTTTATATTAAAAATACAAAAAGTACAAAAAGCAAAAGATATGACAGAAAGTATATCTACAAAAAGCAATAGAATTAGAATTCTTTTAGATTTTAATGATTTTTTATTAATATCTATCTCTTGATCATTTTTTTCAACTTGAAAAATATTTGTATTGATTGCCTTAGAGGATAATTGATCCTTTATAAAAGGTTGCGGAGCTAAAGCCGAAGAGGTATTAGTAAAAAGAGAAATTAAAAAAAAATTTGATAATATAAAAGTATAGAATTTTTTAATACGCATAAAAAATATTGAAAAAATTAAAATATACAATAAAATATAGAATGACATTTATATATTATACATTTTAAATGAAAAATAAGTCAATTTAAAAATAAAAAATTAATACAAATAAAAATATTTATTAAATATAATAAAATAAAAAGTATACTGCTATACGTTAAGAAAGCAAAAAACTTTTTGAATATTTTTCCTTAGAAAAGATATAATAATAATAAGGAGAAATGGAAATGAATAAGAAAAAATATAAAGCAAAAGAACGGTTAATAATAGTACTTGAGGGAATAAAGGGGAATGTAAGCTTGGGGGAATTATGCAATCAATATGGGATTTCGCAACAAACCTATTATAATTGGAGAGATAGACTGCTATCTGAAGGGTCTAAAATTTTTTCCTATGGGGGAGTTGATAGAGAAAAAGAGGTTCTAAAACAAGAGGTGAGTCGTCTAAAAGAGACAGTAGGAGAGCTAACAATGGAGTTAAAAAAAAACGATTGGTAAGGTCTAGAAAAAGGTCGGATAAGGTTAAGATTAGAGATGTTTTTTTATTAAAAAAAATAGACCTAATCAAGTCTGAACATCCTTATTGGGGCTACCGTAGAGTTTGGGCTTATATGAAATATATGAATAAAGAAAGCTTTGCTATGGCTAGAATTTATAGAATTATGAAAGAGAACAATCTTTTATGTACGAAAAACAACAGACTTAGGGCTAAGCGAACTCCGCC
>MDLB01000028.1 GCA_001730085.1 PVC group bacterium (ex Bugula neritina AB1)
GGCTACAGTGCAAACGCTGACCGTAATGCGGGGCGTAATATCTTAGAGGCAGGGCATGCCTTGTTAGCTTGTGGAGAAAATCCGTTAGGAATTTCTATGAAGCAAGAACCCCTAGTTGCTAAAAAAATAGCTTAGTAAATCTAGGAATCACCTTCCTTTAGGTAGGTGAGGATGTCAAAGACCGAGACTGCCAGTTGATGATTATTCAGGGCTCCTGGATGGATTGCAAAAAGAACGTAATCCTTGGTTCGCTGAGGTGGCTAGTTTCACTATAAATTCCGATAACGGTGACATTGAGCGTGATGCCAAGAGCGTTGTAGAAGCATACAACAAATAAACTTATATTATTATCGAAAATGCCTAAAATCAATAATAAGGATGAAAGTTATCACCGGCGTTAGAATTAACAGCTTTGGATATTATCGATTATATCAGATTTCGATAATAAAGTTGAATGTGGAAACTATGTGCTCCGGGCGGTGCTAAAATGTTGTTTTTCGTGATTTAAAGGTGTCGCTGGGCACATTATGTATGGCATCTCTATGTCCCTAAAGTTACAAATAGTGTAACTATAAGGACATGCTGAGCCCAAAACTTAGTTGTAAAGATTGATTTTAGGGGCAGAATTTTGCCCTCGAACAGTGTAATATACCTAAACCAGGTGAGATTGAATTTCATGTTTCCTACCCAGTTTGGAGAGCGCTATATTGAGTAATACTAACCTCCGCCATTTATAATCTTGTCTCCAAGATTATAAGATAATCCATATTTTGCTAAAACTCTCTTTAAAATCTTCCTTTTTAAATCCTGAAACGAGAACAGATAAGGAAGCCTTTTTTATGCAATGACAATGAGTTATTATTGTAAACATAGCTTTTTTACTTAATAAAGAGATTTACCCAGAATAGAGATAATAGGGTAGTTGAAACTTGTGTCTACTAGTTAAGAGTGGAAAACTAAAAATAATATTTAAGGGAAGGCATCGCTATGACCAAAAAGATAGCAATCAACTGGTTTCGTCAAGACTTAAGGTTATCGGATAATCCAGCATTAACAAAAGCGGTAGATCATGAGGCTGTTCTCTCTATCTATATTTTAGATGATGATAATGCTGGCAATCACTTGATGGGCGCTGCAAGTCGATGGTGGTTGCATTATTCATTAAAAGCACTAAATGCGTCATTGAGTAATAATCTCTCAGTATATCAAGGTGATCCACAAACAATTTTAGATGATATTATTAAGCGTTTTGATATTGAAGATGTGTATTGGAACAGGTGTTATGAACCATGGCGCATCCACCGTGACACTCTTATTAAGGAGCGTCTCAAGAGTCAGGGCGTAAAGGTTTATACATACAATGGCTCATTATTGTGGGAGCCTTGGAATATTCAAAAAGACGATGGAACGCCTTATAAAGTTTTCACACCCTTTTATCGTAGAGCTTGTTTTAATACGGAAGCCCCTAGGGCTCCGTTGCCAAAACCTGAGAGTGTTAACTATATTAATGATAAAAATCACTTAGGTATTGATGCACTAGAGCTGTTGCCCAAAATACCATGGGATAAAAAACTTGAGCCTCATTGGGATATTGGTGAAGAAGGTGCGCGTAGAAGGTTTGAAACTTTTGTTGATGAAGGACTTTCTTTTTATAAAGAGGGGCGTAATCTTCCTGCAAAGCCTTATGTTTCCGCCTTATCAGCCTATCTACATTTTGGAGAGATATCTCCTAATCAACTATGGCATGCTGTTAAAAGTATTGGTAATGATAAACATATTCAAAACTTTTGTAGTCAGTTAGGTTGGCGGGAATTTTCGTATAGTCAGATTTATCATAATCCCGAATTACCACGCAAAAATCTACAGTCGAAATTTGATATGTTCCCATGGGGGGAAAACTCAGATCACTTAGAGGCATGGCAAAGAGGAAATACGGGTATACCCATGGTGGATGCTGGTATGCGTGAACTTTGGCAAACAGGTTATATGCATAATCGGGTTCGAATGATTGTTGGTTCTTTTTTAGTAAAAAACCTTAGGCTACATTGGCATCACGGGGAGCGTTGGTTTTGGGACACACTTATTGATGCTGATATTGCTAATAATAGTGCGAGTTGGCAATGGATTGCTGGATGTGGTGCTGATGCCGCTCCTTATTTTCGTATTTTTAATCCAGTCACACAAGGTCAGAATTTTGATCCCGATGGTGAATATGTTCGTCAATATATACCTGAGATTGCTTCTTTGCCCAATAAATACCTTTTTAACCCATGGGAAGCTCCAGAGCTTATTTTAAAAGGAGCGAATATTAAGCTTGGATCAACTTATCCCTATCCTATTGTTGATCTTAAAAGGTCACGTGAGTTAGCACTTAAGGCCTTTCAATCTTTAAAACAGAACGAGATTTGAGTAATATAGGGCACGGAGGGAAAATAAAAGCAGGAGGAGGGTTAAATCTAACCATTAAAGTAGATTTCCTCATAAATTATATATGTATATTGATAATTAAAATAATTTAATAAATTTATTTCTCATATTAAAATTTATATATGTTTAAAATATTAATAAATATCATTTTAACTGTTTATTCTTTCCATTCTGTTTTTCCAAGGTCCTTCATCTCTATATACCTCTCAATCATCTAAGTCCTTAACAAGCTCTTAAGAACTTTTCTTCTAATAAAATCTTTCTCATCTAGACATTTAAAACCTACTCATCATAAATTTAGACGAACAAATCTCCATTTTTTAACTAAATAATAATAGAAATATTTATATTATTATTAAAATAAAATATTTACTTTTTTATTTTAATATAATAAAATATATAAATCATATATAGTTTATTTTTTAGCTTCATTTTTTTATAAAAATTTAAATTTCCTTAATTATGTTTAATATTATTTTTCTAAATATATTATTTTTTTTTATTTCTTCTAATGTTTTACCATTATCTATAGAAAGCTCTTTCTTAAGAGAAACAAGCTCTAAAAAGACTGAAGAAGCTAATTATAACCCACCAATCTCACCTCATGACGAAGATTATGATAACTCATCAACACGAATTAAAGCCATTTTAGACTCTCTCTTAAATGACAAAAGTTTAGACTATCTCTCAAGTAAAATAGCTAATGATAACCGACCAACCTCATCTAAACCGTTCCAAGTTATACCTACAGATTCAAATTCTCCTTCTCCTACCCCAACTAGTCCAAATTCAGGAATTACAACCCCTACCTTTACCTTCTCACCTATACCGTTCAAAGCTATATCTACAGATTCAAATCCTCCTTTTCCTACCCCATCTACTCATTCAGAAGAATATCTATCAAAATATCTATCAAATTTACCTCCTTCACCATTATCAAAAAGTTCACCCGTAAACACTACTTCCACACACTCCACTTCAAAAAAAAACACTCCTCCAAATTCACCTTCATCTTCTCAACCTTCTATCCGTTTGCCAAATCAACGTCCTAACCCTATTCAAGAACCCGAACATATAGCGGTAATAGCTAGTAGCCTAAAAAGAAAAGAATCAGAACCTAATCTAGAAAGCAAATGTCCTCGCTTACTACCTGGCACTAAATCTCAATCTATAAAAAAATCCGCTTTAAATTCAGGTGAAAAAATCTATTCTTGCCCTACTTGCAAAAAAGTTTTCTCAAGCTATGCTGACCTTAAAAGACATATGGATACTAATACTAATAATGATAATATTTCTGAGGCTTTCGTCTGTAAATATTGTTCAAAAATCTTTAAGAGAAAACATAATTTAAAGGCTCATCTAACAAAGCACCACTCAGATGAAATCACTTCTTCAGGTGAGAACATTGAAGCTATTATGTCTAGTGCAGTAAAGGAAAGCCTCAAATTTATATGTTATATATGTAAAATTAATTATTCATCTATAAAAGACTTAAATAAACATATCTATACTAAACACAAAAAAACTTTTACATGTCACCTTTGTTCAAAAAAATTTAAATCTGACTCTACTCTAAATTCCCATATTAGTTTCGATCACAAAAAAACTCTAATTCCTTTATTGCCAAAATCTACTCTAGAAAGCAAATTTCCTCGCTTACTACCTGGAGCTGAATCTCAATCTATAAAAAACCCCGCTTTAAATTCAGATGAAAAAATCTATTCTTGCCCTATTCGCAAAAAAGTTTATAAAAAAAATCATCTAACTCAACATATAAAAACTCATACCAATCGATATCCTTGCTCTATTTGCAAAAAAAATTTCTCAAGACCTGATTCCCTTAAAAGACATATGAATACTCATAATAATAATATGTCTGAGGCTTTCGTCTGTAAATATTGTTCAAAAATCTTTCAGAGAAAAGATACTTTAAAGGCTCATCTAAACAATCTCCACTCAGATGAAATCACTTCTTCAGGTGAGAACATTGAAGCTATTATGTCTAGTGCAGTAAAGGAAAGCGTCACATTTATATGTTATATATGTAACATTAAATATTCATCTATAAAAGATTTCAACAAACATATCGATACTGAACACAACATTAGTTTAAATCACAACAAAACTCTAAGGCCTTTATTGCCAAAAGTTTCTTCATCTCTATATACCTCTCAATCATCTCAATCATCCTAAGTCCTTAAAAAGCTCTTAAGAACTTTTCTTCTAATAAAATCTTTCTCATCTAGACATTTAAAACCTACTCATCATAAATTTAGACGAACAAACCTCCATATTCAAATGATTCATCGGCGACAAGCCTTAGATTCTTCAGGACCTTTAAATATTCACTCAAAGTATACCTATATATCCAAAGTGAAAACCTCAAAAGATATCTCATAAAAATCTAATCGATATTATAAATAATATTTTTTTAAATAAAATATTTACTTTTTAATTTTAATATAATACAATATATAAAACATATATATATTTTATTTTTTAGCCCACGTTTTTTATAAAAATTCAGATTGCTTTATTATGTTTAATATTATTTTTCTTAATATATTATTTTTTTTTATTTCTTCTAATGTTTTACCATTATCTATAGAAAGCTCTTTCTTAAAAGAAACAAGCTCTAATACAGAGCCCAACTTTTTCGAAAAATTTTTCACAGATGAAGAAAGTTCTAGTTTAAATAATAATAACCCACCAATCGAAGATTATGCTAACTCAACAACACAAATTAACGCCATTTTAGACTCTCTCTTAAATGAAAACATTTTAGACTCTCTCTTAAGTGAAATAGCTAATGATAACCGACCAACCTCACCTAAACCATTCCAAGTTATACCTACAGATTCAAATCCTCCTTTTCCTACCCCAACTAGTCCAAATTCAGGAATTACAACCCCTACCTTCTCACCTAAACCGTTCGAATTTATAGATTTTTCGACAAATTTTCCTTTTCCTACCCCATCTACTCCTTCAGAAGAATATCTATCAAATTCACCCGTAAACACTACTTCCACACACTCCACTTCAAAAAAAAACACTCCTCCAGATTCAGATTCATCTTCTCAACGTGTAACATATTCTTGCCCTACTTGCAACAAAGTTTTCAATGTCAGATATTTCTTTAATATGCACATCAAAAATTGTGATGGAATATTTAAATGTGATAAATGTTCAATTTTTTTCAAATACAAACAAAGCTTTAATAGACATCTGAATAATCACACCGATAAGACTTATTTCCCCTGTGAATATTGTGACGGATTCTTTAATAGAAAAGATGCTTTAGCTAGTCATCTAAGATCAATCCACTCCAATAACATTAATTCTTCAACTAATACCATTGAAGAGATTCTGCTTCGTACAGAAAAAACAGAAAAGTCATTTATTTGTGAAACTTGTGAACATGATTGCTTAACTAAGCAAGAGTTAAAAAATCATGCCAGAACTCACTCACCTACTTATTCCAAATGTAATTTCTGTCTAAGAGGTTTTAAATCTAAAAAAGGTCTAATTAACCATCAAAGATCTAAGCACCCAGAGACCGCTCCCCCTTTAAAGCGTCCCTTAAAAAAGACTTCTCGCCGACAAAATCCTAAAGGTCCTTCATATCTATATACCTCTCAATTCACCTAAATTCTTAAAAAATCTATAAAAAGGCCTTCCCACATGAACTATAAGAAATTCTCTTCAAATCACACTTTTCTCTCTTTCGCTATGTGAATCTACTGATAATGATTACTTTTGTTTATTATTTTGCAATAGCATCAAAGAATGAAAAGAGAGCCTATTTTTTATCTGATATAAAGTTAGCAAAAAATCCTATATTCTTTATCTCAAAATTTTAAAAAATGTAGTGCTATACGTTAAGTCAAGCACAACTTCTTGAATAAAGGTCCTTTTGTTTACATAAATTATCGAACGCATTAGGAGTAAAATAATATATTACAGAGTGAGGGTAGTCCTCATTATATTTTTTAATAGCTCGTATAA
>MDLB01000029.1 GCA_001730085.1 PVC group bacterium (ex Bugula neritina AB1)
AATGAATGGGACAATGGTTTTTCTGCCTCTTCGGAGGTTATACGAGCTATTAAAAAATATAATGAGGACTACCCTCATTCTGTAATAAATTATTTTACTCCTAATGCGTTCGATAATTTATGTAAACAAAAGGACCTTTATTCAAGAAGTTGTGCTTGACTTAACGTATAGCATTACAATTTTTTACAATTTTAATCGACAAAACTAAGCAAAAACCACGCATTAATAGTTGTAGAAGATTTGAAAGTTAGAAATATGACGACAAGTGCAAAAGGAAGCATCGAAAATCCTGGTAAAAATGTTAAGCAAAAATCAGGATTAAATAGATCTATTCTAGATCAAGATTGGTACACATTTGTAGAATTGCTTACGTATAAGCAAAAATGGCGTGGTGGAATTTTGCAAAAAGTTGACCCACGAAACACATCTAGAAAGTGTTTCAAATGCGGATGTGAAGATAAAGAAAACCGAAAAAAACAAGAAAGATTTCACTGTGTCTCTTGCGGATACAGTGCAAACGCCGACCGTAATGCGGGGCGTAATATTTTAGAGGCAGGGCATGCCTTGTTAGCTTGTGGAGAAAATCCGTTAGGAATTTCTATGAAGCAAGAACCCCTAGTTGCTAAGAAAATAGCTTAGTAAATCTAGGAATCACCTTCCTTTAGGTAGGTGAGGATGTCAAATCCTTAAGACTTTGTAAAATAATCCTAAAAAATTTTTAGAGTTATTTTTTAAAAATCTTGAATGATCATTTTTATTAAAAATTTTGTTTTAAATTAATAAAAAATGTTATTTTTATTTTGATTATATTTTTATTTGTTTAAAAAATTTATTGTGATGACATTTGTTTCAGTTTAAAGATGTAGACCTTTTTTCTTAAATCCTGAAAAGAGTGTTTGTTGGGATGAGAGGTTCCATATAGGTCTCTTAATATTGTTTGTGATTTTTATAAAGGGTTCCGATGAAATATCTTTTTAGTTTTGGTCAATTTCTTTTCAAATTTTTATCAATTTTTTTCTTTTTTACTCTTTGTGTTTTTTCTGATGCTGTTCATTTAAAAAATGGAAAAGTTTATAGAGGAAAAGTTAGAGAAATTTACGAGGATAGAGTGATTTTAGCTGAAGCGAGTGGAGTTAGAACCTTTAAAAGGTCTTCCATATTAAAAGTTATATATCTTGCAAAGGAAAAAGTCTTTTTATCTATGGGGAATAAAGCTTTCTCGAAGGACCGATTTCGAGAGGCACTTGTTTATTATGAAAAAGGTTTAAAAGTTAATCCATCATCGTCTGAAATAAAGGATGCGATTCTTAAAGTCCGTGGGGTTCTATTTCACCGGCGTGAGGATTTCAAAAAGAAACAAAATAAAGGTAGGTCAAAAGACTTTCCTTCGAGCGGTAAAAATAAGCTAGTTCGCCATGATTCCTTGAAAGATACATGGGGCATAACCCTAGAAAAAAAAGGTTTTGATTTTAAAATTGGAGAAGTTCTTCCCGAATCTCCAGCTTCGAATGCGTATCTTTTACCTAACGACCTTATTATAAAAGTGAATGATCAAACACTTAAAGGTAAATTAAAACAAAATATATATGATTTTTTTCAAGAGAAGTCTGTCGAAAATTTGAAAATTTTAATAAATAGAAAAATCGTTATTCTACGAGGTAAGAAAAGTTTTTACCAAAGTGATTGGGCCTTTATAGATGCCAAAGCGAAGCCCTCTGATAGAGGTTTTATTGTGGACTTTGTAAAAAAAGATGGACGAGCTGATATGGCTGGTTTACGTGAAGGAGACTTGATTGTATCTATTGATAGTTATCAAACGTCTTCGATGTCTATGGATCTTTTTGAAAAGAAGATTAAAGGAGAGCAGGGCTCGCGTTTAAATCTTAGAATTTTACGTGAAGTTTTAATGGAGCTGTAAGAGAAAGCCATTGTTTAAAAATGGCACAAAGCTTTTTTTATACAGTGGCCAAAAAAAGTTGATCTATTGTAACCGTTGCAAAGCAAGCTATAAGCTTTTTGATTTTCGTCCTTTTGCTATGGAACAATCAGCTAATTCTCAAATACTTTCGATTCGATATATCAAAATCCTTACAGTAATGAAAATGTCTAGTTAGTTTTTTAGTGGATATCATAGAATGAAAGAGTCTCTAAACAGAGTAAAAGTGAGGATGATTAGAAACCCACAAAAACAAGTATTTATTGAAAGCTTTTGTGGGTTTAAATAAAATTTATATTAATTCTGGTCTGATCTTTGGCGGAAAAACCCAGATGTTGACATCCCGATACCGAAACGAATATCGGTGTCATTAACAGCGTCAGAAGGTTCATCACCTAGCCATTTGGCATTGTAGATAGCCTCTGAGTAGAGGTAGAAATGTTTAGCAAAATTTTTCTTTAAAGGGTGAACAGAGTCACTTATTTTAGAGTTACCCCATGGGTAAAACTGCAAACCACCTCCAACACGGATATAATTGTCATAGACACGTGCATGATCAGGAGAGTAGACCCAGTAGGTTGTAAAGTAAGGATAAACAATAGAGTTTTTCATCCGTTTGATAGGGCCGTACTTAAAATCTCCTTCCCATATAAAGGAATTAAAATCTTCAGGTTTGTCATCGGAGGGTTGATTTTTTGGTAAAGTGACGAAGTTAGTTTTTGCCCAAAAGACTTTATTTCTAAAAACCATTGCTGTGGATTTATATCCAAAAATATTATCAAAGTAGTAGTCAAAACCAACGCGGAAATCATCGCCTTTTGGCATAGTGTCAGACGGAGGTTTGGAATAGTACTCTCTGTTACTATAATAAGCAAAAAAGCGTATATATTTGCAAGGACTTTCTGTTAATTTGTATAGAGGGTACCACTGTATACCGGTGTTTACTTCATTGTAGTTTTGCCACCAAAAAAGACCACTCGTATGACTCGTTCTACTTGGGATAATACTGACATAGGGAGCAAAAGTTCTTTCTTTATCTAACCAAAAGGTCGTTTTAAATTCTATCCAAGAATCTTCTCGGCTATAACGAGGAGTTAAGTCGGTGTAGTTAAACTTAGTGTGTGTCAGTTGCCCAAGGATATCAAACTGAAATATCTTACGAAACCAATCCATTTTCGGAGTTTCTGTTGGTTGACAACCTAGAAGGTCACCATTTTCGTCGAGAAGAGGGTTTTCCAAGTTTTGACAGCTCTCAACATGACTAAGTACGTCATTAGAATGACAGTCAAAGTTGGTATTAGCTAAAAGATCTACAGACTTCGTTAAAAAAAAGGAGAAAAAGAAAACGAAGATAGATATACACAAAAGATTAAAAAAATGCTCATTTTTGTCTATTTTGATTTTCACGAAAACACCTACCTTATCTTAGAAACTTAAAAATAAACTAAACTAAATTGAAAAATAGCAAATATATACGCATATTGAAAGATAGATTTTATTTTATTCTATTTATGAATCGTAAAATCCTAGCGAATGCAAGCTCCACAATAACTCCGTAACAGTAGAAATCTACCAACTATCCAAAGCATATTTGTTGCAATTCTACATTAAAAATTAGATAAGGTCAATAGCTTAAAATTAAAAGGTTTTTAGAATCTTAATAGCTTTTGAAAAGATTAGAGAGTCTTACACATGAGATGCTTTTACATATACTCTTGCAGCTGCTATCTTTTCTTTGATTTACAATGAAAGCTAGAGGGCATTTATAGATTGGAGGTGATTATCAGCAATGAGATTAAAGATAGATTTAGGATATAGATCTTTGTTTTTAGAAGAGATAGAAGCTTTTAGATTCTTTCATTAGTCTTTGTAAAAAAAAGAGCCTGAACGTTTGATAATAATTATTTTTTTAAATAGACGATTTGTCTATATTCAAAACATCTTTAGAAGAAAGATACTTTTCTCAAATAGGTTCTTTTATTTTTTAATTTTCTTTTTAATTTTCCTAAGTGCACTTTCTTGTATTTCTTTAACTCTTTGATAATCGAGTGATATTTGTTGAACAGGGATATGGACATAATTGCTTATTCTGGATACAAAAAATTGATGCCTGAGGATATATCAAAGAAACTTTCTCTTTGAATGAGAAAAGGGTTTCTAAGGAGACCTATTTGTAAAGAGATTGAAGAGTTGAACGGATGCATAGGGAGTTCTATGACATGTCTGAGCTTGATTATGAATATATAGAATTAGGTATTAATTGAATTTTAATGATTTATGACTTTTGTAAAGGACCTAATGTTGACTAAGAAGATTGATCTACAGATGAAAGATCCTTGAAAATAGAGTCATAAGATGGAAGTTGAGGGGTTGTGTTTTTCGAGAAAACTATAGACTCATAAGAGGGAGGTAGTGAATGAATTGATGAGTATGAAGGTGCTTTAGATGATAAAGATTTGGCCTGTAGAGGTAAAAACTCGGGATCATGCATCAAGAAGGAAGTAGGTCTTAAAAATAGGTGTTCTAGAGATATATTGAATTCATTTTCATGAGTAGGTTCAATAGATATTTGTTCCAACTTATTGTATCTTTTAAATTTAAAAAAGATAACAAGATGCGCGAGCATCAGAGTGAAAAATGCGGAGAAGATGAAAGTTGAGTCGACGTTTGGAGTAAAGAAATAGCTTAAAAGCAAAGAGACTTGGATTAGAGCTATTATCAGATAGAAAGTTTGATACAAAACTTTCTTATGGAAAAAAGCTTTTTTAGAAGAAATATTCGAATTATATATCCTAATTATATTAATAACAGTAAATACACAGCTCATTAAAATAAAAAAAGTGATCGCTGGGAAAAAGACTGCTATAACTTTTTGATAGCCGCCTGCATCTGCAAAGTACATTAACAACATAACATTAAGAAAAAGGATTATCGCATAGAAGGGTTGTAGTGAATCAAAAATAGGTGGAGAAAAATCTTGTTTGATAGCTATTCTTGGGGTGAATTCTACATCCACTTCTAAGCAGGGAAGGCTTTCCTCTAAGGTATCTGGAGATTTATATGTCACTTTAGTGCCTTCTAAGTCAACTTCTCTCTGGGGAACGGCTTTCTCTGAGAATTTTCGAGGTTGGTTTGATATATTTGTATCTGTTTGAAAGGAAGAGCTTTGTAATTCAGAAAAAACAGCCAAAGATAGTAATTGTTCAGTAGAAAATACGAAAAGAATAAAGAGTTTTATAAATAATTTTAACATTTGGATTTTCCTAACAGCATATTTTAAAATAGAAAGGGTTACAATTTTTTGGTTCGAAACTGTAGCGATCGAGTTAGACTGAACTTGTCAACATAAGAAAGTTCACTGCCCATTGCGATCCCAAGGCCAATCCTAGAAACGACTATATTTTTCTTTAGAGAGTTAATCGACTTTGTTATGTAGGTAGCTGTAGCTTCTCCATTGGATGTGGGGTTAGTTGCAAGAATGATTTCTTCCACATCAGAGTTTTTTAATCGATTCATAAGAGCACCTAAGTTTATATGAGATGGTCCAATCCCATCTAAGGGTGAAATTGTTCCGTCAAGTACATGGTATAGGCCCTGAAAAAATTTTGTTTTTTCAATAGAGAGGAGGTCAGAACTACTTTCAACAACACAAACAACCTTTGAATCTCTTTTTGTATTAGAGCAAAAATGACAAAGGGGCTTTTCGGACAAATGATAGCACTGTTTACATCTTTTAATATTTTGACGAACGGATGAGATAGCATTTAGAAAGGTTTGGAGGTCGTCTTCTTTCATTTTTGTGATGTGGAGAGCTAATCGTTCGGCCATTCTTGAGCCAATTAATGGCATTTTAGAAAAAGATTTAATAAGAGCTTCTATAGAGGGTGAATCCATAAAATAAGGCCTTATTGGGGTTTTGAAAAAAATCCTGATGCATAAATAAATTCTTTAGAATATTGAAACTTTTATTCATCATCAGGTGTCTTAGCGTTTTAGTAGAAAATATTGGGCCTACAAGGACTCGAACCTTGGACCAACGGATTATGAGTCCGCTGCTCTAACCAACTGAGCTATAGGCCCTTACTAAACTACGATAGATACATATATTATATAGAAACCTTTCAATAATCTCAAATGTTTTATTAAATCGGAAGTTTTTTTATCATTTCAAGCCGAGAAGACCTCTTCCTTTAGGTGGAGGATGAGAGTCTTTTTCACAGATATTAAAAATGTGGAGAGATTTGGTTTTTAATATATTTTTTAATTTTCCATAGAGCCTATGTTAAAGTGTGTGAATGAAAAAAGTTAAGAGTTTTAAATTTAAATTAAAATTAAAAAGTAAAGAACAAGAAATTACTTTGAAGAAAAATCTTGGTTGTAATCGTTTTGTTTGGAACAAAGCTCTTGCTATTCAAAAGGAAAGACTGGAGAACAAGCAAAAGCTTTTGAGCTGGTACGAACTTGACTGGTGGAAAAATAATTTTTGGAAGAAAAGCGAAGAATATGATTTCTTAAAAGAGGTTTCGTCGCAACCACTTAATCAAACGTTGAAAATGTTAGATAGAGCTATTTGGGATTGTTTGACGAAAAAAGTCAAAGGACGGGGATTCCCTA
>MDLB01000030.1 GCA_001730085.1 PVC group bacterium (ex Bugula neritina AB1)
ATGCACTTTTTCTTCTTATTTTTTAGCATATAACTTAGTTGGTAGAGTGTTTGATCGATAATCAAATTGTCAGCAGTTCAAGTCTGCTTATGCTAATAGCTTAATGGGATGTGACGTAGTGGTAGCGTATTTATTTTGGGAGTAAAAAGTCATAGGTTCAATTCCTATCATCCCGAAGTTTAATTAATTTAACTTTTACAAAAATGGAATTTATTTTGTTTATTACCTTTTCTATAACAATAATTATTTCAAGCTTTTTCGTTATTTCAGTCTATAATACGGTGTACTCGGCATTTTTTCTTATTCTCAGCTTTTTTAATGGGTCTTGCCTGCTCATTTTGTCAGGTTCTGATTTTCTCGGGTTTCTTTTTATTATTATTTATGTTGGTGCGATTTCAGTCTTGTTTTTGTTTGTAATTATAATACTAAACCTTAATCAATTTGATTTTACACAAAAGCATATAAAATTGGATTCACCGTCATATTTGTTTTATGTTTTTTTGTTTTCTTGTGGTTTCCTTTCTTTTGTTTATATAATTTTTATTACGCTTACCTGGCCAGCCTACAATCAGGCTATTCCAACGATTTACCTACTGAGTTACGTTCAAATTATAGATTCTGTTAATAATGTAAATACATTTTCCCAAATTCTTTATTCATATTATTTCTTCTACCTACTTCTTTCTGGTGTGATTCTACTAACAGCAATGGTAGGGTCTGTTTATCTTACTCTTAATAAGGTAAGCTTTTTTCAAAAAGCTTCAAAATTTCAACAAGTGCATAATCAAATTTCTCGTATATCATCAGCCTCAATTTCTCTAATTAGATATAAAAATTACCATGATTTATCGTACTAACATTTTTAGCAAGCTTATAAAGACCTTTCTTAGGGATGGTAAATACTCAAAATCATCAAAGATTTTCTATGAACTGCTTTTTAGGCTATACAAATTGAAGCGTAAAGATCCTAACTTTATTGTTATAACGGCGCTTTTTAACATGTCTCCTTTGACAAGAGTGTCTTCAAAAGAACGATCTAATCTCCTTCTAAATGCTGAGCAAAGTCTAGCTATAGCTTTTCGTTGTTTGAGCCGTATGAAAAGACAATCAAATAAAAAAAATAGCTATAACAAAATTATTAGTGAAGAATTGATAAAAGCTTATGGTAAGGGTAAACACACCTTGCCTAATTATTATTGGGAAGACATAACAAAATCTTAATTAATCTAATCATTAACTAATGACAATTAATCAACTAATTAGAAATCCTAGATCAAAGAAGTCATCATCTCAAAAAAACCGTACACTAGATTTTAAACCCTTTATAAAAGGTCAATGCCTGAAAGTTTTTACCATATCCCCACGTAAACCTAACTCAGCTGTTCGAAAAGTAGCTCGCGTTTTGCTTTCTAATAAAAAAACCATTTCTGTTTATATTCCAGGTGAAGGACACAATCTAATAGAGCATTCATCTGTTCTTATTCGAGGAGGAAGAGTAAAGGATCTTCCAGCTATCTATTTTAAAGTTGTAAGGGGTGTATTCGACTGCTCAGGTGTTAATAAAAGGCGAAACTCTCGTTCCAAATACGGTTCTAAAAAAGAATAAACTCTTATACCTTTCAAGTCTTATTAGCTTTATCTAATTTAAAATAAAAATATTTACATGAAACGCCATTCTATAAATTATCATGAGCTTAAAGCTTTTTCTCTGAATTTTGGCCCTCAGCATCCAGCAGCTCATGGAGTACTTCGCTTGATCTTGAGTCTAAATGGAGAAACAGTTAAAAAAGCTGATTCTCATATTGGTCTACTTCATAGAGGAACTGAAAAGCTAATTGAATATAAGACATATTCTCAAGCGCTACCATATTTTGATCGACTGGATTATGTGTCTATAATAGCTCAGGAGCACACTTATTCAATAGCTGTTGAATATCTATGTGGAATTAAAGTGCCTCTTAGAGCAATATATATTCGAGTTATTTTTCTCGAAATTACACGTATTTTGAATCATCTTCTATTTGTATGTTGTCACGCACTTGACGTGGGAGCTATAACACCTTACTTTTGGGGATTTGACGAAAGGGAAAAACTACTAGAATTTTATGAGCGCGTTTCCGGTGCACGTATACATGCTTCATATATTCGCCCTTCCGGAGTTTCTCAAGATATTCCGCTAGGCTTGCTTAATGATATTTACACTTTTTGTATATCTTTTATTTACCGCCTAGACGAAATTGAAGAGCTACTTACATCAAATAAAATTTGGAAGGGTAGATTGGTTAATGTAGGTGTGGTTTCCAATAAATGCGCTATAGACCTCGGGTTTAGTGGTGTTATGCTTCGAGGATCTGGTATACCTTGGGATTTGCGTAAAGTTTTTAATTACGAAATTTATAATAATGTGAATTTTTCAATTCCTGTTGGTTCAAATGGTGATTGCTATGATAGATATCTTATTCGTATATATGAAATGCGGGAATCCGTTAATATTATTCTTCAGTGTATTAATAAGATTCCTTTGGGATCCGTAAAATCTTTTTCTAAATTTACAAATCCTAGCAGGTTCCACATTAAGTCTTCTATAGAAAGCGTTATTCAACATTTTAAGTATTTTTCAGATGGATTTTGTGTACCTAGTGGTAGCGTTTTTATGTCGACAGAAGCTCCTAAAGGAGAGTTCGGTCTTTACCTTGTGTCTGACGGTTCAAATAAACCTTATAGATGTAAAATTAAAGCCCCAGGCTTTTCGCACCTTCAAAGTTTGGATTTTATAACTAAAGGACATAAACTAGCTGACATTGTCACAATTATTGGATCTCAAGATATCGTTTTTGGTGAGGTAGATCGGTTACTAAAGTTATTAATTTGGAGGAGTGTCTGAGTGGTTAAAGTGGTTGTTTGCTAAACAATAATATTATATTTTATAATATCGGAGGTTCAAGTCCTTCCTCCTCTATACTACTTATTTGGGATGTAGCTTAATTCAGGTAAAGCGTTAGTTTTTGGAGCTAATCCTCGTAGGTTCGAAACCTTCCATCCTATTTTGACGGTAGTTGTTGTATAATTGGTTAATACATTTGTCTGTGGAGCAACCGTTGTAGGTTCAAGTCCTTCCAGCTACCCAAAGTTTTAATTTTAACATTGAGTTTTGTTTCATATTCTAAATTGTTTTCTAGTGTTAATTCACACATTATAAATAAACGTATATATTTTAGCGTTTCGTATCATAAAGCTCATTTGAACTTCTTTAATTCTATATATATGTTGGGTTATATTGACTACGTATATATTTCAGGCAATAGACTCTTTATTAAGCTAAAATTTAAAAACGGTTATCCTATTATTAAAAAAATTAGTTTTTTTTCAAAAGCTGGTCAACTATTGCATCTTTCACATAAGCGTTTGTTTGGGATTTATTCACAAAATAATATTACCCCTTTGTTTTTTTCATCCAAATTTTCTTACTTGAGCTCAGATTCTATCATAAAAAAGATACGCTCTGGTGGAATTGCTTTTGTTATAATTACTATCTTATAAAATTAATATGATTTACAGTTTTTCATATAAAGGCGATGTCATAAAGATCATGCCAGATCATATATCAACGCAGAGCCCAACAAATCTTAATGTATTTATACTTACAAGTAAGGTTCGTATTCAGATTAAGCATCCGAAACATATTTTTTATATGGTTAATAATTCGAATACTTTTATTGCTATTGTCCCATTCAAAATTGAATCTATTAATTCAGCTAAGCTATTTTATAAAAATGTTTTTAATAATTTTATTAAACTTAGAGGAATTAAAACATCTAAAACATATTCTGTGAAGTTTATAATTCAAGGCTTGGGACTAAATATTTCTGTTATAAATAAAATATTTTTGAAGATTTCTATTAACACCTCATTTTCTTTCTTTATTTTTATACCTTCGTCAATTTCTGTAAAATCATTTAATATGAATAAGACCGTACTTATAAAAAGCTTTAATAAAAACGCTATTGAAGAATTGTCAAAAAATATTATAATGCTTTATAGATTTTCTATTTATAATTCAAAAGGTATTATTTATCAAAATTTGTCATGATTTCCTATAAAAAAATATTGTTTTTTTTTATAAATTTGAACGCCCATCGAACTTCCTATTATAACAAAAAAATCACACCTGATTATTTGTTTACTCGTCGAAATAATAAAACAATTCTTAATATAAATAAAATAATTAACATAATTTTTTTGTCACTAAGATTGGCAAATCATATGACGAGTATTCAAGGTAAAAAAATTCTAATTTTTGGAAACTCAAATGTAAGTAAATATTTTAGCTTGTTTATAATATGTGAAAATAAACAATCAAACTTTTTTTTTCTTAGATCTTGGATCCACGGTATAATTAGTAATTGGAATTACTTGAGTCAAATAATTCAGCTATACAATTTTAAAGGGCACTCTATTTTTTTTAGAAGTTCTAAAAAGCTTAGATTTTTTAAAATCTTTTTTAATTTTTTTAGAAAAGAAAAACCTTCGCTAGTTATTGTGTTTCCATGTTCAAAAATATGGTCTGTAACACGGGAGTGTATTAACAATAATATTCCAGTTATTTCAATTAGTGACACTTTTTCTAATTTGTCTTCTTATAATATTGTTGTTGGATATAAAAATTTTATTATAGAAATTCTTTTTCTTCAACTTTTCCTATCCTTTATAAAATAAATAATGTTTAAGACTCTTAAAAAGTTTAATGAAAATTTCATAAACAACCCCCGTTTCACTTATAAAGTTATATCAAATTATAATAAATCTAAATGGAGTAAACTTAAGTTGACTTCAAGTTCTAAACCAATTGGTAACTCTATTGAAGACGTAATAAATATTAGTAATTTTTATAGTCAACATAGGCTAAATAAGACACAGGATAAAATTTTGTTCGGTAACATTATAAATCATAAAAATTATACAATACATTCAAACCTTAGCGTCAGCCTAGTCTACTCCAGGTTTGTACGTACTACTGCAGAGTCATCTTTTTATATTCGAATAGGTTATGTGAGTGTCAATGGTAGGCAAGTTTTGAATAAATCGTACAAGTTGCTGGAAGGGGATCTAATCTCGTTCAACGGCACCTACCTTAAAAATTATTGGTATAACAGTTATTTTTATACAAAACATAAAGGATATACAGTATATTCAAAATTCGATTCAAGGTACGAAATTAGTTTTTCATGTAATTTTTTTATTTTTTGCTACTTAACTTTTATAACACCTAGCTCAATGGTAGAGCACTCCTCTTACACGGGAGAAGTTATCAGTTCAAATCTGATGGTGTTAAAACAATTATTACATTAAATATACCTTTATACTTACATATAAGAATAATGTTTTTGAGAAAGTCGCTTAATTTGGTAGAGCGTAAGTTTCCAAAACTTAAGTTGAAAGTTCAACTCTTTCCTTTCTCGATATAACAACTTTTAATAAATTTTATTTTAATGTCTTCGAGTTATTTTTTCCTATCCAGATGGTTTTTTTCCACAAATCATAAAGATATCGGAACTATATATTTGATTTTTGGTGGTTTTTCTGGTATCGTAGGTACAATTATATCTGTTGTTATTAGAGCAGAACTAGTTTCACCTGGAGCAGTTGTCCTTTATAATAACTATAACCTTTATAATGTACTTATCACGGCTCACGGACTAATCATAATTTTCTTTTTCCTAATGCCTACATTGCTAGGTGGATTCGGTAATTGGTTTGTACCGATTATGGTTGGGAGTACGGATATAAGTTTTCCAAGGTTGAATAACATTAGTCTATGGTTGCTACCCCCTTCACTACTCTTGCTAGTAAGTTCATCCCTTGTAGAAACCGGGGTTGCGACTGGTTGGACAATGTATCCTCCATTGTCAGGGATTCAGGCTCATTCGGGAGCTGCAGTAGATCTGGGTATCTTTAGTTTGCACGTAGCTGGAGTATCATCAATTCTAGGATCTATTAATTTTATTACTACGATTATTAATATAAGATCTCCAGGTATAACAATACATAGACTGTCATTGTTTTGTTGGTCTATTCTTGTAACAACTGTTCTTCTTGTGCTGACTCTTCCTGTATTTGCAGGTGCTATTACGATGTTGCTTTGCGATAGAAACTTTAACACGACTTTCTTCGATCCTATCGGAGGTGGTGATCCAGTTCTATTTCAGCATCTATTTTGGGTTTTTGCCCATCCAGAAGTTTATGTTCTTATCCTTCCTGTTTTTGGAATTGTATCACACGTAGTATCTACATTTAGTCAGAAACCTGTTTTTGGATATATAGGTATAACATACGCTATAATTTCAATTGGAGTAATCGGACTAGTTGTTTGGTCACACCATATGTTTACAGTTGGACTGGACCTTGACACTCGTGCATATTTTACTGCAGCCACTATGATTATTGCTGTGCCGACATCGATTAAATGCTTCTCTTGGATAGCGACAATATGGGGGGGGTCTATTAAATTGGATACCCCAATAATTTTTATTGTTGGATTTATTATTCTTTTTACTCTTGGTGGTGTAACAGGTGTCGCTTGTGCAAATTGCGGTCTAGACTTGTTGCTTCATGACAGCTATTATGTAGTAGGACACTTTCACTACGTGTTGTCACTTGGAGCTGTTTTCGGAGTTTTCGGAGGGTTCTATTACTGGTTTGGTAAAATTACAGGAAAAACCTACTCAAATGTTTTGAGTAAGGTACACTTTTTTCTTCTTTTCATTGGAGTAAA
>MDLB01000031.1 GCA_001730085.1 PVC group bacterium (ex Bugula neritina AB1)
CTCAATCTCCGTCTGAATAGAAACGAACCAATCACCTGCATAATAAGTCACAGTGGCATTTTTGGGAGTACCTATTACTTCTTGGCTCTTGAAAAAATGCACCCAGCCTATTTTAGGAAGAAATACTTGTTTGTTTTTTATTTTGACACCTACAGGGTATCTAAATCCTGAGTCTGATTTTTTATGTTTGAATCTAGGGAATCCCCGTCCTTTGACTTTTTTCGTCAAACAATCCCAAATAGCTCTATCTAACATTTTCAACGTTTGATTAAGTGGTTGCGACGAAACCTCTTTTAAGAAATCATATTCTTCGCTTTTCTTCCAAAAATTATTTTTCCACCAGTCAAGTTCGTACCAGCTCAAAAGCTTTTGCTTGTTCTCCAGTCTTTCCTTTTGAATAGCAAGAGCTTTGTTCCAAACAAAACGATTACAACCAAGATTTTTCTTCAAAGTAATTTCTTGTTCTTTACTTTTTAATTTTAATTTAAATTTAAAACTCTTAACTTTTTTCATTCACACACTTTAACATAGGCTCTATGGAAAATTAAAAAATATATTAAAAACCAAAGCTCTCCACATTTTTAATATCTGTGAAAAAGACTCTCATCCTCCACCTAAAGGAAGAGGTCTTCTCGGCTTGAAATGATAAAACTATTTTTAAATAAATAAATTAAAAAAATAAAATATAATACTATTAATTCTAATTTAATTAGATTTAATAATTAAAAATATGTCTCTATTTTTATTTTCTTTTATTTTTATAAACATCGCTTATTCCAAACCCATTTTTATTTTTATTATTTTTTTATTTTCAGAAAGTTCAGCTCAAACCATACTGAGATGATGGGCTAACTTCTTTCATACATTTTCTTGTAAAGATTCTTACACCCGCTCATTTGCTGACCTTTTAAAGAAATTTAAAAAATTATCAAAGCTCTCATAAGCTCTTAAGGTAAAACATCTCTTGCATAAATGACCCTTATATTTTATAATTTTACATAAATGTGGAGCAAAGTGGGGAAAAGTGGTAGATGTTTTTTGGAGAATACGAACACTCTTTGGATAGTAAGAATAGGCTTACGCTTCCATCGTGTTTTCGTGAACACT
This sequence comes from PVC group bacterium (ex Bugula neritina AB1), assembly GCA_001730085.1. Taxonomy (GTDB): domain Bacteria. Next base: position 1,108 of record MDLB01000031.1, read on the forward strand.
TCGAAGACAAACAACCTATCAAATTCTTTATGACGCGTGGATTTGATCAATGCCTCGCGCTTTATCCCAGTGATTCATGGAAAAGTGAACTAGAAAAACTAAAACACAACTCTTATTTTGAAAGTGATGTTCGAAAGTTTCACCGTTTGTTGTACTCAAAAACATCGCCTGTGACCTGTGACCGCCAAGGTCGAATTTTGATCACAGATAAATTTAAGAAAGAAGCTAAAATCACAAAAGATGTAACACTTGTGGGGTTAGATAACAAAATAGAAATTTGGGACCCCACTTTGTGGGAAAAGTTCAATGAAATGCATCATGATTCATTTGAAAAAATAGCTGAGTCTTTGGGAGTTACAAATGAAAATTTAAAATAACCTTTCTATAAGAAAGATCAATATAGCTATTTTTTATTTTAAAATTTTCTACATAATCTCAAATATGTTTTAACTCAAATAATTTTAAAAAAAGAAGAATACATAAAGAAATATCTAAAATTATATAAAAATTTATAACTATTCTCAGATGAGGTTTTATAAAAATGTCCAAACACATACCTGTTTTGCTCAATGAAGTTATTGAAGCATTAAATATACAGCCAGGCGGCTCCTTTGTTGATGGAACATTAGGCTGTGCAGGTCATTCTAAAGCTATTTTAGAAAAAGCTGGACCCGAAGGGTGCCTAATTGGCATAGATCGAGATAAAGAGATTTTGGAATTCGCCAAAGAGTCTTTACAGGAACAAGAAGGTTCTTCTGTCTGTGTTTGGGGCAATTATAAAGACATGAAAAAAATTTTAGAGAACGAAAAAACTAACCAGGTCGACGGTATACTTCTTGACTTAGGTGTTTCATCCTTTCAAATAGATACTAGAGAAAGAGGGTTTAGTTTTATGCAGGATGCTGAACTCGATATGCGCATGAATCCTAACGAAGGAGAATCTGTTCAAGATCTTCTTCATCGGATCTCCGAAAAAGAGCTTGCGGATATTCTATATGAGTACGCAGATGAACGAAGATCTCGAAGAATAGCTAAGTTGATTGTAGAAAAACGAAAGAAAAAAGCTATCACTCGAACATCTGAACTAGCAGAATTAGCCATAAAAGCCTACGGAAGAAGAGGAAAATCTCATCCTGCAACAAGAACTTTTCAAGCCTTACGTATTGCTGTCAATAACGAATTAGAAAATCTTCATACCTTTTTTCAAAACAGCTTAAGTTGTTTAAAGCCCAAAGGACGTTTATGTATCATTTCATACCACTCCTTGGAGGATAGAGCCGTAAAACTTCAATTTCGTGAATGGGCAAAAGAAAAATCATGTGAATTAATAACAAAAAAACCAATCGTTCCAAATATATCAGAAGTGAAAGTTAATAATCGATCCCGCAGTGCAAAAATGCGCATCTGCGAGAAATTATAATAGGAGTTTTTTAAAAGATGCATAGATTTTTTATAACCATTATCTTAAGTATAATCGCCATTTTTTGCTCTCTTACTCAGCATGCTCAATGGGTCCAAATGAGGCGAGACCTTCTCCTTAAACAAAAAACCTTAAAAAAAATGGATCAAAAAATCATATCTTTAGAAATAAAAAAAGCTTCTTTAACCTCTTTGGAACACATTGAATATATTGCTAGAAACGAGTTAGGACTTATTCAAGGTGAAAAAATACAAAACTTTGTTATCTCAGAAAAGACTAATCATCATATGTCTAAACATAAGGCTTTCAATCTAAAAGAAGACTATTTTTCCTCCGCTAAAAATTACCCTCCTTTAATGATTTTTGCCGCAGCTTCTTCTAAATTAAATAAGAAACGTAGAGCTTAGAACTTATCTCTAAGGGAGAAACTTTATTGAAAAATATTTGTTTATCTCGTTCCAAATATCTCGTTTTGTTTATTCTGACCCTTTTCCTTATTCTTTTAGGACGGATCTTTTATTTACAAATATTGAGCGACAAGATCAAGCATTATGCCGAATCACAATATAAAAGTTTTCGACATCTAAAACCTCTTCGAGGACATATCTTTGATCGTAATGGCTCCCCACTTGCCATGAGTCATTATCTATATACGCTTAAAGCGGTACCTTCTCAAGTCAAAAACAAACTAAAAGTCGCTCAAATCTTATCACCTCTTTTAGATATTCCTCAAAGCACTTTGGAAAAAAAGCTTTCTCTGCCTAGGAAAGCTGTTTATATTAAACGTAGATTAAAAAATACGGTCTATAAAGCTGTTATGGAAAAAAATATCAGAGGCCTGTATTTTGACAAAGAACAAACACGCGAATATCCACGTAAAAGCATGGCAGCACATTTAATAGGCTTCGTTGATGTCGATATCAGAGGGTTAGAAGGATTAGAGTTCCTATATGAAAATGAACTTCGAGGAACCCCCGGTTTCCAATTTTTCACAAAAGACGGAAAGTCCCGTGAGCTTTTCACTTTTTATAAAAAGAAACATGTCGCTAAAGATGGTTATAATATCATTTTGAATTTGGATGAAAAAATCCAATACATTGTTGAAAAAGAAATGAAAAATGTTTTTGAAAAATACAAACCCAAAGGTATAAGTGTAATCGTTATGGAGCCTAGTACCGGAGCTATTTTGGCTATGGCGAATAAGCCCCATTTTGATTTGAACAACATTTCTAAAACCACCGCTGCCGAAAGAAGGAATCGTGCCATAACAGATACTTTTGAACCGGGATCTACTTTTAAAATAGTCACTTTTTCTGCAGCTTTAAACGAAAAAACCTTCAAAAGTACTGATATCTTATTTTGCGAAAATGGTCGATACAAAGTCCCGGGTAGATCAAAACCTTTGCACGATCACCACTCTTATGGAAAACTTACAGTTCGACAAGCTTTACAAAAATCAAGTAATATAGGAACCTGTAAAATCGCTCAAAAAATAGGTCCCAAAAAACTTTATAAATACATTAAAGCTTTTGGTTTCGGTCAAAAAACAGGGATCGATTTACCAGGTGAAGTCTCAGGCCTCTTAGCTCATATCAATAAATGGAGCAAAGCATCTATCTCCTCTATCCCTATGGGACAAGAAATCGGTGTGAACGCTTTACAGATGGTTTCAGCAATGTCTGCGATCGCTAACAAAGGTGATTTAATGATGCCTCAAGTTGTACAAGAGCTACGTAAAAAAGATGGCTCCCTCATTAAATTTTATGAGCCTCAAAAAGTCCGTAATATTATTCGTCCAGAAGTAGCTCTTAAAGTAACCTCTCTTTTAGAGTCTGTCGTCTCTCCTCAAGGAACAGCCAGCAAAGCTTCCATCAAAGGGCAACGTGTTGCAGGAAAAACAGGGACAGCTCAAAAGTTTGACACCTCAGAAAAAAGATATCATAAACGAAAATATGTAGCATCATTCATTGGATTTTTTCCTGTCGAAAAGCCTCAATACTGCATAGGCGTTTTTGTTGATGAACCTCCCTATATTTACCGCTATGGAAGCGTTGTGGCTGCCCCATGTTTTAAACGTATAGGAGAAGCTATAAAGAATTACACATTACCAAAAAACACTGACCAATCTAATAAAGTTGTTTAAAATAAAGTGAAACTTTTACACCTCACTTCATTGGATTCATAATAAAATATTTACAAATGAGACCATTAATAAAAACAAAGAAACCTTTTGAGAGACTTGCTAAAAACCTCTAAAAATGCTCCAAATACCTAACAATATAAAAAGGAAATAGCAAAAAATTTATTCATGAATAATATTATTAAAGATTTAAAAAAATTAAATATTAAATACAAAAATATTTGTATTGATTCTAGAAAGGTTAAAGCAGGGGATATTTTTGTCGCTTTACCGGGAAAACAATCGGATGGCATCTTATATGTGGATCAAGCGATCCAAAATGGTGCATCAATAATCATTTCTCATGCTTTCACCCCTACTCCCTCTAACATACCTCTTTTAGTATCCAAAGATATCCACACAGATCTTCATGCCCTTTGTCGATGGATTTATAATGACCCTTGGGAAAAAATACAAACCGTAGCTATCACAGGTACAAATGGGAAAACATCCATTTCTTACATCTTAGAATCTATAGCAAAGGCTAATAGATACGCTACAGGCGTTATCGGCACCGTGAACTACCGCTTTCGCGATACCGTGATCGCCAAAGAACAATACACAACTCCCCCACCTCCAGATATTTATCAACTTGGGCAAATCTTTAAAAACGAAAAAGTTGACCTCTCCATAATCGAGGCTTCTTCTCAGGGACTTGATCAAGGAAGGCTTGATCATATACCTATACAAATAGCTATTTTTACAAACTTAACCCGAGAACATTTGGATTATCATCAATCGATGGAAAAATATTTGCATGCTAAAAAAAAACTTTTCGATCAGCTATCTCCTAAATCTTTTGCGGTTATCGAAGAGAATACTCCCTATTTTCAAGAGCTTTTGCAAGATTGTTCTGCTAAAGTTTTAACTTATGGCTTTTCTGAAAAAGCGGATATTCAAGGCGTGCCCAAAGACAAACAATGCATGGATATTTTTTATTCTAATAAATACCTCTACACCATAGATCATCATTTTTTAGGTGACTATAATCTAAATAACATTTTAGCAAGTTTAGCAACATCACATATCCTTGGATTTATGCCCTCCAATATACAAAAGGCTTTCCGTGAAAGAATTGTGATCCCGGGACGATTAGAACATATCGAAGTCAACAAAAGAAATGTTTTCATCGACTATGCTCATACCCCGGATGCTTTTGAAAAAACGCTAAAAACTCTACATGAAGACTGTCCCCAAGAGATGTGGACCGTTTTTGGTTGTGGCGGCAACAGAGATATCGGAAAACGAAGCCAAATGGGAAAAATAGCAGAAAATCACTCCGACCATATTATCTTAACATCGGATAACCCTCGCCACGAAAAACCTCTTGAAATCATAAAAGATATATTAAAAGGTATCGATAAAAAAGAAAGTATTCATATCATAGAAGAAAGAGAAAAAGCTATCTCAACCGCTTTAAAGTTATCTTCAGAAGGTGACTATGTATTGATCGCAGGAAGAGGACATGAAACTTCACAAGAAATCTCGGGTGTAAAGTATTTTTTAAGCGACCGCCATATTTTAAAGAATTTATAATAAAAATATATCTTTTTTCTATTGAAGCATACATTCGGTTCTAAAACTACTGCTATTCAAAAACATGGAATATTTTTCAATAATCTCTATACAAATATTAAGGGTTTTCCCTCATCTCAGAATCAACATTTCATGGATTCTTATTAAGCTGTGGCTTTATAATCAGATTTTTTATCATTTCAAGCCGAGAAGACCTCTTCCTTTAGGTGGAGGATGAGAGGCTTTTTCACAGATATTAAAAATGTGGAGAGCTTTGGGTTTTAATATATTTTTTAATTTTCCATAGAGCCTATGTTAAACTGTGTGAATGAAAAAAGTTAAGAGTTTTAAATTTAAATTAAAATTAAAAAGTAAAGAACAAGAGATTACTTTGAAGAAAAATATTGGTTGTAATCGTTTTGTTTGGAATAAAGCTCTTGCTATTCAAAAGGAAAGACTGGAGAACAAGCAAAAGCTTTTGAGCTGGTACGAACTTGACTGGTGGAAAAATAATTTTTGGAAGAAAAGCGAAGAATATGATTTCTTAAAAGAGGTTTCGTCGCAACCACTTAATCAAACGTTGCAAATGTTAGATAGAGCTATTTGGGATTGTTTGACGAAAAAAGTCAAAGGACGGGGATTCCCTAGATTCAAACATAAAAAATCAGACTCAGGATTTAGATACCCTGTAGGTGTCAAAATAAAAAACAAACAAGTATTTCTTCCTAAAATAGGCTGGGTGCATTTTTTCAAGAGCCAAGAAGTAATAGGTACTCCCAAAAATGCCACTGTGACTTATTATGCAGGTGATTGGTTCGTTTCTATTCAGACGGAGATTGAGCGTGAAGATCCTGTGCACCCCTCAAAAAGCAGTGTCGGCATTGACATGGGAGTAGCATGCTTTGC
>MDLB01000032.1 GCA_001730085.1 PVC group bacterium (ex Bugula neritina AB1)
GGCTACAGTGCAAACGCTGACCGTAATGCGGGGCGTAATATCTTAGAGGCAGGGCATGCCTTGTTAGCTTGTGGAGAAAATCCGTTAGGAATTTCTATGAAGCAAGAACCCCTAGTTGCTAAAAAAATAGCTTAGTAAATCTAGGAATCACCTTCCTTTAGGTAGGTGAGGATGTCAAATTTCGAGACTATTTTCCCGTAGAAAGATTCAAAAGAAATAGAGTAGTGGAGCTAAGAAATCATTGATTTAGAATATTTTTTTCAAGATCAATAGATATGGGATCTTTTCTGGAATGACAACATTTTTTACAAGGAGGTATTTTGAAAGATTCAGGTATTATAAAAAATGAAGGGTTAAACACTTTTCTCTAAAGCTTCTAAGTCATTTCTTAGTTCTGTGACTTTTTTAATCTCTTCGGTATTAAGTTTATTAAGGAGCTAAATCTGGAGCTTTGTATTTTTTTTCTCTGGGGTTTGTGTGATAAATAGAGAATATTGAGAGTATGGGGAAGTAGCATCCAAGCTTTCTTGTTATTTTTTTTAAGCTTTTGTTATCCCTAAGAAAAGCTCATCTCTATTCAGAATATAAATTTTAATAACAAGTTTTTGCTAAACTTATTTTAAATAAAACACACGGGGGTATTTTGGAATAATCTCAATTTTCTAAAAGTTTTTTTTAAGGGATCGGTTTATTTCTCTGTCGAGTGTTCTCTTTTTTATATCTTCACGTTTATCGTAAAGTTTTTTACCTTTGACTAGGCCGATCTTCACTTTTGCATAACCTCTTTTAAAGTACAAAGATAAAGGTATTAGGGTTAAGCCTTTTTGTTCTACTTGAGATTGTAATTTTTTGATTTCACGTTTGTGTAGCAAAAGCTTTCTATCTCGGATAGGATCATGGTTATAAATATTACCTTGGAGATACTCTGGGATATTCATACCATAGACAAAGAGTTCATTTTGAAAAAAACGACAAAAAGCTCCGATTAGACTGCCACGGTTCTCTCTTAAAGATTTGACTTCTGTTCCCTTTAAAACCAAGCCAGCTTCGAATTCTTCGACAATGCTGTACTCATGTCTTGCTTTTTTATTATTAAGAATAGTTTTTGAAGAAGAGGTCATTCGATTGTCTCCATAATGCACTAAGGTATAAGCTTTGGCTGTTGAGATTCTTAAAAGCGAGACATCATATTTTTCATTATATCTTTGCTTTTCCCTTGAGTCACTTTCTTCATCATTTTTTTCATTGTTTCAAATTGTTTTAAAAGTCGATTCACTTGGTTAACTTCACATCCGCTACCTTTGGCGATACGCTTGCGACGACTAGGGTTAATCATATGAGGATGTTGACGTTCATAAGGGGTCATAGATAAAATCATCGCTTCAACATGAACCATCTGTTTGTCATCTGTTGGGATGTTTTTCAGTTTGTTTGCTCCTGGTAACATGGCTAAAATATCTTTTAAGGAACCCATTTTTTTAATATATTGTAGTTGGCGTAAAAAATCATCGAAGTCTAAATTTGCTTTCCGTATTTTTTTTTCAAAATATTCAGCTTCTTTATCCCCAACTGTTTTTTTTGCTTTTTCAACCAAAGAGACAACGTCTCCCATCCCCAAAATCCTTGAGGCGAGTCTTTCCGGGTGGAAAACTTCTAGGTCGACTAATTTTTCACCCAAGCCCATGAACTTGATAGGTTTGCCCAAAACTTTTTTTACAGATAATGCAACCCCTCCACGTGTGTCTCCATCAAGTTTATTAAGGATAACACCATCTACGCCAATATTTTCATCAAAAGATCTGGCGACTTTTAAAGCACTTTGTCCCATCATCGAGTCTGCGACAAATAAAATTTCATGTGGCTTTAAGATGATTTTGATCTGAGTTAGCTCTTTCATCAAAGGTTCATCTAGTTCTAATCGACCGGCGGTATCAAAAATCACGTAATCGTAATCTTTATGACGGACATATTCCGAAACATTTTTAACGATTTTACATGGGTCCTTTTCTCCCTCTGGATCAAAAAAGGACGCATTGGCTTTTTTAGCCAAAATTTTCAATTGAGTGATTGCTGCAGGTCTACGAATATCTGTACTCACAAGGAGGACTTTTTTCTTTTGGCTTTGTAGTAAAAAAGCTAATTTACCACATGCGGTTGTTTTTCCGGATCCTTGGATCCCTACAACCATGAGGTAAGTTGTTCCGATATTGGCACAAGTCAAGTCAATATTAGACTTACCCATGATTTCTGTTAATTCTTCATGAATGATTTTGACAAATTGTTGCTCGGGAAGAATATTTTTTGTGACTTCTTGTCCGATAACCCTTTTTTTTACATCTGCAACAAAATCTTTAACGACTTTGTAGTCTACGTCTGCTTCGAGTAAAGCCATTTTTACAGAACGGACGGCTTCGTCTATATTTTTTTCAGACATTTTTCCTGTTCCACGGATATATCTGAAAACGTTATTAAATTTATCACCTAGAGAGTCAAACATATTTAAAAATTCCTTTGTTTTATTATTGTTGCTCAATCAGAGAGTGAACAACTTTCCCATTGATAATGGTTCCCACAGCACGGCCTTGTAACTTTTTACCTTCAAAAGGGGTGTTGTGATACTGCGAGTAAAAATATTGAGAATCAACAGTCCATGTCAATTTGGGATCGATCACTGTAAAGTTTGCTAAGCAACCTTTAGCCATTCTTTTTTCTTCGGCCAGTCCCATAGTTGTGTGGGGGTTGATACTCATCTTGGATAAAAGGTCTATTTTAACATCTTCTTTTTGGTCTGCAAATTGTGTTAAGGTTAGTCCTAAGCAAGTTTCTAGCCCCACGGATCCAAAAGGTGCACTTTCGAAAGTTAAAAAATCATTCTCTTTTCTTCGTGGTGTGTGTGAGGATGAGATGATATCGATGGTTCCATCTAAAATCGCTTGACGAACAGCTTCTCTATCTTTTTGAGATCGGAGCGGAGGTCGTAATTTTGAAAAAGTGTCATAAGGGGTCATATCTTCATAAGTCAAAGTGAAATAAGGAGGAGATGTTTCGGCTGTGACAGGCAGGTTTTGATCTTTCGCTTTCGCGACAAGATCTACAGATTCTTTTGTCGATACAGATTGTATGTGGAGATGGGCACCGGTCATTTTTGCCAATATTAAGTTCCTAGAAATCATCATTGATTCAGCTTCACGAGGAATGCCTCTAAGACCTAAACTCATCGAAACAGAGCCTTCGTGCATTGTACCTCCTGCCGCTAAAAAACTGTCTTCGCAATCAAGAAAAACAGGTACGTCAAGAGAGGCAGCATAAGTCATGCCTTGCCTAAGGATTTCTGTGTTCATTAAAGGGTTTTGACTATCAGAAAAGGCCACAGCTCCATGTTTTTTTAGGAGTCCCATTTCTGATATTTTTTCACCTTTGAGGTTTTCTGTTAGCGCTGCAATGGGATAGATGTTAAATAGGGAGGAAGCGCCTTTTAAGGTTAGATACTCTACAGCAAGAGTTGAGTCTAAAGGATGCTTAGTGTTAGGAAGACAAGCTGCACCTATGTATCCACCAGCTTTGGCAGATGCAATAACCGATGAATCGAAGTCTTCATCCCAATCCCCTGGATTTAACATGTGAACATTTGTATCTATTAATCCGAGGGAAAGCCATGCTCCTTTTATATTGTAAGAAGGGGTACCATCGGGAACAGAAATAGACTTAGCAATAGAGTGAATCCGTCCATTAGCGCAGTAAACTTCCATAGGAGAAGTGATTATGCGCTGCTCTATGTCTACCAAGCGAGCCGATGTGATTAACAGGTTATTTGATTCCATTTTGTTTCCTATTTATCGCAGAGTGAGTTAAGTCTAAGATAGCCATACGGACCGCTATCCCATTTTTCACTTGGTCTAAAATGACGCAATTTTTAGATTGAGCTAAGCGGGGAGCCATTTCGACACCCCAATTGACTGGACCTGGGTGCATGATCAAAACATCTTTTTTCGAGTAGGTTAAAAAGTCCTCTTTTAGACCATTTATTTTTGCATAGTCTCTAAAAGAAGAAAAAAAACCGAGAGCTTGTCGCTCTTTTTGAACCCTTAAAAGCATGATGATATCAGCGTCTTTTAAACCTTCTTTAAGGTTTGTGTAAAACTTTATATTTTTTTGTTTAATATGGTTAGGTAACATGTTTTTAGAAGAAACCAAATGAATGGTTATCCCAAATTTTGATAAGGCCCAAATGTTTGAACGAGCAACACGACTGTGCACTATATCTCCAACCATCGCGACAGTTAAGTTTTGTTTTAATGATTTGTGTTCACGGATAGTGTACAGGTCGATAAGAGCTTGAGAGGGGTGTTCATTCATGCCATCTCCAGCATTGATCATAGATATGTTAACTTTTTTAGACCATTGATGAAGAATCCCAGAAGAAGGGTGACGAATGATAAGCATGTCAGCTCCTAATGATTCTATATTAGCCAATGTATCAAAAAAGGTTTCTCCTTTGGTGATACTGCTCAAAGAAGTCGAAATATTAAAAACATTTGCTCCCAAATGTTTTTCGGCAAGTTCGAAAGACGCCCTTGTGCGAGTGCTATTTTCAAAAAAAAGATTCACAAGGGTTTTGCCACGTAAAACATGGCTTAGGTCAAGGCCCTTAGACAAAGACTTCTTGTAAAAGTCTGACTTTGTCATAATATATTCGATTTCTTTTTGACTTAAACTCTTTATATCGAGCAAATGTCGGTGAGACCAATCAGGCATAGAAAAAACCTTTTAAAAAGATAAGGCTCCACTAAAATAGGAGCTTTGCCACAGATCATGTGAATTCATTAACAACTTTCATACCTTGTAAAATGTTAAGATAGAAGTATTACAAAAAAGTTCGCATACTTTGCAAAAATCCTAATAAAAAACTAACATCCACAGAGATATGAACTTTATCTGAAAAGTAAAAAATATGTTTAAAAATTATTTTCAATAAAGCACATGATTTATTTTGCAATAATCTCAAGATATATCGCAACAATAAGATCTAGTATAACATATTTGGAAAGGCTTCCTCCACTAACTTGAGACTGTTACAAAGATTTTCATCTTTCTTTTATTTTTAAAAGATATAGAACTTATTATTTCTATTTTATTTTATATTAATAAATTTAAAATTAAATTAATTTTTTTATAGTTTTTCGTCTAATCGTTCTTCTTTCTACTTATTTTAAATTTTTTTATTAATAGATTTAAGAATAGTCTTAATTGAGGTTATTTTTGAATTTTAAATATGACTTTTGAAATATATTTATATTTTTTTGCAAAAGAATTAATATATATGATATAAATAATTAATGTTTTATTTATATAAAGTATAAAATACAAAATATAAATATTAAATTTTAATAGATTAAGAATGGTCTTAGTGAGGTTATTTTTTGAATTTTAAATATGACTTTTGAAATATATTTATATATTTTTGCAAAAGAATTTATATATATGATATAATTAATTAATGTTTTTTTATATGAATTATAAATATTAAATTTTAATAGTACAGAAAGATTTATTTTAAATTATGAAAATTTTTACCTTACCTATAAATATTTTTTTTATGCTCATTTTTTTTATAAATGAAGGCTTTTGTTTGGCTCCTAAATCTTTGTTAGAAGAACATATCTATGAGGAGATCCCTTACGATGATCATAAAAATGAAACGAAGGGTAAAAAAAAGCTCTCAAGAGAAGACGATTCAGAGAGTGAGATATTTCAAGAAGTCACACATTTTGATCTTAACAGAGTGAAAAGAAAAGAAAAAAAAGCAAGAAGGCGGAGATATAGCAATTATATCTCAAGTGACTATTTATCTTCTCCTGTCGATGCTTATCCCTTTAAATATAAAACTTTATTTAAGTACGAAGGTCCTAGATTTATAAAGAGCGAAGTGAAAGAAGCTTTTCATAAAAAGAATAGGCGAAAGCGAAGAAAAAAAAGGAGTCCTAAAAAGAAAGATAAAGGTGTAAGGCAGGATAGCGAACAAACTAAGGGTGTAAGGCAGCATAGGAAAATACTTCCAAATTATTATTCAAATGAGAGAATAGAAAATTTTGATAATGGAGACCTTTCCTTAGAAGAGAGCGAGGATTTTCGCTATGCAGCTTCTTATGTGTATCAGTCTAACCCTATCTTGCCCAAGAAGTTTTCAACCCCGAATAAAGGATATGCTTTTAATTTTTCACAAGAAAGACAACCTGTATTTGCTTCTCAAAATGACTTTAGCATTCATCAAGATGACTCGAATGTTGATCTGGATGGATACTTAGTTCCAGTAGGAAGTAGAGTTAACCCCTATAAGAGTTCAGGTATTAAGGAAAATCAAAGGTTTACGTTACAAGCAAGAAAAGAAGGGCCGGACTTTTCTTTTGATAGAAAAGAGAATAGCTATTTGAGTCGAAGAGGTTCTATACAAGATGATGAAGGTTTCTTTGATATGGTTGAAAGAGATGAAGAGTTTCAGGAAGACTCTGATTCGTTTTTTGATATGGGACATGTATGGAACTATATAATGGTTAATTTATTTGAAGAGGGAGTAAACCTTGAAACTTATTCCTATATAACGAGTGAAAGTTTTGCCATAACGTTATTCCATACGATTGTTAAAACTCTTTACAAGGGATATGAACTTATGAAGGAAGAAGATCAAGTCCAATGCCTTATAAAGTCTTTATTTGTCATGAAAAATATATCTCAACTTATGGATGAAGTTTTTAGAAAAAAAGAATATAAAAAAGATAGTGATTTTAATCATCATTTGAAGGTATATTTTAAGAGAATATTACATCTTGACCATGATGATGCCATTATTAGACTGATGGATAAATTAGTTGACGAAGGTCTGGCTCTTAAAACAAATATAGCTTGGTTTCATTTAATACTTCAGAGGGAGTGGGATGAAGCTCTTGAAAAACAGATTAACACGAGAATGGAACTTATTCCTAAAATGCAGGTCATGAAAGATAGTTTTTTTAGTGATCTTTTATCTTCTTTTAATGATAACCATCAACAGAGATATGCCGCATAATTAATTATAAAGTGCAAAAAAATTTTAATGATAGGTTTAAGAGGATGCTTTATAAAATAATATTTTAATAGTTTTATAAATATAAATTTCTGTAAAAAAACATTAAAAGATTAAATTAAGATATTATTTTTCATGTATTGATATGTTTTTATACATAAAAAAATTTAAATAGTTTAATTTATTTGACTTTTAATTTAAAAATAATTATAATTTTTTATTAATTATATATGAATAAAAGAGGATCTCAAAGTGAAAACATTATTA
>MDLB01000033.1 GCA_001730085.1 PVC group bacterium (ex Bugula neritina AB1)
GGCTACAGTGCAAACGCTGACCGTAATGCGGGGCGTAATATCTTAGAGGCAGGGCATGCCTTGTTAGCTTGTGGAGAAAATCCGTTAGGAATTTCTATGAAGCAAGAACCCCTAGTTGCTAAAAAAATAGCTTAGTAAATCTAGGAATCACCTTCCTTTAGGTAGGTGAGGATGTCAATGAAAATTTTAGGCTAAAGTCATAGAGAATCTAGCAGTTACTATTGTTTAAAAAATCTTTAAGGAATAATATATAATCTTTGAATTTTTCTCTTAAGAGGAAGTTCTAATAGGCTTAAGAGGTTTTTTAAATGGAGTCCTTTATAATTAAAAATTGACCATTTTTTTGAGATATGTTAAATTCTATCCCATGAATAATTTTGATGACAATCCAGAAAATTTTTTTACGAGAAACCCCGCAGTTGTGACGGCTTTTTTTGTTTTTCTTTTGCTTTTTTTTCTTGCTTATAACACATGCTTTACATATATTAAGCCGAATGAATATGGTATAAAAAAAGTTAATATAGGGCCAAATAAAGGTATACATCGCAAAGTTTATGGTACAGGGATGCATCTTGTTCTCCCTATGGGTTTTCAAAAAATGCATAGGTTTCCCCGAGATGTTCAAATACTTGAAATGACAAACCTTTTGCCTTCTGGACAGACCGGTAAAAGATGTTTTCAAAAAGCTGTTAGGATTCAGACTTCTGATGGTTTTTTTGTTGATGTTGATGTTTCGATTTTTTATCGGATTGAAGATCCCTATAAAGTTATAAAAATAATAGGCCCCGGTTATCGATTCATTTATCAGGGGATACTTCCCAAAGCTGAACCAATTCTAAAAGAAGCTCTTGGTAATCTGACCACAGAGGAATTTTATAATAGTGATTTACGTGTTGAAAAAGTTGAATATGCTAAACGTTTGCTTGATGAAGAAATGGCTTCGAAAGGTTTATCTATAGATCATATTTTTATACGTTACTTTCGTTATAGTGATGAAATCCAGAGAAATATTGAAGAAAAGAAACTTAAAGACCAAGCGGCATTTAAGAGCCAGTCTGAGTCACGTGCTTCCCAGGAAAGAAACAAATTACGTCAGATAATTGAAGAGGGGAAAGCCCGTGTTTTGATTCGTTTGCAAGAAGGCAGCGCGTATGTTCAGAAAAAAAATGCGGATAAAGATCTTTATGTCCGTAAACGTCGTGCCGAAGCTGATTTACTTGTGAAGATTGCCGAAGCTGAAAAAAGTCGTTTGATAAATAAGGCTCTTCAAAGTCCTGGGGTGGACCGTCGCGTGGGATTAGAGATGGCCAAGGCTCTTAAAGGATTGGAAATGGTTATACTTCCCAGCTCTGGTGAAGATGGTCTAAATCCATTGGATTTAAATAAAGTTATCACAATGTTTGGAGTTTCCAATGATTAGAAGAATGAGATCTTTGCTAAAATGGGCCTTTTTATTAGCCTTGATGCCTTGTTGTGGCGGGTGTTTGCCTCATAGTGTCTCTTCAACACAGGTAGGTATTAAAGTAAAGAAAATAGCTTTGTTCGGAGAAGTCGGTGTTGTTGATGAGCCTTTTGAGCCTGGGACATATTTCTTTTTACCCTTGATAAATGATTGGTACACTTTAGATACGACACTCAAGACTTTGATTATGACATTTGACTCGCGCAATGCTGATCTTGGAATGAGAGATGACTTGGTTTTTAAGACCATTGATGGGAATGATATTAGTTTGGACTTGAATATAACTTATAGGATTGATCCCCTTAAGGCTGGTCATTTACTGAAAAATGTTGGTTTGTCTGATGCAGATATAAAAGACCATATTGTTCGCTCTATTGCTAGGAGTAAGCCGAGAGATATTTTTGGGCAACTCACAACGGAACAGTTTTATGATCCTATCAAGCGTTCCGAAAAGGCTCATGAGACAGAGAAAGCTCTTAATGACGTTTTAAATCCATATGGGATAATAGTAGATGGTGTTAAGACAAAGGATTATAGATTTAATCCGGCTTATGAGATGGCGATTAAAGATAAAAAAGTGGCTGATCAAAAAACTCAAAGATATATATCTGAAACAAAGGCTGCCAAAGAGGATTATAAGAAAAAACTTCAAGACGCCAATGGGGATGTGAATGAAATGGTAGCTAAAGTTGATGGAGCATATAAACAGGCAGAGCTTTCTTCTAATGCTTATTATGAACAACGGAAGCGAGAAGCTCAAGCTATCCGTATTGAGGGAGAAGCTGAAGCTTTAGCCATTAAAAAAATGAATGAAGCTCTTACAGGGAATGCAGGTTTGGCGAAGGTTAAACTAGAAGTCGCAAAATCATTGCAAAATAAAAAAATCCTTGTCATGCCTTTTAATCAAGGAGGTATTGATATTAAATCCACGAATGTTAATAGTTTGATTGAGACTTATGGAGCGAAAGCTCTTTCTGAGAAAAATTAAAATATTTTTCATGCCTTGCCACTGTTTTCTTGATTTTTTTCCAAAATTTTTTATTTGCTTTTCATATGAAATATCGCCTTATTCATAAATCTTCTACCTTTAGTACCAATGATGATATCAAAGATTATTTTGATACAGATGAACCAGAAGGTTTGGTTGTGATTGCTGAGCACCAAACGAATGGGCGAGGTGTGAGTGGAGACTGGGAAGATGATGGAAAGAGCCTTTTACTTTTTAGTCTTTTATTGAGGCCTTATTGTTTGATCACAGATTACTTGAAAATCAACTATTGTATTGCTCAGGCTGTTATACAAGCAATAAATATCTTTGATGAGAGCTTATCTTTGAAAGTGAAATGGCCGAATGATGTTTTTCTCAATCGTAAAAAAATATGTGGTATTTTGCAAGAAGGCGACCTTCGAGGAAAGACCCTTTCTTCGGTGGCATTGGGTGTTGGGTTAAATGTGAATGTTAAAAGTGATTTTTTTGCGAAAAATGATTTAGAGAATGGCACCTCTTTATATATAGAGTCGCATAGAAGGTGGGATAAAACTATTTTACTTAATGAAATCCTTAATCAGTTTGCTCTATTATATGAAAAAACTTTAAAATCTTTATAGGGTTTTGAGTCTTTTTTAAAAATCTCAACCTAGTAAGTAGATGAACTTTTTGCGAAATAACAAACTATTGTAAAACTTATTTTCAATAAAACATATGGTGTATTTTGGAACAATCTCATTTTATGTTTTTTTTTGCAAAGAATATAAAATTTTTTATAAGAAGTCGTAAAAGAAACTCGACTCTAGAGCTTCTTTTATGTATAATGGTTTCATTCTTGATCGTTTTATATCCGAGTATAGTATTCGTATCTACATACTATTATTGGAATAGTAACAGAGAACTATAGCAAAGACCTTTCATCGATTTTGATGCGAAATTTTTTGTTTTATAGAATGATCTTTTATTTAAAAATAAAGATTTTACTTTAAGGAGGAGTGGCAGAGCTGGCCGAATGCGGCGGTCTTGAAAACCGTTGACCTGAAAGGGTCCGTAGGTTCGAATCCTATCTCCTCCGAAAAAATATAATCAACTTTATAAAGTAGCTCAAAAAAAATCTTTTGAGTTATATTTATTTGATTTCTTGATGCCTCTCTATGATCTGAAATATTTTTTAATTAGGATATCTTAGCTCATATGGAGGTTTTTTTTTGAGATCTTTACCACACATAAACCGTTGTGAAACTTCGTGCAATAAAGCATAGGGAGTGTCTTTTAATAATTTCGAAATATTTTATTAGAAGGAGCTCTTTCCTAAAAAATTTTATTCTTTGAGTTTGTGTTTAAAGTCGAATGATAATTCTTTTTTGAGATACTTATTGAGAACAACTTTTTTTGCATCGGTGTCTGATGTTGAGGCAAATGAGGGGACAGGTTTTCCTATTTTTTTGGACTCACGTGTATAAAAATCTTTTTTTAAAGGGTGCCCATCTGTGGCAACATTAAAAATGTAACCCCACTTATTTTTATCAATGATTTTTTCGATGATCGCGATCACATCTTCCAAATGGACCAAATTAACAGGTTGATTGGGAGATTGACAAAGTTTATTGTTTCTCCAAAACTTACCCGGTTGTCTTTCTGGACCTATAAGGCCTGCTAAGCGTAGAATGGTCGAGGATATTTTTTTTTCTTTCAAAATCGTATTTTCAGCTGCATAGAGGGCTTTTGAACGTTCACTCTCACCGATAGGAGCTTTTTCATCGCATTCCTCAAAAGTGTTACTATAGATAGAGGTAGAGCTTGTGAAAAGAATATGCTTAATTTTAGAAAAAGAAGCGCATATAAGAACTTTTTCTAAAGCTGAGGGGTAAATCCAAGGGTCGATCAGGCTTCGCTTAAAGGGGATCGTTATGCACAGAATATCGCTTTGCCAAAAATTGGAGTCAGTAGAATACTCCTTATAAATATTGATGTTATAAGGTGTGAATCCATGCTTTTTGAATAAGCTCTCTTTATTTGAAGAAGTTGTGCTTGCGGAGACAAGCCAACCTTTTTTAAAAAAAAGGTCGGCAAGAGGTAATCCTAGCCATCCACAACCTAAAAAAGATATAGTTGGTTGGCTCATGATCAATAGCGATAGTGATCGGGTTTATATGGACCAGAAACCTCGACACCTATATATTCAGCTTGTTCTTGAGTTAATGTTGTTAACTCTACTCCCAACTTTTTAAGGTGGAGTCTAGCGACTTCTTCATCAAGTTTTTTCGGCAAACACGTTACGTCTATATCGTGTTGGTTTTCCCATAATGATAGTTGAGCTAAAACTTGATTTGTGAATGAATGACTCATAACAAAAGAAGGGTGTCCTGTTGCGCAGGCGAGGTTAACTAAGCGACCTTCTGCTAGAACGATAACTTCGTGATCATCTGAAAATTTGTACACATCGACAAAGGGTTTACTGTTTTGTTTTACGACATTTTTGGCATTGTTTAATTGCTGCACTTGGATTTCGTTATCAAAGTGACCTATATTGCAAAGGATGGATTGATCTAGCATTTTTTCCATGTGTTCCAAGCGAATAACATCTTTGTTACCAGTTGTGGTTACATAAATGTTTCCTTCTGCCAAAGCCTTTTCAAGAGTTGTCACTTGAAAGCCTTCCATGGCGGCTTGTAAAGCACAGATAGGGTCAACCTCTGTGACTATAACGCGTGCTCCATAATGGCGCATCGAATGGGCACAACCTTTACCAACATCTCCATACCCGCAGACGACAACAACTTTTCCTGCTATCATCACATCTGTTGCACGTTTGATTCCGTCTGCCAAAGATTCGCGACAGCCATAGAGATTGTCGAACTTAGACTTTGTCACAGAGTCGTTCACGTTGATGGCCGGGAAAAGCAATTCTTTGTTACTGTGCATTTGATAAAGACGGCGAATACCTGTTGTTGTTTCTTCAGAAACACCACGTATATGAGAAGCCATTGATGTCCATTTTGTCGGGTTATCTGCGTATTCTCTTTTTAAAATATTTTGTATGATTGTTGAGTCTTCATCTTGAGTGACAGAGTTGAGAAGAGAAGGGGCTTTTTCGATAGCAACACCTTGATGTACGATATAAGTGGCGTCACCACCATCATCAACGATCAGGTCAGGACCTGTTCCATCATTGAAAGTTAGGGCCAAGTTTAAACATTCCCAGTACTCTT
This sequence comes from PVC group bacterium (ex Bugula neritina AB1), assembly GCA_001730085.1. Classification (GTDB taxonomy): domain Bacteria. Next base: position 5,663 of record MDLB01000033.1, read on the forward strand.
CAATCGTTTCTCCTTTCCAAGCAAAAACAGGTATACCTTTGGCGGCGATAGCTGCAGCAGCATGGTCTTCTGTGGAAAAAATATTACAAGATGCCCATCGAACATCGGCTCCTAAATGGACCAATGTTTCTATAAGAATAGCTGTCTGTACGGTCATATGGAGAGAACCTGAAATTTTTGCCCCTTTTAGAGGTTTTGTATCTTTATACAAATCTCTTAAAGCCATTAATCCAGGCATTTCTTTTTCACTCAAAAGGATATCTTTTCTTCCGTTTTCTGCTAGATTGATGTCTTTGACTTTGTATGGGAGTGTGTTTTTTTTATTCATTGTTTAAACCTTATTTAAAATACGTTTGTTTCTTTTGTAAACACCTTTTTGAAAATTTTTAAAAAAATAATCACGCAAAGGATGTAAAATTTGTTCGCCACTTTTGTCATAATCAATATGAGAGTGAGGCAAGTAAATAACCTTTTCTGTTTTATGCACCAAAACGTAGTACCAAGGTTGCTGGTGATGAAGGGGTATTTCATCCGTATCGCTTGATGCTTTTTTAGAACGAAAGGATAGGTCAATATCTACGACGACTCCTCTGTATTTACGATTCTTATGAAAAATAAGTGTACCAGGAAAGTATAGCGTTTTTTCAACATTATCATAGGCTTTGTTGATATCTTCAATTTTTTGAAAAAAACTGTTATTATTTAAAGAATCTTGACAAGTTTTAACAAAATCATTGTTTCTATAAATATCAAAAACCTTTTTCAGTAAAGGGTGAGGGTTGTAAAAATATTCAGGGTAAAAAGATTCAATATCTCTTTCTAGTTCAGCTCCATAGCAATAAAGCTCTTTCAAAACACATTGACGAACATTTAAGCTTTCATCATCTAAGAGCTTTAAAATATTCGATAACTTTTTAATGTCTTTCATGATTTTTGACCTCACTTTTTAGCAAAAAAGAAAGAAAGCGATGAGTGTGATTTTATCAAATTTTAAGCCTGTTGAAAACTGAGATTATTTATAAAAACCTAAGATGCTTTATGGGAAGTAGCTTTACAAAATTTTTTTTTCACTAAAGGCTTTAGTGAGTTGATGATAAGAAGTTTTAAAAAGATATAAAATTGTTGAAGAATATCTTATATAAGACCTCTGCACAACCACTTCAATTTCAAAAGAAATAGGCTAGATCTAATTTTTCATGAATTTATTGCTTAAAAAAGACTATCAAATAATGGCTAGATAATATATAATAGAACATATATTATTAATAATTAATTATATTAATAAGGAATTAAAAAATGTCTTTTTTATTGTTAAGTGCAAAAGAACGTATCGCTAAAAATAACAATCTTATTAAATTAGAAAAACTTTTAAACTGGTCAAGAATCCAAAAAATCCTAACGCCACTTTATAAAAAAGGAAAAGACCTAGGAGGACAAAGGGCGTATAATCCTTTGCAAATGTTTAAAGCAGTTCTCTTAGGTCAATGGTATAGTTTAAGTGACCCAAATCTGGAAGAAAGTTTAGCACTAAGACTTGATTTTATTATGTTTACAAATTTTGACGGTAACTATCCAGACGAGACAACTCTATGTCGATTTAGAAATAAACTTACGAAATATAAGCTATGGGATAAGCTTTTAAAAGAAGTCAATGAGCAACTGTCGGAGAAAGGATTATTTGTAAAAAATTGTGAAGGAGCCATTGTAGATGCAACAGTTATTGAATCTTCTTCTAGACCAAGGAAAAGTATAGAGGTTAAAAAAATAGATAAAGATAGAGAGGAAAAAGAGACTTCACAAGAGGCCAGAAATATTATTTATTCAAAAGACCCTGATGCAAGATGGTTAAAAAAAGCCCACAAATATCACTTTGG
>MDLB01000034.1:0-5617 GCA_001730085.1 PVC group bacterium (ex Bugula neritina AB1)
TCATTGAGAGCTAAAATGTCTATACGATCTAAGCTTGAAGGTGGAGAAACTGAGGGGCTAGCCGTCCCTGTAAACGAAACTGGTTCACCTTGACTGTGCAATGGATAATAGTAAGATCCACTAAAAGAACTTTCCACATTAACGGTCAAATTTGGAACATCCTGAGCCGTAGGTCTCAAACAAGAAGAATCTCCTTGAAAAAGACTGCTAAAGTTATTCCTCAAGTCCGAGCTTGAAATCGTACTGTTTAACCCTGGTTTAGATTCGTCAAAAGTAAATTTAGTCATAATTAATACCCTTTTAAAAAGTAGCCAAATTCTCCCTGAGTTTTTACGTCGCTTGCATTTACTAGCTCGACTGAGAAACTATTGGGAAGATCGCTTTTATCTACAACGGCCGTTAAATTTGTTGTGGATGATGTCACAACCAAAGTTTTTACTTCCTCGTAAACTTGATCTAACGTTACTATCGTTGCATTAATGCCATCATAGTATTCATCTAATTTCGTTTGCTCTTTATCTGGAAGATCGAAGGCAATCTTGAATTTTGCACCAAAGAAGCTATCATCTGCATTTCTAGGGACGAGCTTGAAACGTGCAAATTGCAAAGTGTATTCTCCAGGGGCAAACAAAACATATTCGGCCATACTCTCTTCCGTTTCACCGGTTGAAATGAAGATGTCAAAATGCCCAGAAAACTCAGTTGCAACTTCAAGCCTTGTCAAAATTTTAGCTTTTCTAACCTCTCCAATATCTATAATGTCTGTGACCCACAACAAGTCTTCATTGACTTCAATCGGATCATCAAAAGTTAACGATGTATCGTAAGTATTGTCAGAGTCCCATTTTATTGACGTTCTCAAGGTGTCTTCTTTTGTGACAAATCCACTGTCTCTTAAATCCCAGGTCTCTTCTAAAGAGGGAGTTCGTGTTGGAATATCGTAAGTCAAACCACTGTCATATTCTCCCGAATCCCAAGTGTTTTCAGTTTTTACAACTTGTTTTTTTTTGAAAACATTACGAAAACAATCTTCAACATAGACGCTCTCCGTTTGAGCATAGGAAAGATCCAAAAAGATATCCTCATCGAAATCTTTGAAAATATTTTGTTCATATATTTTTGTGACTGTAATTTGGCTTGTTGTGATATTCTCTGAGTAATTTCCGCTTGTGTCTAAAGCTTTGATCCCAAAAAAATAAGTCCTAGCAGTCAAATCGTAAAAACTAGCACTCGTATCTTTCAAGTTAGTTAGAATCGCAACTCCAGTTTCCCAGCTATAACTAGGACTAGAAAGCTCACGAATCTCATAAGATTTCAAGTCAATATCAGTTACAGGTTCCCATTTAAAGTTCAACTGAACTGGTGAATACGAAACATTGAAATTTTTCACATCACTTGGAGGAGCAGTTTTTCCTAAAATTTCACATTCAGACTTCGGTGCGTTTTCTATGCTCATTTGCACAATAGTAGAAACAGTCACAACCGCAAATGTATATATTGCAAACTCTTTGAAATCATGTTGAACAGTTAATCTTTGACCATAGGTTTCACCTGCAAAAATCCAATCTTCTGTGTCTTTGACTTGAAAGAAAACTTTCGCACTAATATAAGGATTCAAGCTATTTGCCGTCAAAATTGGCTTACTAAAGGACACATCTACAACTGAGGAGATACTTCCGTCCTTGTTTAGTACAAGTCTCTCATCGCTTGCTAAATCAGTAACCATTGGTATTTCTACATTCAATGTAGAGTAGTTAGACGTTGGGAGAGCTAAACCACTCTCATCGTAAACAGTCTCGTTGTACTCAATAGCAGAAATCTCTACTTCATTGTTACTACTTCTTGTGATGGATATAATCCTATATGGCTTAATGTTTATAGTTGTCTCAACGATTGTGTATGGATCTGAAACAGAGGCAGAAAACGACACAAGATCTTGCACCTCTACAATATCACTCGTGCCGCTCTTTAAAACCACCTCTGAAGAAAACAAAGTGTCAGTTTCAGTTCGCACGTAAACAGTATAGCTTTTTGCCGAATCGTAATTAAAATCTTGATCAATGGTTAAATATGGTGAAGTCCAATCTTTTACTCGTCCTGAAATACCAGTTGAGGGAACATCATGTGATAAGCTTATTACATCTCCTACAGAGCAAGATACCGCCTCGATAGACGCTTTAAAAGATACAGTTTGATTGAGAAATTTCGCTTGTGCCAAAGCAACATGTCCTAACCGTAAAGCTTGTGATGCTTTAGTGCAAAAAACACGTACTTCTTGCTTTCGAAGTGGATCACCATTACTTAAACTTTCCTCGTCAATCACAGAAATCACTTCTTGCTCGTAATTTTTATCCTCATCGAGAAAGGAAACATCTATTTGATTGTATTTTTCTCTCAACGATTTCCAGTTTTGAGAAAAACTTCCCTCTATGATGTTACCCATAGAAAACATCTGAACAGGCGTGTCTTCCTTGTCTATTCTTAGAACAATTCTTCCTTGTGCGTAAAAAATCAAACCACGAAAAACTGCTGATAACTGAGTCAAAATATCCGGAGCCGTACTTGGTGAATCAAGAACACAATTAAGTACAAAACGCTTCTCAAAGCCTCCTTTTAAATCGCTCATTTTTTCTTCACAGTACCTTGATAACTCTAAATACATACTTAGGTCTAAGTCTTCTTCTTTCAAAAAATCACCTAAACCGTAAGTTTTATTGAGAAGTAAATCTCGCAAGCAAAAAATAGGGTTGCCAGAATACTGATAGTCGAAAGTGCCGTCAAAATAGTATTCTTCATCATCTTCTAAATCTTTGTAAACCTCATCGACAGGATCCCAGTAATAGGCGTCCCATGGAACTAACAATCCGTTTTCATCTGTTACTCTTGGAGCATATATTTTTTTTCCGTTCACGACAGCCGTTATATTCGGGGCTGTTCCTGACAACTGGTCCGTTCCTTTGATTTTCAAGCCAAGCAAGGCTAAGTTAGGGTAACTTAAATCTTCATCAATGCTTTCTCTAAGATTTGTAATACTCATCTTGTAATTCAAAGTATGTTTTGCGTCTATGTTTTGGGTTTCTTCTAAAGTGAGTTTTTCTTTGCGATCACCATACGTAAGCTCATCGTTGTAAGCAATCTCAACATCGTAAACTCCTCGTGTTGGCACAGATACCGTGTGAGATCTAGAAATGGATTGAGTAGAAAAAAGTGTCAGAGTTCTTTCCTCTTCCTCCCAATCAGTCGCACTAGCAAGCTTATATCTCAAAGTGTAGGTTGCATGAATATCGTGTGTGCTTTGCCCTTGATAATAGTGAGCGCCGCTTTCGAAAACTAAAGAAACCGTGAAAGAATCAATCTCATCGATTGTTTGTGTCGTCCACTTTTGTGAAAGATCAAGAACGTTCCCGAATGGGGTATTTACGTGTATGCTTTCAAAGCCACTAATAGAGGTTTGATCGTTCGTTCCTTGTCGTATATCGAACTCAACATCTGTGTAGTTATCGATAGAATTGCCGTTGATTTTGATGTCTCGCACTGAATCTATTTCACCGCAACAAAGACCAAGCAAAATATTAAGATATGAATCATTATTGTCTAAGCCAACGAACTGATTAATGATGTTTCCGCCAACACGATGAGTTCCATAAAGGATAGGGAGAACAATTCCTTGCTCCTGCAAAGTTTGAATTCCTTGCCAAGAATATGTCGGTGAGGATTCGTCTTGATTCCCTCTATTTTTTAGTTTGGGGCGATTCAACGCCGAATATATAGCAACCCCAAAGGATAAAACTGCTCCAGCGATAGTTAAGGCGGTGACCTCAAGGGCGAGGCCAGCAAGTCCAAGACCCCCCGCAATTAAACTAATCGCCGTTAAAGGCTCTTCTATTTTTGGGGTAATGATAATCTGATCGTTCCGTTGTAAACGTTGCTCAAAATTTTCAATCACACGACCATTGACAATCACAACCATGTCTTCTAACTGTTGCAATTTCAACTCAGTGACAACATCCTCAATTGTCACTAATTCATTGAGCGAAAATTCTTGAATCGTCCAGTCCTTTGTGGAAAATCTGTTAGGCTTTATAATGGCTTTTGCTGAATTTTCAAAACTTGGCATGTCTGTAATATCCTAATTTTAGTTTTCTCCAAGGATCAACTCCAAGTCTTCCAATGGTTACTCCTGCTTTGCTCGCATGAATAAAAGAAAAATTGTTTAGACAAATCCCAATATGTTGAGTCAGACTTTTTTTTCTCGATTTAAATAAAACAAGGTCGTACATCTTAGGGTCTTTCACTTCTTTGAACTCAATCATATTAGGCAAAAATCTTTCACTTACTTCTTTCGAATACCAACGTGTACCATAGTCCTCATCAGGTATCTGAATTCCAAATTCTGAAAAAACCAAATGAACCAAACCTAAACAGTCAACTCCTTTTTCATCACGCCCCTTATGTACATAAGGTATTCTCATGAGTTTAACAGTATCAATCATTGATAAACAACCCTAGATTTTAGCGAGGGAAACCCTCCAAATCTGCTGGAATTAGCAAGCTCATTACATCTCTGCCAAGTTCTGTTGCATTGAGTTTCACCTCCAGAATATCCGCACTCATTACCCTTGAAAATCCAAGAGCAATGCAGCCTAGAATATTTTCTTCTTGGCAAAACGACTTCTAAAACATCTAATTTAGAGCTTAGGTTGAAAGAAACTGTTGTTTCACTTGAAGAGTACGAATCGATGAAAAAAATGTCTTTTAAAGAATCATCGTCGTTTGCTAAATTTTCTTTAAAAACTAAAACAATATTGACCTCGCAACCACGCAAATCGTACCCTTGCAAATACCCCTCGATTAGACGATTAACATTGGAAATTTTTAGAGTCACTTGATTTAGGATTGATGTCGAATCTTCAGAAACTTTTTCATGTGCTATAGGAAATTTTGAGTAAGTGTTAGACGCGAAAACAATATCTTCATCAAAATTGGCTAAATACAAAACTGTTCCAGCGTTGTCAACATTCAAAATTTGATATAAAAAAATAGGTTGATTTTCTAGCTTGTTTTTTTCCTCTTTGAAAACATCGCTCAAAGCTCGTGGCATTATTTCACCTCCTCTAGAGAGAAAGCAACTTTGTAATTGTTAGCCGTTGTTTTAGAAAAAACAATTGAATCATTGGAAAATCTAACAGTGTATGTGAGTGAATCATTTGGATTTTCCCACAAAAAAGACTCAAAACAACCTTTTCTATCTGAAAAAAAAGATAGTAAGTCGTCAACTTCAGTTTTAGATCTGTTGCTTGCTAAAATATCCCATGATTTTAAGGGAGAGTTCCACTTAGCTCTCGTTTGCGTATGCCCAGACTCAAACGTACTTTTCAAAGTTTTGAAGTTTGTTTTTTCCTTGAAAGGAAAGTCTGGTACAAAAGTCAAAGTCTCCATTAAATCCCCTTGATAGTTTTTCTTGTTTGACCATTTTGCAAAATATCTGCATTGATATGATTTATAACTATTCTTTTGCCATTCTCAGAGGACATAAAATTACTCATCATCGACGGATCCAATATGTTCACGACCGTGATTTCACCACTTTCTCTTTTAGATTCTCTGTTTTCTTGTG
>MDLB01000034.1:5712-7903 GCA_001730085.1 PVC group bacterium (ex Bugula neritina AB1)
AATAGCTTTGAGCTTTTATAATGGCCTCATCACCATAAGTTGACACTTTTTGTAAAGCACTAGCATGTGCTTGCAATCCTTTGCTTGCCTCTACAGAAAACTGACCAGAATTCTTCAAGGCCTGTTCCATTGAGGCAATGTTCGCTTCTTGCTCACCAGCAAGTTTTATGGATTCTCCTAGGAAACTAAAAGCTTTTCTAATCGCAAGAATGCTACCAACAACACTTCCTAAAGAGGTAACGCTTCTTCTCGAAAGCCGAATAAAACTTCCTTCCATGGCGCGATTTGTCTTGTTGACAAAACCACCCATTTTTCGCATATCAGACGAAAGATTGTCTTTCATGCTGGCTACTGCTTCTATTTTTGCGGTAGATTTTGGCACTAATTCTTCCCCATCAATTCTCTTTCAAAAGCACTTACAACACTGCTAGTAAAATCCATAAACATCAAATACCTAATGCTCTGCTCTCTTAATCCACCTGTATCAGCTAAAAACCCATTCTTGTAATGCGAGTACAAACTCAAAATCTCTAATGTTTCTGAGTCTATATATCTAACAGGACACTTGTTTAACTTAAATCTCAAATCTTTTAAAATTCGAAATTCTTTTTCTTCTCCTCCATAACACATTCGTGATTCTTGTAACTGCTTGTTGCACTTACCGCACGAAATGCCGTTAAATTCAGAAAATACTGCTAAAATTATTTTTTTTTTGACTCCTCAGACGCCATATTGAAAGAAAAAATTTCAGAAACAAGATCAGACGTTAATGCCAAGTCAAAGCTTTCAAAAAAATCCTCTGTTAATTGATCTTTCGTGTAGGTTTCAAAGAGAGATTTTTCCTCGTTCCAAATGTTTTTGATCTCACATATACCTGCACTTAAAATCTTTAGAGCATTATCTTTTAAGAAAATCTGGTATTTTTTCTCATGTGCTTCTTTGTCTTTTTCTAGTTCTTTTTCATTAGGGACAATCGAATCTTCCATGAAAATCTTAAATTTCAACTTAAGTGGTATCTGACAAAGAACAAAAACTGTTTTTTTATCTCCAGTGTCTAATTTGCTTGTATATTCTTTTTTCTCAAAAATAGAAATTGACATTTCTTTTTCTCCTATGTGAAGCCTATTGTTATATCTTCGTTTCCTGCGTCAGAGCTGACTTGAAATGGAACTTCCATAGTTCTAAGGCCATCTCTTTCTCCACTACTCAAAGAAGTAACTGTTACTTCAGGAACCGAAATATCAACAATGTTTCCAGCAACACTCCCAATCCCAAGAGATAAGCTTCTACTCGTAGCACTCTCCCAATCGGTATACCAGTTATAAGCAGAGACCGAAACAACCTCTGGGTTGAAATTACCACTCATTGAACGTGAATTAATGAAAATTTGACCAATACCCGCATTCGCATTAATGTCGTCGCTCATTACTACGCCATTTCCTAAATCTAAACTGAGCTGTTGCACAATCAAAGAGGTATTGCTATTGAAAGTAAAAGCACTATTCTCAACAATCGGAGGCTTTATTGTTCCGAAATTTGGCGTGCTAGGGGTGGTTACATCAGTAGGCTCGTTGTATAACCCTTTAAAATCAAAGCTAACTTTTGCTATTTCTGACGCTGAAAAATCCATAGTGAAAGTTCCACGACAACCAGTCACTTTAGTGAGTTTTGAAGTAGTTGAGGTGAGTTTTTCGTAAAAATAGAAAGTCAAAGAAGGTATGTCTGCAGAAATCGGCTTGTACGTCACAGAAGTATCCGCAACGACCGTCTCACTAAACGCACACGCTTGAAAAAGTTTTCCAATATTTGGCGCAATACCTTCAGTTCCTGAGCCTTTTAGCTCTGAAGAAAAAGAAATATCGACGTATCTTTTTCCAACTTTAGACGAAATTGCACTCAAAGATCCTCTATTTAGATTTCGCTCTAATGTCTCACCTGTGATACTTACTGAAAGATCCATTGCCTCAACAAAATCGGTGCTGGAAGGAGCTGTATCTACTCCGTATCCCGTCTCTATTTTTGCTAAAAGAATGTCATTTTTTAGTAAAACACTCATTTTCTATTTCCCTTCCTCTAGATTTCCCTCAAAATGTCTGTAAAAAAATTCAACGTCTATTAGAAGCCCCGAAAATGGTTGACCTTCTGCTGGATTGAAAGTTGTATTACCTAAAATCTTTGTGTCAATGCAATT
>MDLB01000035.1 GCA_001730085.1 PVC group bacterium (ex Bugula neritina AB1)
GGAAGAAAGTTTATTTTGGTTATAAATTATTTTCTCGTGTTGATGAAGCAAATGGTTATATTGAAAAACTTCATATAACTCCTGCGAATGCCTACGAAGGACATCACTTAGATCCCTTACTAGATGGCCTTGCTCCTAAGACAAGAGTTTATAGTGATAAAGGCTTTACTACAAAAGATAATACTAAGCTTTTGCAAAAAAGAAAACTTAAAAATGCTTTAATGTGTAAAGCTTCCAAAAGCAAATCTTTACATTTTTGGGAAAAAGAAAGAAACAGACTTATTAGCAAAAAACGCTATATTGTTGAACAATCCTTTGGCATTTTGAAAAGAATTTTTAATATGAAGAGAGCTTCTTATATTTCTTCTGAGAAAGTCTTAGGCCAATGTCTTTTAAAATCCATTTGCTTTAATCTTAACAAAGCGGTTAGAATGATCTCCATGTCTTTAACTTAACAAATTAATTTTAATGCCAATAATTATATCAAAATACAATCCATTAACTAATCCTTCTTTCGTTACTATTTCATTTTATATCAATATTTTAGACTTCCATTCAGTTTCTTTTGATTTTTTTCCTTTTTTACATCCATTTTATTTATTTTTCAGAGGTTTCTTTTTTAAAAGAACGACAAAGAATCTTATGTGATATTTTTCAACGCTCTCTCTATAAAAAATATTTTTCAAAAACCTTCAAAAGGAGTCTTAAATGATCACCAAAGATTCCGCATACATCAAGCTATCTAAGTTTAAGCTGCCGGTTCCAATACCTTCCAGAATAATAGAAACGTCCACATCAACAAAGTTGTTTTCGCCAACAGGGTCAATATTGATATAAATGTCATTGTTTAGTCCCGTATCTATGACTTCCAAATAGCTCTCTATTGCATCACCTTCTACATAATTTAAGAGATCTGAAAGGTCAACCTTATCTGATGTGATAGAAAAGTCTGTGATACTATCCTCTCCATCTGACACAGATCTAAAAACAAAGATATCGTTCCCACCTCCTCCGGTTAAAATATCATTCCCTTCGTGACCTACAAATACCTCATCACCCAAACTTCCCACAAGATTATCCTCACCAATTGTTCCTAGCATCCAGCCCTTAAAAGGTATCTCAAGACTCTTCACTTCTGCCAAATCAAGACCATTAAAGTTTTCCAAAGAAGAAGGATCTATCTGAATTTCTAAGTTTTCGGTCAAATCAAAGCCTTCTTTAATAAAAAGGCTAAGGCGACGCCCGCCAGCCTCTAAAGAAAAACTGTCTATCTCAACTGTTTCTCCCAATGAATCTGCCTTCTTCAAAGATATATTCTCAAGCAGGTTTACCCCTTCGATTTCACGCACGTTTTCATCAAAGTATAAGCGCAACTCTCTTGTGTCTACGTTCATATGAAAATATTCGTATTGAGGCGGGGTTACATCTATCGTCAAAGATCTACTAACTGGGTTAGAAGTATTCCCTTCAAAATCTTCAACAAAAACAGCATAATTCAATACATCATCATTTTGAAAGTTAGGAATAAACCCATTTTGATCACTTTCCCCTAGGTTCACTCTCCACTTGCCATCTTTATCTGCTGCCACCTTATAATTATAGTCAATAGATCCAAGACTAAAAGAAAGAGATGCTTCCACATGCTTTTCACCCTCACCATCAATAGTAACGTTTAGATCCGAAGATACATTTTCGGAAACGATCAAAGGCTCCACAGGCGGTGTTGTATCAGGTATCAAAAATGCAAGGTCTTTGTCAGCTAGCACACCATTCACATCTTGTATGTCTTCCTTTAGAAAAGTTATATAGTCACCTTCAACAAGAGTTGCTTGTTCTCCTTTGCTTATTTCAAATATTGTTGCAAAACCATTCTGTTCATTTATGGCAGTTATGTCTGCTGTATTGCCAAAGTCATGGCCACCACTCACATTTATATTATCGATATTGATTTTAGAAACATCTATATCTTTAGAAAACGATACAGCAAACCCATCATCTTTCACATTGTCCATATTCAAGTCAATGCTTAAGATAGGATCAAAAGCTGCGATGGAAGGTGTACTTAGATTCGGTACTTCAAAGTTTATATCAAAGTCTGGGATATTATCCTTATAGTCAGAAACATCCTGAGCTCTTAAAGTGACCGTTTCTGAAAAAGAGAGATTCGCCCCCGAGCCAAGCTCAATCTCATAGTTTTGAGCGTAACCCTGTTCTCCTATCCTTTTCTCATCAAGAACTTTAAGTCTTGAAACACCCCAATCTCCTTCACTCAACCTAAAACTATCCATGCTAATCAAAGAGGTTTTAACTATCTCTGAAAAAGAAAAAAGAAGCGAGTCTCCCTCTCCATAAACCTCATTTCCATCTCTGTCAATAGCTCTCATCTCTTGTTCTCTCGGAGATTCTGTATCAGGAAAAAATAGATCTATATTCGCTAAAGGACTCTCTAAAGAATCTAGTCGGATCGCATTTTTGTTTATCACGAACTTATCTTCGGATATCACATTCGAATCACTTCCTAAAAACAGATCAAACATTCTTGCGTAACCGTCTTTCTCATCCAGAGGTATTAACGAAGCCCCTTCCATTTTAGAACCTAAGGTTTTCGAAGAATCAGAAGGAACAATCTCTTCAAGCGTAAAAATAGAAACATCCACCGCATCTTCAAAAGTTATACGTAGTTGCTTGTCGTTGATCTTAATAAAGTCTGTTGAAAAAGTCCCTGTTTCTGTTTCGTTAATGATATTAACTGACCCTTCTCTAGAAATAGACTCACCCTCTCCATCTGTCGCTACAACACTAAAGAGATATATTGAATCTTTTTCATAGTCCGCAACATTTTTTAAAGTGAGGTACCCTGAGTCAGTATCAATCTCAAGATTTTCTGATCCACTTTCCAAATGATAGGTTATATCTTCGTCATAATCTCCATAGTTATCTATCGCTTGAAAATTATGGATAACCCTACCCTCAGGAGCATTTTCTATCAAATCAAAACCCGCTTTTTCAGACTCAAATACAGGCCCTAGATCATCTTCATTCACAACTAGAACTTTAAGATCTTGCGTTTCGAATCTACCTTGTCTATCAGTCGCTGTGACTTGCAAATCATAATCTTTTTTGTTTTCAAAATCAGCAATATCATTCAGTCTTATTGTTCCCTTGTACGGATCCATATCAAAAGATTCTGCATCTGCCCCACTCAAGGTATAATATATCCCCCAATCTTCTTCACTTTTACCATTTTCATAAACTTGAATATCGTACAAGATTTGATCTTTTTCTGTGTTTTCAATCACATTAACCTCATAGACATCACCTCCATCTATCACAGGAGGACTTGTATCAAAACTTTGTGTCGAAAAGTCCTGCACCAAGCTTTGGTTTGTACCACCATAAATGGCATCTTTCAAAGAACCCTCTAAAATTTTCACACGAACACTCATAAAATCTAAAGTTTCTGTTGTAACTTCGGGAGGTGTAAGTGCTACTGTCCATGTCTTTCCTCCATCTATCGTTGTTGGAGCATCTACTGTCCAGTTCGTCATATCTATGACTTCTCCGGATTCATTTAACCACTCAATATCAGAGGCTTCTAATATGTTTCCGACTTCTCTATCCAGTTCAATCGTATAGATGACTTGAGAGTTTGTGACTTTTTGAGACACATAAGCTCTTGTTATCTCTTTTGGCGAAGTCTCTGGTGAAAGGGTGGCATCTCCATAAAAACTTTCCCAAAGGCTTACCTCTTGTGGTACAAGAGCATAAGTTTCCCCTTCATTGATCGCCTCCCAAAACCATTCATTTGTTTCATCCATCTGAGACAAGTGATAGCCTGCCCCTTCTCTACCCCATAAATACCAACTTTCCCCATCTCCATTTAAATGTCTATAGACATTTCGGTTTGTGTCAATAGCATTGTTTGTATCAAATGTTGTGTGATCAAAGTCTCCCAAAAGATCTAAGCTTTGCACTTCACTTTGGCTAAGTAGCTCATATTCTCCGTCAACCTTTTCACCAAAACCGTGAACAATATAATTTGTCAAATCAGTTCTAACAGATTCTAGATTAACCCCTCCGCCATAAAAATCCAATGTCGCAAGCGCTGAATCTCCCTCATCTCCTTCTGTATCGATATAGCTTATTTGCAAGCTTCTTTGGCCATTTTCTACAAACGGCTCAGTATTTTTTAAGCCAATAGACTCAATAACACTTTTTAACTCCGCCGGAACAAAAGGACTTCCCGTTGTTTTAGATATCAAGAGAGATTGTTCCTCAGCATTATAAATATAGTCTACGCCTGAAACACCTCCCACTATTGCTCCCACATGGTTAACGTCGCTTCCTAAATCTATATCTCTATCCAAATAGAGTTTGTCTCCTGAGCTCTCTTCTGACAATCTCACTTTTATAGTAGCAACCTCATGGACGGTTACCTCCTCTATATTTTGAATAAAAGACACTCCTTCGTTCAGGTTAAGATCGCTAATATGTCTAAGACTTTCTCTTTGTACTCCTACAATGTCTGCATTCAAGTCGACCTCGTCGATATCTTTTATATTAACTGTTAATTCTTGCTCTGACTGACCTCCCATATCTCCATTAACAAGAATTTTTATATCATAAGGTTGTGACCTAAACCCAAAGTCAGGTGAGTCTTTGAAGGATACTTCTCCTGTGTTTTCATTGATGTCAAAAAAGCTTTGATCTGCTCCACCTAAACTATAGGAGATATTAGTATTGTCTTTGCCCTCATAGCTCGCATCCGCATCATAAAAAATCGAACCTCCACTTATTGTTTCTGGAACCGTGATTTCATGGTCACTTCCATGAAGAACTTCTGGATTTTCAAAAATGTTCAAAACATTAATTTTTAAAGGTTTTAGAGTGGAAAGACCTTGAGCATTTTCTGCTTTCACAATCAACTCATAACTTTTCTTCACTTCATAGTCAGGAGACGTTTTAAAGCTTATCTGTCCTGTTGTCGTATCAAGAGCAAAAGAGTCAGCATCCAAAGTGTTTTCTAAGCTAAAAAGAATCCCTTCATCCTTTTTAGAAAATTTATCATCACGTACATCAAGATCATAAATAGGAGTGAATGCACTTGTATTTTCGTCCACATATTTCTTCTCTTCTGTATCAATAAAGACCGGTGCTGTCGTATCAAAAGATTGTGTTGATACTTCTTGGGTAAACTCTTCGTTCCTATTATCAAATTCATCTCTCACAGCACCTAAAAGAAGTTTTAATCGTACGGCTGTTGTATCAATCGCATCTTCACCCACAGGTGGAGCAATTGTGAGGTTCCATGAAATCCCTCCATCTAAGGGTTGAGGGGCTTCAATACTCCATAGAGTTTTATCCAAAACCTCTCCATTGCCAGAAAGGAACTCTATCCCGTTGCTTGTTAAATCATTCACAGCTCTATTAAAAGTGAGCGTGTAGGTCACTTTTCCAACAGCAATACTACTTTCATCATCTGTAATATCTATCAACTCTATCTTAGAAGCCTCCACCTGTATTTTTGCGATTGCTCCTTCTCCTTCAAACCCTTCTTCGTCGATATAAATAAACCTTGCTGTTCTTTCTCCGTTCTTCTCTCCCTCACTCGTATTCTTCAAAGAAATCTCTTCGATAAGAGATTTTACTTCTTCTTTAGCAAAAGAACTCTCATCCTTTTTGAAAAGCTCAAGTGTCTTACTCTCTAAATCATAGCGATAACTAAGATTTAAAATACCATTGACCTCTATATCTGTATTTTCATTGCTCAAATGAAGAGGAATCTCTTCACTTTGAAGACTTAGGATATCTTTCTCAACATCCAATCCCCCTCCACCTAGCTCAACTTTAACAGCCTTCACTTTTTGAAGATCTCCATCAAGCCTAGGCAAAGCTAAATTATTCACAAACGCATATCCATCTGTTATCTCTTGTCGATTTGCAATGCTTTTCAAGTCTATTTGTAACCCTAATAATGTTTCATCTAAATCAACTTCATTAAGATCTTTGATGTTCACGGTTAGAGCTTGCTCTGTTATTTGTTGATCAATATCTTTAGCTTCAACCGTTAAGTGATAGGAATTTTGACTTTCAAAATCTGTCCTCTCTTTCGTAAAGATTTTTCCTGTTATTGGCTCAATATTAAAAAAAGCATAGTCACCTTGAACATCTTCTTTTATCCCATACTCCAGCCCTTCATCTTCTGAACTATGCTCTTCACTCTCATGGTAAGCCTTTAGATCGTAAATCTCTTGCCCTGCTTGTAAGTTTTCTGGAACGCTAACAATATGACTTTCTCGCGTATCAAAGATAGGGGCTTCTCTTTCATCTTCAATCATTACCCTAACTTCTTGCAACGAAAATAACCCCTGCTCATCTTCGGCTATCACGGTAAATCCGTACTCACTTTGACCTTCGTGATCACCTTCGATATTAAACTGAACTTCTCCTGTCTCTTCTGAAACAAGCGTAAATGCTTCCTCATCATCACTCTCTAATCTATACGTTATTCCTTCATCAGAAATATCGCCACGATCATCTGTCGCTTGTGTGTCGTGGATAATAGTCGGAGCAACTGTGTTTTCTACAACGGAAACTTCCACACTATCACCCTTTGCAAAAACAGGTCTTGTCCCATCAAAAGACTGTGTCGAGATATCTTGGGTGTAACTCTGATTTTTATTGCCGTGTATGTCTTCCACACTGCCTTCGGCAATCGATAAACGAAGCGCCTTTGTGTTAAAGCTTTCAGGAGCTTTCACTGTCACTTGCCATGTGATTCCTAAATCAGTAGAAATAACATTATTTATCACCCACGAAGAAAGATCTATCTGGTCATCGTTCTCATCGACAAAGCCAATAGCATCAACCGTCAAGCTTGTGCCCACACTTTCACTAAACCTTATCTCGTAAACCACTTCTTGAGATTCACTCGCACTCGTCAAATCAACAACTTCTTCGACGCTTGGTGGCGTTCCATGAACACTTAGAGTAACCGTGGAACTTTCACTTTCTTGTCCTTCCTCATAAACATAGCTTATCGTTGCTTTTCTTTCTCCATTTTGTAAAGGTGTGGAGGTGTTTTTTAACTCCAATGCGCCCAGAATACTCTTAACTTCTTCTTTAAAAAAAGCAGACTCATCACCTTTGCTTATTTCTAAGGTTTTATCTGCGTTTTTATACAAAACTGTCACATCACTCACAGAGCCTATATCAAGATTTTCAACAACTTGGTCCTGATAGATGCTCACCATTAAACTTTGCTGAATCTGTTCACCAGGTGAAACATCAACTTGAACGTATAAACCTATCTTGTCATTTAAAAGATCTAAGCTTTCCCCAGATAAACCAATTTTGATTTTTTTCACATCGTCTTTAAATGGTTCATCAGTTTGAGAAATTAATCTCACCCCTTCAAAAATATCTGTCGCATTAGCTAGTAAACTTTTTTCTCTTTGAACACCATCTAGATTTTTATCTAAATCCACTTCGTCCAAGTTTGTGATCTCTACTTTTAAAGTTTTCTCACTCGAAAGGCCTTGAGCATCTCTTGCCACAACCGTCACATCATAACTTTGGATATCTTCATAGTTAGGTTTTTCCGTAAAAGTTAAGATTCCTGACTCATCTATCG
>MDLB01000036.1 GCA_001730085.1 PVC group bacterium (ex Bugula neritina AB1)
AATGAATGGGACAATGGTTTTTCTGCCTCTTCGGAGGTTATACGAGCTATTAAAAAATATAATGAGGACTACCCTCATTCTGTAATAAATTATTTTACTCCTAATGCGTTCGATAATTTATGTAAACAAATGGACCTTTATTCAAGAAGTTGTGCTTGACTTAACGTATAGCACTACATGAGTCAACTATCACAAAAAGATCATTTTCTATGATTTTTAAACGAAAAATAGGTCTAATTCCTTATCCATAAAGCTTTTATTATTAGAAAATTTGTGGCAGCTTTCTAAAGTTGAAAAACAAACCGTGCCAACTCAAGATATATGAATAAACAACAAACATCAACCAAGCTAGAAACCAAAGGGCCAGAGACTAAAGCGGGATCGACCTTATATCTTTTACAAAGCAAAGGAAATAGCGCCCCACACGACATTGATATCAAAATAACAACAAGCATGGCTATCCCAACGGTTAGAGCTGTCTTTATTGCTCTTTCTCCGAAAGGTTCAACCAAGGCGGCCCTACACGCCCCTAGTATACCTAAAATAGCCCCAAGCCAAAGACCGATTTTAAACTCTTTTTTCCAAACGAACCATATATTCTTATTTTCGATTGAATCTGTTGCGAGCTCTCTTATGATAACCGTTGCAGATTGTGTCCCTGCATTTCCCGCCGATGCACATAGCATCGGGATGAAAAAAATAAGAGAAATAATATTTTCCAACACCTCTTGGTATCTTTCCAAAACATGTCCTGAAATAAACCCAACCCCTATCAAAATGATCAACCAAAATAAGCGTTGCCTAGCAGCATAAAAAGAAGACGACGATATATAGGGTACATACTTTCCCGCAGCCGCCAAATTCAACATCTTTTCTGTGTCTTCAGCAACAACAACATCCACAACATCATCGACGGTAACAATCCCAACTAAAAGCCCTTGAGCATTAACAGCAGGGATCGCCAAAAAGTCATAATCTCTTATAATTTTAGCCGCTTGGGATTGATCATCATCTACCGAAACTTTAACAATATCGGTTTTCATAATATCCCGAATATAACCTGTAGAGCGTGCTAAAATAAGCTGTCGCAAAGAGACCAACCCTAAAAGCCTTTTGCCTTTATCAACAACATAAATATAGTAGATTGTCTCTTTTTCTTCGGAGTCTTTACATATATGCTCTAAAGCCTCTTTAACCGTATCTGATTCGGCAATCGATGCATAAGCACTTGTCACAAGAGCTCCAACAGAGCCCTCTCCATACGAAAGGAGTTGATCTATATCTTCCTTATCACTAATATCAAGTTTCTTTAAAATAAGATTTTGGAGCTCTTCAGGAAGAGTTTTGATCAGGTCGATTCTTTCATCATGGGACATATATGAAATGATCTCTACTTGTCTAGATATATCAAGAGACATGAAAATCTTGTTTTTATCTTCATCATCAAAATGCTCAAAGATTTCAACTCTTCGGAAAACAGAAAAGGCAAAAATGACTTGTGCTATTTCATGAGGGTCCAAACCTTCCAATGCCATGCTAACCTCATGTGCATGCAAATCATCGAACTCAACACAAAGCTTTTGTCGATAATCCTTGGAAGATAAAATTTCTCGTAATTCCGGGGCTATCAAAGAATATTTTTTCATTAAGATATTTCCATTTATGAAAAATCAAAATTTTTATTGATTCATAATACCTCTACACAATCTGAAATATCTTTATGTTAGAAAAAATGGTAAAGTGATTTGCAACTATGGTAAATTTTTTTATCTCTACAATAAAAATAAATTTTTTCACAATAGTCTAAAGAAAATTTTCGTAAGATTGTACAAAGGCTTGAATATTACTAAAAAAAATTTATAAAAATAAAAAAGAACTTACTCTTATAAACGTTCAACATATTCTCCTGTGTCTGTATCGATCCGAATCGTATCTCCCTCATTGATAAACATAGGGACCTTTATTTGTAAGCCTGTCTCTAACTCCACGGGCTTCATATTATTGGAAACAGAATCACCTTTGATCCAAGGTTCAGCATAGGTAACTTTAAGGTTTATCGCCTTAGGCAATTGCATTTGAACAACATTACCCTCATAAAACGAAATAGATACTTCCAAGTTTTCAATAAGAAAATATTTATTATCCCCAACAAAGTCAGCATTGACTTCAACAGAAGAGTAGTCTTCCAAATTCATGAAGTGATAAAAGCTCCCATCTGTATAAAGATACTGGTGCGCTACAGCTTCGATCCTCACACTCTCAACTTCTGCCGCAGAACGAAACCGAACCTTAATATTTTTATTTTTAAGGATATCCTTCGCAAAAATCTGCATAACTGCATTCCCCTTCCCAGGGGTTATATGTTCTGTCCCTGTCACTAAAAGGAGATTCCCTTCATGCTTTATAACCATTCCTCGCCGTATTGCTGTTGCTTTAGTCATACCACCTATATCCTTATCAATCTTTATCTAAATTTGACTGACTTTTCATCTTCATGAATATGATTTTTTATCCATAAACTGAAAATCTACACAAAAAATGTGTCAAGACCATCGATCTACAATATCTATTTCTTACTATCGTTCTTTAAAAAGTGTTCACACCATTGCAAAATAAGTTTGTTTTTGTGTAGGTAGATAAGGATCCGAGATTGTTGCGAAATAAATGACAAGCTTTATTCGTATATTAAAGAATCCTTAAAAAAGTATCTGTGTTATTTTGCAAAAGCATCGACTCATATTTTTGACAACAAAAAACATGTTTCCACAATGGTCTCTCGGAGATATTATATCATTAAACACAAGAGCTCTGCACAATCTAAAGACTTTGCAAAACCCTTAAGGTCTAATAACCTCTTTGCACACTGTTTCTTTAGACAAAAGAAGCTTTTTGCTAACTCTTTTTGTATTTCTTATATTTCTCTAAAGAAGACTATCAATGATTGTACTCACCGTGTATTAGCTCTTCATTTTTCAAGAAAAAGTCTATCCATAACAACCTCTTTGAAAAAGCTCTACGAAAGATTGAAAACTCTTTGAGATCATGATTTCCCATATCACTTCTTAATCTTATTTAAAGAATAAAATTTTATATGAAGAATTTGCGTTGTAAATTCTTCACAGCGCACACGATTATCCATGCGGTAACCACAAAACCAAATGATTTTTTCATCATCTTTGATCACATAGTTTTTATATCTTTCCCAATGAATGATTTTTTGTTTTTCATAAAATTGCTTCACTGTTAAAAACGTATTCATACCTAATGGGACAAATGAATCACTTTCCGAAGCTAAAGAAAGTTTTAATTCACCAGAAATTTTTTTAAAATCACAGTATATCTCTCGCGGAAAGCACTTTTTAATATCACATAAATCTATTTTTTCATAAGAAAGGGCACAACTTTCTAATCCGATCCTTTCTTCTTCCCAATGAGTTTTTCCCGATAAATTTACCGGGACAAACCTGTTTAACAAAGTATTAGAATCAAATCGGGTATACTTATTGTGAGAAAATCTCATCTGATCATAACTTTTAAAACACCAAAGTTTAGGCAAAAGTTCAACTTCGATCATACTTTTAGAAGACCGAAAAATCTTATGGACTTCTCGAATATGTGCTCTTGTTATTTCTACATATAAAGGTTTCATCTTCGTCAAAATTTCATGAAAAACTTTTTCTATATAAAGATCTTCAGTTTCTTTAAGAGCTCGAAGGTCCAAACAAATTGAATCCGCTAATTCAGATAGTATAAAAAGAAATTTCTCGGCTCCTTCAAGCAAACTATAACGCTCAGAATTTTTATATTTTTGGTCCAAATATTTATCAAATTTTTTCATTAGTTTAGCTTGTTCACTAAGATGGTAAGATACTTTAGGGTTAAACGTTTCTAAAAGAGGGATAAGCTTATGTCGGATACGATTACGTGTGAAATCTAAAGAGTGATTACTCTCGTCTTCATTCCAAGACAACTTCTCTTTTAAAGCATATTTTTTCAATTCTTTTTTAGAAATATTAAGTAAAGGTCGTACCAACTGAACCTCACTGTTAGGGGTCAAAGGCCGCTTCAAAGACATCCCACCAAGTCCTTTGACATGAGATCCTCTAATCAAGCGATGCAAAAAAGTTTCTGCCTGATCATCCCTGTGATGTCCAAGACATACGGCATCCACATTATAAATTTTCACCATTTTCCTAAAAAAAAGATACCTCTGCTCTCTTAAAAAGTTTTCATCACGAATTGTCCTCGACATTTGTGATAAACTTTCGCTCTCACAGGCTAATCCCCACTCAGAAGCCATTTCTTTAACCCAAAGAGCTTCTTTATCAGATATCGAGCCTCTTTGTTTATGATTAAAGTGAGCGACAATAATCTCCCATTTAAAATAAGAAGATAACTCTTTCAAGATAAAAGCTAAACAAACGGAATCCATCCCGCCGGAAACACCAACGAGTATTTTTATTTTATAAGGAAGTAAGGAATAGGAAAGGATATCAGATTTGACACGTGACAATACGTCAAAAGCCATAAAAACCTTCTAAAAGCCACTCATTCGCACCAAATTTTTTAAGAACTACAACCTTGAATTCAACTTCACCTTTTTTTTCAAAAACGGCTTTCACCATAAAAGTGGCAATAAGCGAACGCCCTTCTCCATCATCAAAAATTTGAACATTCCCGCTGCCACCGATATACTTCGTGAGCGGTCCATATCTATTCGCTATATCTGATAGTTGAAACTTAACCGCCATTGCTCGATTAGGTAAGGGGGAGGGTTTTGCATATGAAAGGTAAACATCTCCATCCCATTTTGTCATGATCTCCGGGATGACTTTTTCAATAAAGACCCCAGCGCTTTCTAAATTCTCATGAATCTTAGAGGCCTCTATTATTGTTTTCACAAACAAGCCCTTTTCGGGATCATCGGGAGCTTTTTTATGTTGCAGGTAGGAAAAGACTAAAAAAGAGGAAATTGCGCCTCCCAAAACAACATAAACAATAATCATAACCCACAAGCGTAACATAAATATTTCTAAACTTTCTTTATTTATAACTTGGAAAAGAAAAAAATATATTCATTTTTTATTTAACATTGCACAAGAAGTTAAATGTATATAAAAATAATGAGAATTTTTGCTGAGAAAAAAAATACACATGATCTCGCAATATTAAAGAGTGCCTCATCAAAAGAGAGTCAAAGAAAAAAAAATATCAAATTGCCGAAGGTCGGACTCGAACCGACATGGGGTTGCCCCCGCTGGATTTTGAGTCCAGTGCGTCTACCAGTTTCACCACTTCGGCAAATGAATTTTTTATATAAGCCTATAGACTCTTTCCATAAGGATCATAACAGCAAGATTTTTGACAATCTGAATAACAAGAAGACTTGCTTTCACAAGCAGACTTGCTTTCACAAGCAGACTTACTTTCACAAGCAACCTTGCTTGCGTAAGATGAGCCTTTTAAAGAACATGCTTTTTTACATTTTGAGACACATGGTTTAGTCCATTTTTTTGAATCATGTTTATGCGCGCCTTTGGCATGATGACATCCAACCAATCCTAAAGATCCTGAAGCTAAAACGACTAAAGCCATAAGTGTTTTTTTCATAATTCCAATTCCTTATCATTTTCCCAACTAAAAACTAAGTATCAATAATTTTTCAATTAAAGAGAAGTCCATATTCATCATATCACATTATATTGAATAAAATCAACAAATTCAGCTTACTCTAAATGTGAATAGAAAGCCTCACAATTTTTCAAGTTCTTCCTCAATGCCCTTTAATTCCTCAGATAATTCAAAAAGTTGATCATAATATAAATCAAGGTCTTTCTCACTTTTTTTCAACAGTTGATTAGATTCGTGTATCAAATCTAAATCTTGCTCCACAGATGCTTTTATCAAGTTATCCTGACACTCTTTCTGCTGCTTTTCTTTTTGCTCAATCATACTTTCTAATTTTTCGATTTCTTTTTTTAAAGGGTTTATAAGTTTTTGACGTTTATGAAGATCTTTAGCTCGATCCCGTCGCCGTTCTTTTCTATTTTGCAAAGGTACTTTTTTTAGGTCTTTTCCCTCTTGCAAAAAGTCTTCTTCCCAGCCAACTTTTGCTAAAAAATCATCATATCCACCTTCAAAAATTTTGACACCATCCCTTTGAAAAACAATCAATTTTTGAGCCACCTCACGCAAAAAATATTCATCGTGTGTCACAAAAAGAACCGTTCCCTTAAAAGACCTTGTGGCATCAATCAAAGCTTCACATGAAGGTAAGTCCAAATGATGGGTTGGTTCATCCAAAAGAAGAACATTTGATTTTTTCGCCAAAAGCTTTGCCAAAACCAACCGAACTTTCTCTCCACCAGAAAGAACCTCAACTTTTTTAAAAACGCTGTCTCCGGTGAACATCATCGCTCCACAAATATGTCTCACCGTGTAAAAAGCTGTCTCTTCTAGCACTTCCGAAATCGTTTCTTCAACAGTCAAGTCGGGGTTTAAATTTTCAATTTCTTTATGATTAAAAGCTCTTAAAGTAACTTGTGGGTGCCATTGGACTTTTCCTGTGCAAGGATTTAATTGGTCATTTACCATGCTCAAAAGAGTGGACTTTCCAGAACCATTTTCACCTATAATAGCGATTTTATCCCCGTATAATATCTCCATCGACAAGTCATTTATAAGGATCCTGTCTTTCGTATAACCAAACGTTAAATTCTCTAAACGACCCACATATTTTGTATGAAAACCCTTTGATTGGAATTTGATTTTAAAGTTTTTAATATCATGCTGTTTTTCTTTTATCTCTTGCTTGGCAAGGTGTTTAATTTTCGACTGAACCTGACTAGCTCGCCTAGCTTTGGCACGATATTTTTGAATATACTCTTCTTGTCTTTGACGCGCTTTTATCGCATTCAAACGTTCTTTTTCGTAAACTTCTTCTTCCATTTCTATCTGGTTTTGGAATTGTGAGATAGATCCCTTCATTTTTCTGATTTTTTGTCTTTGGATCGCCACCACATGCGTAATTAAATCATCCATAAACTTTCTATCATGGCTGATCAAAAAAAGCTCTCCTGTCCACTTTTTTAAAAAGTTTTTCAACCAACGGATAGAAATAATATCCAAAAAGTTTGTTGGTTCATCTAGCAATAATAAATCAGGTTCACTTATCAAAAGTTTCACTAAGGCTATTCTCATCCTGTAGCCATGTGAAAAGCTTTCAGGCGACCTCTCAAAGTCTTGTTCCGAAAACCCTAAACCCGACAAAGCTTTCTTCACCTTCCAAGTCCCATCAGCTGAAGAAAGGTTCTGACTCGCTTCCTTTAAAACCGTTTCTTCTTTACAAACCATGTGCTGAGGCAAAAACCCTAGTCGATAACCTTTGGGTAATAAAATTTCCCCAGAGTCAGACTCTTCTTCACCTGTTATAATCTTTAACAAGGTGCTTTTGCCATGACCATTCAAACCTATAAGACCAATCTTTTCTCCTTGATTCAAATGAAAAGAAGCATCATCAAATAAGTTCTGTTGTCCAAAAGATTTAGAAATATTTTTAACTGTAATCAATTTTTTACCCTAATAAAATTTTAAGCCGATTTAAGCTTTTTGGAAAACCATCTAAGTAGAAGAATTAAAGTCTTGCCTTTTAATCAAAGAGTTTATACTTTCTAATTCTTTTTTAATTTGCTCTCTTTCATTATTTGCATCAAACGAACTAAACCATGTTTTGTAAATATCAGGAAAAAACTTTTTTGCCATTCGATTATTTCATTCTAATTGACATCCTCACCTACCTAAAGGAAGGTGATTCCTAGATTTACTAAGCTATTTTTTTAGCAACTAGGGGTTCTTGCTTCATAGAAATTCCTAACGGATTTTCTCCACAAGCTAACAAGGCATGCCCTGCCTCTAAGATATTACGCCCCGCATTACGGTCAGCGTTTGCACTGTAGCC
>MDLB01000037.1 GCA_001730085.1 PVC group bacterium (ex Bugula neritina AB1)
AACAATCCTTTGGCATTTTGAAAAGAATTTTTAATATGAAGAGAGCTTCTTATATTTCTTCTGAGAAAGTCTTAGGCCAATGTCTTTTAAAATCCATTTGCTTTAATCTTAACAAAGCGGTTAGAATGATCTCCATGTCTTTAACTTAACAAATTAATTTTAATGCCAATAATTATATCAAAATACAATCCATTAACTAATCCTTCTTTCGTTACTATTTCATTTTATATCAATATTTTAGACTTCCATTCAGTTTCTTTTGATTTTTTTCCTTTTTTACATCCATTTTATTTATTTTTCAGAGGTTTCAATAATTAAATTTTCAAATTCTTAATAAATCTAAAATTATATTTAAAAATACATTTTATCACATAAATAATATTTAATATTTTTTTTTAAAATATTATCTTTTATAGCCTTGAGGTAAGTTATGATAATTTTTTATTTATATTAAAGTAAAGAAAAAAACTGGATTATACAAAAAAAATCCTTTAGAATATCCTCTATGAAAAAATTTATTTTTGCCTTATTTTTTACCGTTGTTTCTGCAATTTTTTTGCTTGTAACGTATATAAATATCTTTTGGCCGAAAGATACCTTATTAAAGTCTGCTGAAGATATTTTGGCGCAAAGATTCTCTATGTCTATCTCTATCGATGATGTTAAGTTCACACTAACCCGTGGGGTTCAATTTTCTGGCATTAAGATCAATAAAAAGACAAAAACTGTTCATTCTTTTCTAAGCATTAACACTCTTCATACAGGACATAAAATCTTTTGGCATCTCCTAAAAAACAAAGACACTCTTCCATTAACTATTAATGGTCTAAAGTTTATATCATCCGATAAAGCCCAGCGTCTTTTTTCTAAAAAAATGTCTCACCAGAAGTCATTAAGAAACCCTTGGTTAATAAATATTCAAAAAGCATTATCCCCATTAAATATTCACTTTGAGACTTTACTCAAAGTGATCTTCACTAGACTCTCATCACATTGGAAAAAAGTCAAAATAACCTTTCTAAAAGGCGACATCGTAACAGATTTTTTTATACAAGGGGCTCCCTTAAAAATACAATCTCTTACAAAGAAAAATTGGACTCACGTAGAAGGAACTTTTATTTTAGATATAAAGTCTTCTCCCGTCATAGACCTTCATTTAAAAGCTATTTATGAAACATCTCTATCCTCCCTTCATCTAAAAACAGTAGATTCTCTTAAACATATCCATTTCCTTTATAAAGGTCCCGAATGTGAATTCAAAGGAGAATCTTTTTTACAAAAAAACAACATTCAAATCAAAAGCATTATTGGGACTTACAAACATTTCAAATTTTATTCCAGAGGGACCATTGACTCAAACAATTTGAATGTTGATCTTTCCAATATCGTCAATGTCGATCTGGACAAACTTTCCTATTTTTCGAAAAATGACTTCAAGCCTATTGGTCAATCTGACATCTTCCTATCTATAAAAGGACCTTTGTTACAGTTTGAGAAACTAATGTGGAAAGGGTCTCTAACCTCTGACTCACTCACATTAGGTAATAAAACTTTCAAAAACTTATCCATCGACTTTGAATATCAACAAAAACTCTTATTTTTCAAAACTATCAATATATCGGGCATGAATTATACCGACTCTATTGGAAAAAAGTCATTTGAAAGTTTAAACATTCAAGGTTCAGGGTTTTCAGACTGGTTTGAAACTAACGCCCCTCTTCACCTTGAAGCGAATATCGATAAAATATCTTTTGAAAATTTATCTAATCTTATCGGGTTGTATCTCCCAAACCCACCTCTTATTATCAAAAACTCTGATGCTACAATCCATTTGTCTTTGATTTTGCCCTTGCTAAAAATCAAGCAATACAAACTAGAAGGAAGCTTGAAATCAAAAAATATCGATTTTGTAGCAGAACACCCTCTTTGCTCTTTTTTTGAAAAAACATCCCATATACCGCTAAGAAATCTTCGCCCTAACAAACTATCCTTTAAATTTCGTTGTGACAGCAATTCCTTAAAAATACACGATCTCCAGTTTGATCATAAAAACTTACAGGTCATTTCTCAAGGAACACTTGATCCTTTCAAAAACATTTCTTTTCGATTGGCTACAACCGAAAAATACTTTTCAAACCTTTCTGAATCAAGACAAAAGCTTTCAGAAAAAACCAAGCAACATTTACTTAAAATTGAAGGAACTATTGATCAACCGCAATTCATTCCTGTTCAACCGATCCAATATAATTGATAACTTTAAATGTGAAGAATATTATCTTATGACTCATCAAACTATTCTCTACCAAAAACATCTTGAATCAAATGCTCATATGGGAACTTTCTCTAATTGGCAGATGCCTCTTTACTACAGTGGTGTTTTATCCGAACACAAACAAACACGTAATGCTGTTGCAATGTTCGACACCTGTCATATGGGGCAAATTTTTGTAACTGGCGAAAACTCTTTGTCTCTTCTGGAGTCACTTGTTCCGAGGGATTTAGATAAAAGTCAAGACGGATATTGCTATTATACTTACCTGTGTCGAGAAGATGGGACCATTCTAGACGATATAATCATCTATCGCTTATCTTTAAACTCTTTTTTAATCATTGTTAATGCAGGAACTTTAGAACAAGACTATTTATGGATCAAAGACAAAGCTCCTTCTTCTGTTGTGGTAACAAATGAGAGCGATAACTGGTTTAAAATTGATATTCAAGGGCCTGAGTCTTTAACTGTTATCGATGAGTTTTTTCCTGGAAATGAATGGGAAAATTTAAAATATTTTTCTTTCAAAAAAGTTAAGCATAACAACCACTCTTTCATCATTTCTAGAACAGGCTATACTGGCGAATTAGGCTATGAGGTATATGGGCCTGTTTCTTACGCGGAAACCTTATGGCAAGATCTGCTAGAAAAAAATGTCACCCCAGCAGGTTTAGCAACCCGAGACCTACTCCGTTTAGAAGCTGGATATCCTCTTATGGGGCAAGATATCACCCCCGAGATGACTCCTTTTTCTCTTGGGTTTTCAAAATTTGTCTCTTCACGCAAAATGTTTATTGGCAAAGATGCTCTTTGGGATAAGAAAGATACGTGGCTAAGCATTCCCTTTGTTTTACCCAAGAAAGCGATCGCTCGAACAGGAACCTCCGTTTTATTAGAAAACAAGCCTGTTGGGCAAGTGACCAGCGGAACATGGTCACCTCTTTTACAAAAAAGTATTGGTTTTGCAACTATACGTAACCCTCATAAAGCCATAGAAAATATAACGCTAAATATCCGGAATCAACCCATGATCGCCGATATCACAACAACCCCTTTTATCAAATCAACATCCATCAAAAACAATATCCTAAAAAAGAGGAGCTCTTTATAATGACCAAAGTTATTCTAAACGAAACTTATTTCACCAAAGATCACGAGTGGGTTTTCCCTATAGAAGATAAAGCTCTTGTAGGAATCAGTGATTATGCCCAAAAAAACCTTGGTGATGTTGTTTTTGTAGAGTTGCCAACAGAGGGACAAACTTTTGCTCAGCACGAAGCATGTTGTGTGCTCGAATCAGTAAAAGCAGCTTCCGAGGTTTTTATTCCTTTGTCTGGAACCATTGCCTCAGTGAACCTAAGCTTAGAAGATGATCCGGGGCAAATAAACAGCGAACCCTATGCTAAAGGTTTTTTATTCACCATACGAGACTTCGACAAAGAAGAGTTAAAGTCTTTGATGTCTTTCAAAGAGTACGAAAACTTTATTAAAGAAGAAGGGTAAATCACACGAATGTATTACGTTCCACATACGAATGATGACAAACAGAGGATGTTTCAATCCTTAAAAATAGACCATATCGACGAACTTTTTCAAGATATAGACAAAGGCCTATTAAACCCTTATATAAACATG
Source organism: PVC group bacterium (ex Bugula neritina AB1) (assembly GCA_001730085.1). Lineage (GTDB taxonomy): Bacteria. The sequence continues at coordinate 3,905 of MDLB01000037.1, forward strand.
GAAAAAGGTATCGACATGATCCAGTTGGAAGAGCACATGAAATCTCTTTCTCAAAAAAATGCCGGACATGAATATCAAAGTTTTTTAGGTGCTGGGGTTTACGACCACTTTATACCACCTATACTCAATACACTCACCTCTCGAGGAGAGTTTTTAACATCTTATACTCCGTATCAACCTGAAATGAGTCAAGGGTTGTTACAAGCTATATTTGAATACCAAACAATGATTTGCGAACTTTCTGAGATGGAAGTTTCGAATGCCTCTCTATATGATGGAAGTACAGCTTTATGGGAAGCCATCTTAATGGCTATTAGGATTAATCGCCGAGAAAAAGTCGTTCTCTTTGATCCTTTAAACCCTCTCTATGCCGATGTTTTAAAAACTCATATGAATGCAACAGGGATCTCTTTTAATCATATCCCCTCAGAAAAGTTAACCTTCGAAAACTCAAACTGGGAAGAGTATATCGATGATAAAACATCTTCTGTTATCGTCCAATATCCCAATTTTTTAGGAACAATCGAAGACCTTTCTTCCTTAGCCGATTTTTGTCGTAAAAACAAAACACTTTTGATCGTTTCGGCAAACCCTTTAGCTCTATCTTTACTAAAAACTCCAGTTTCTATGGGCGCCGATATAACTGTGGGAGAAGGACAACCCTTAGGCTTACCCTTATCTTTTGGAGGCCCTTATTTTGGATTCATCGCAACACATCGCAAATACATGCGACAACTTCCTGGTAGAATTTGTGGGGAGTCGATAGATGCTAAAGGTAACACCTCATATGTTTTAACTTTGCAAGCTAGGGAGCAACATATCCGACGAGAAAAAGCCACCTCTAATATTTGCACTAACCAAGCTCTTCTGGCTTTAAGGGCATCTATTTATATGACTTACATGGGATTTGAAGGCATTAAAAGAGTTGCTCAGGGGTCCCATCAAAGACTCATTTATCTTCAAGAAGCTATTTCTCATATACCTGATATTAGTTTCGATAAAAATACCTCATCTTACTGTGAAATGGTGATCGATTTGCCAGATACAGCCGCTACTTATTGCGAACTCGCTTTAGAAGAAAATATTCTGTTAGGCTATGACCTTTCGCACTACAATCCTGATTGGAAAAATCGTATATTGGTCGCTGTTACAGAGAAAAAAACGGAAAAAAATCTCCGTAAATTCGCAAAAGTCTTGGAAAAGATCACTCAAAAAGTGAAAGGCAAAAACTAATGTCTATCAAAAATATTTTTGAAAAAAGCTCACCTGGTCGCAAAGCTTTCACCTTACAAAATGAATCTTTTGACCACTTTCAAATAGATAAGTCTATTGATAAAAGTCTTCTGCGTGAAACAAAGGCACACCTTCCCGAGGTAAGTGAGTTAGACACCGTTCGACATTATACAGGTCTATCTCAAAAAAACCGCGGTATCGATAATCAATTTTACCCTTTAGGTTCATGCACCATGAAATATAATCCTCGCATCCATGAAGAGATCTGTATGACACACTCTTTCGCGAATATACACCCACTAGCTCCATCCTCATGTTCTCAGGGTAACCTTCACATTATTCACGAGCTTCAAGAAATGCTAAGCACCCTTTCTGGTATGCACACCTTCTGTTTGCAACCAGCAGCAGGTGCACACGGAGAGTTAGCAGGCCTCATGCTAATCAAGGCTTACCACAAAAATCGTGGGCAAGCGGATAAAAAAGACACTGTATTGATACCAGACACAGCTCACGGTACAAACCCTGCCTCGGCTGCTCTTTGTGGTTACAAAGTGAAAACCATCCGCTCTAATAGCCGTGGGAATATCGATATCGAACACCTTAAAGAAAATCTCGATGAAAGTGTTGCTGGATTCATGACCACTAACCCTAACACTTTGGGATTGTTTGATGAAAATATTTTAGAAATATCATCTTTGATCCATGAAGCTGGTGGACTACTTTATTATGATGGTGCAAACTTTAACGCTATCATGGGAAAATGTCGCCCTGGAGATATGGGTTTTGACGTTATCCATATTAATCTTCATAAAACTTTTTCTACCCCTCATGGAGGTGGAGGACCCGGCTCGGGACCAATAGGTGTTAAAGAAAATTTGATAGAATTTTTGCCATATAGTAAGGTTATTAAAAAAGGCGAAAAATATATTTATCAAAAAGATTTTAAAGATAAAAGTATAGGAAATTTAATGCCTTTCGGTGGGCATTTCCTTGTTTGGTTAAGAGCCTACATCTATATAAAACTTTTGGGTCTTGATGGCTTAAAAGATGTTAGTGAAAACGCTGTTCTCAATGCCAACTACCTTATGCGAGCTCTTACGAAAGACTTTCATCTTCCCTATGATAGATCTTGTATGCATGAGTTTATTTTATCAAATAAAAACCAAAAACCTTACCACGTACAAACCAAGCATATCGCCAAACGGTTGATCGATAAAGGTTATCACCCTCCCACAACTTATTTCCCTTTGATCGTAGAAGAAGCTCTAATGCTTGAACCAACAGAAACAGAAAGTTTAGAAACTTTGAACACATTTATTGAAGCCATGAGGTCTATAGCTAAAGAGTGTGTCGACTCCCCTGATGTTGTTCTTAAAGCACCTCACTCAACACCTGTTTCTCAAATTGATGAAGTTTTAGCCGCACGACAACCTAAACTCAAATGGACACCAAGTTCGACTTAGTGGTCTATTCAGACCCATGCTCCATTAAGAACCTTGCTATCGATGAGATGCTTTTCTTAAAAACCATTTCATCGGGAATCCCTTATATCCGGATCTGGGAACAACCTGCTTTAGCTATCTACATAGGGATCAGTCAGCGTTGGAAAAAAGAAGTTTATCAGGAGCGCTGTCTTAAAGATCGCGTTCCGATTATACGTCGTTTTAGTGGCGGAGGTGCTGTTATTCAACACAAAGGCAATATAAACTATACGCTCACTTTACCTATCGGTTTCTTTGAAGCCTGTCGTAATATTTCCAAATCTTACCTCTTTATTTTAAACTTTCTTAATGATATTTTTCGCCCGTTAGGTTTATCTTTAGACCTTTTTGGATATTCAGATTTTTGCCTAAACGGTTATAAAGTGTCAGGAAACTCACAAGCACGCCGTAAACAAGTTGTTTTATGTCATGGAACCCTTTTAACCGTACCTCATATTTCACTTATCACGCATTATTTAAGAGAGCCTAAAGTTCAACCCGCTTATAGAAAAAAGAAGAGCCATGCAAACTTTGTTAGTGATCTTAAATCTGAAGGATACACTCTTGATTTTCAAACATTCTCTCATTTGATAAAAGAAAGCTCTTACATTGAAAAAAACATATCCTTAACAGATGAAGATCATGCGCTATCCGACAAATATGTACAAGATAAATATTCTCAAAATACATGGAATTTCAAGTTTTAATATATTGAGACCATTGAAAAATATCCGATAAGCTTTCTTCCCCTTTATTCCATCAAGTACTATTATTAACCGTTCTTTTGATTTATATTTTTTCTTATTCATTTCCATGTTCTCCTTATTATTAGAAACCTCTGCACTAAAATAAAAAAAGTATAAAAGTTAAGACTATTAAAGAGAAAAAATAGATAAAATAGATAGATATAGAGGGGAAAAAGTACAAATGAGTTTTGTAAGCTATGAAGCATATGAACGTTTTGCAAAAAGAAATCCAACGCTCCATAAAATTTTAGAAATAATAGAGTGGAAAGAAATAGAAGAATTTTAAAAAAACGCTTTTCCAAGTCAAGCTAGAGGGCAGATCCCTTTTGATCCAGTATGTATGTTTAAAGCTACTCTTTATAGGGCAGTGGTATAGTTTAAGCGATCCAGAACTAGAGAAGCGATTGTCCTTAAACTTAGATTTTATAGCCTTTGTAGGACTTGATGAAGCTCCTGATGAAACGACATTATGTCGCTTTCGCAACAGACTCATTTCCAATAATCTTCTGGAAGCTTTACTCGAAATGATAAATCTTCAACTTGAAGAAAAACAACTTAAGGTAAAAACAGGCTCTATTGTCGACGCAACTCTTATTCAATCAGCTTGTCATCCAAGAAAGACCATAGAAACAATACCCGAAGACCGTAAAGAGTTAGATTCTTCTGAAAATTCTAAAAACATTAAAATCTCTTATTCTAAAGATGAAA
>MDLB01000038.1 GCA_001730085.1 PVC group bacterium (ex Bugula neritina AB1)
AGATCTCCTTCATCATCGGTTGCTTGAGCGTCATGGATTATAAATGGCGCATTTGTATTTTCGACGATAGAAACTTCTACATTTTCGCCCTTTTCAAAAATAGGTTTTGTCCCATCAAAAGTTTGAGTTGAAATATCTTGGGTATACAGCTCATTTGTATTGCCATACATATCTTCCACGCTACCTTCAGCAATGGTTAAACGAACAGCTTTTGTGTCAAATGTTTCAGGAGCTTTCACTGTCACTTGCCATGTGCTTCCTGCATCAGTAGAAACCAAGTTCTTTATCGACCAAGAGGATAGCTCTATCTCTGATCCATTTTCATCAACAAACCCTATTTCATCAACTGAAAGACTTGTCCCAACACTTTTATTAAACCTTATCTGATAGGTAACTTCTTCCGATTCAGTCACATCTGTAAAATCCATAACCTCTTCAACTGTTGGAGAACTTCCTTGAATATTTATTATGACCTTAGAGGCTTTTCCTTCATGTTCTTCTTCATAAATATAACTAAGAGCTGCTTTTCTTTCACCATTTTGTAAAGATCCTGATGTATTTTTTAAGCTCAGTGCCTCCATAACCTTTTTGACTTCTTCTTTTAAGAAAACAGTGTCATCTCCCTTGCTAATTTTTAGAGTTTTATCATCGCTAGTATAGAAAGCTTTAATATTACTCACAGACCCCATAACAAGGTTCTCGAAGACCTGATCTTGATAAAGATTAACACTTAAACCCTCTTGTATATCATCTTCAGGTGAAACATTGACTTCGATCTGTAGTTCTATTTTGTCATTTAATATATCCAAGTTTTCTCCTGAGTAAACAACTTTAATCTTGCGAACTTCATCTGTCAAAGGCATACCTATTTCTGAAGCAAAGCTTATCCCTAGTGAAATATCTTCCGCATTCGCTAGTAAACTTTTTTCTCTTTGAACACCAACTACAGCTTGATCTACGTCCACCTCATCTAAATCAGTAATCTCTATTTTTAAACTCTTTTGCGTCGTAAGACCATTGACATCTCTTGCAACAACCGTCACATCATAACTTTGGACATCTTCATGGTTCGGTTTTTCGGTAAAAGTTAAAACTCCTGATTGATCTATCGTGAAGGGCACATCTTTTTCTTTGATCAGGTACTCCACTCCAATATCAGGATTTTCACTCTCATCTCTTGCGTCAAAGTCATAAACCTCTTTATCCGTAGAGAAATTTTCTTTGACCGAAACCACTTCATGTGATGTCTCAAAAAGAGGTGCTTCGTCTTGGTTCACAACTTGAACACTCACTTCTTGCGAGCTTCGTTGCCCTTGCTCATCTTGTGCGGTTATTGTGATGCTGTATTCTGTTTTTATTTCATGATCGGCCATCACATTGATACTCAAATTCCCATTCTGAGGATCTAAGATAAATTCTCCGGAATCATCTCCTCCCAATAAGTATGTTAATCCTTCATCTGATAATGAGGTCAAGTCATCTTTAGCTTGCGCATCGTACACAACTTTAGAAACATCCGTATTTTCCAAAAGATCTACAGCAACACTTTTACCCTTTGCGAAAACAGGCGCTGTTGTATCAAAAGTCTGTGTTGAAACATCTTGGACAAAATCTTCGTTAGTATTTTTATGCTGATCTTTCACTGCACCTGCGCTGATTTTTAAGCGAACATCTGTCGTGTCGATGGCATCATCACCTGTCGGAGGGGTAATCTTAAGGCTCCAAGATATTCCGCCATCTAAGCTTTCGGGCTCTTCGATACCCCATGTCGTTTTATCCAAGACCGATCCACTTCCAGAAAGGATTTCTATGTCTTGAGCTGTTAAGTCGCTCACGGCAGTATTGAAAACAATCGTGTAGGCAACTTCTCCTAAGGAAACAGTACTTACATCATCACTGATCTCGACTAGCTCTATCTTAGAAGCCTCGACCTGTATTGTTGCGGTAGCTCCTTCTCCTTCGAAACCTTCCTCATCGACATACGTGAATCGCGCGATTCTGACTCCATTTTTATCACCTTCACTGCTATTTTTTAAAGAGATAGCTTCTATCAAAGCTTTTACTTCTTCTTTAGCAAAAGAGTCTTCATCTCCTTTGAAAAGCTCTAAGGTTTTAGAAGAGACGTCGTAACGATAATTTAGAGTTAAAAACCCATTTAAATCTATACCTGCACCCTCATTACTCAAGTACAGAGGGATTACTCTCCCCTCAAGGCTCAAGACATCTTTAGTCAAATCTAAAGAGTTTCCTCCAAGCTCAACCTTAACCGTCTGAACTTTTTGAAGATCTCCTTCGAGTACTGGAAGTCCTAAATCACTCACAAAAGGATGCCCATTGCTTATCGCTTCTATGTTCGCAACCGTTATAAGATCCTTTTGCACATCAACAAGCGTTTCACTCAAGTCAACTTCATTCAAATCTTTGATCTTTACTGTTAACGTTTGCTCTGTGGTTTGATTATCAATATCTGTCGCTTCAACCGTTAAGGTATATTCATCTTGACCTTCAAAGTCTGTCCTCTCTGCCGTGAAAATTTTACCGGTGTCAGGGTCTATCGTGAAAGAGCTATGGTCACCTTGGGCATCTGCTTTTAAAGCGTAACGAATACCTATATCCTCTAAGCTATGCTCTTCACCCTCATGATAGGCCTTCACATCGTAAATCTCTTGCCCTGCTTCTAAGTTTTCTGGGACAGTGACAACATGGATTTCTCGACTATCAAATGTCGGAGCTTCGCTTTCGTCCTCTATCACAACTTTAACCTCTTGTGACGAACGTAACCCTTGATCATCTTCGGCTGTCACCGTGAAGGCATATTCACTTTGACCTTCGTGATCTCCCTCGACATTGAAGTGAACCTCTCCTGTCTCTTCTGAAACTAGCGTGAAGGCTTCTTTATCATCACTCTCTATGCTATAGCTTATTCCTTCATCAGAAGCATCCCCAGTATCATCTATCGCTTGAGAATCATGTATCATGATTGGAGCAACAGTATTTTCAACAAGTGAAACTTCCACATTTTTGCCTTTTTCGAAAACAGGTTTTGTCCCATCAAAAGTTTGAGTTGAAATATCTTGGGTATACATCTCATTTGTATTGCCATACATATCTTCCACGCTACCTTCAGCAATGGTTAAACGAACAGCTTTTGTGTCAAATGTTTCAGAAGCTTTAACTGTTACTTGCCACGTTGTTCCTGCATCCGTTGAAACCAAGTTATCTATCGACCAAGAGGTGAGATCTAACTCCGATCCATTTTCGTCAACAAATCCTATGGCATCGACGCTTAAACTTGACCCCACGCTTTCATTAAACCTTATCTGATAGGTAGCTTCTTCTGATTCAATCTCATCCGTAAAGTCCATAACTTCTTCAACTGTTGGAACGGTTCCCTGAATATTCAATACAACTTCTGAACTTTCTCCCTCATCTCCTCCTTCAAAAATGTAACTAGCTTTTAAATGTCTTTCTCCATTTTGTAAAGATGTCGATGTGTTTTTTAACTCTACTGCCTCCATAATACTTTTAACTTCTTCTTTTAAGAAACTCGTGTCATCACCTTTACTTATTTCAAGAGTTTTATCAATATTTGTATAGAGAGCTTTCACATCACTCACAGATCCAACGAGTAGACTTTCAAAGACCTGATCTTGATAAAGATTCAGACTTAAACCATGTTGCATTTGTTGTCCAAATGAAACATCTATCTTTATGTCCATTTCTATTTTGTCATTGAAAACATCTAAACTTTCTCCAGAGCAAACAATCTTAATTTTTTTAACATTATCTGTAAAAGGCAGATCTGTTTGTGAAAATAACCTTACTCCTTCCGAAATATCTATACCATTCGCAACTAAACTTTTCTCTCTTTGAACCCCTAATAAAGATTCATCCAAATCCACTTCATCCAAGTTTGTGATCTGTATTTTTAAAGTCTTTTCAGTAGAAAGACCACTTTTATCTCTAGCAATAATCGTCACGTCATAACTTTGGGTGCTTTCATAGTCTGGCTTTTGAGTGAATGTCACAACACCTGATTCATCTATGGCAAAAGGTACATCATTTTCTTTGATCATGTACTCAACAGCCACATCCACATTTTCACTTTCGTCTTTCGCATCAAAGTCATAAACCTTTTTATCAAGAGAAAAGTTTTCTTTAACAGCGATTTCTGAAGAACTTGCTTCGAATAACGGTGGTTCATCTTCGTTCACAATATTGACTATAACTTCTTGAGAGCTCTCTTTTCCTTGCTGGTCCCTTGCCGTGATTGTTACTCGATAATCTGTTTTATTTTCATGATCTGGCATCACATTCATGCGGAGTTCACCGCCTTGCGCGTCTATGGCAAAATCATTGGCATCTTCTCCTCCTAAAATATAAGATAAACCTTCATCTGGCATAGAACTCTCATCATCTTTCGCCTGTACATCATGAACGATTTGATCTATAGATGTATTTTCTATAAGATCTACAGAAATATGATCTCCTTTTTCAAAGGTAGGCGCTGTCGTGTCAAAAGCCTGCGTAGCTACTCCTTGCATAAACTCTAGATTTGGATTCCCATAAATATCTTGAAGCGCCCCTTCTGCTATTTTAAAAAAAACACTCGTTGTATCGACTTTATCGTCAATCGCTCTTAAGGTCACCGTCCAAGTCACACCATCTAAACTTTGAGGCGCACCTATAACCCAATCACTTTTATCTAAAACATTGCCAGAAGCATCGATCAGCTCGATAGTCTCTGACTTTAAGTTGTCTCCGACACTGTGACTAAATGTCAACGTATACGTAACTTCTTCATCGGTGATTGCTTCTACAGCATCATCTGTTACCCCTACTAAACTTGGCGCTGTCGCACAAACTTTTATTTTCGCTTCAGCACTTTCTCCTTCATGTCCTTCGTGATCAATGTAATTGATTGTCGCGACACGAAGCCCATCCACGGGAGTATCTTCCTCATTAATCAACCTCATCTGATCTAAAAGCATCTTCACCTGGCTGGGGGCAAAGTGATTCTCCTCGCCTTTCGAAATGGTCAATGTCCGAAGCGCTTGATCATAGGTATATTCAAAATTCGTCCACTCTCCCAAAACTCTCACGTCTTGATTCAATGCGATATCAACGTCTCTTTCCCAAATCAAACGATCCGAAGCCTCATTGAAAGCTTCTCCACTCAAAACTATCCGTATCGCTTCAATGTCTCCTGCCGTTGGTTGAGCCACATTCAAAGAAAAGCTTGCCCCTTCTTTAATAGCTTGCGCATTCACTATTGTCTCTGTCTCTCTTTGAACTCCCATATCTGCCTGAGACAAGTCAATCTCATCAACATCCTTAACTCTAACTGTAAGAGCGTGACGGCTTTCTTTATCTGAAATATCTCTCGCTATCACCGTTAGGTCATAACTAACTTTTGTCTCGAAGTCAGATCGACCTGTAAGTTTGATTTGACCATTGTCAGGATCTATCTCAAAAAGATTGTCTCCCCCTTCCAGCCTATAGCTAATTCCTTCATCAACGTCTTTGCCATCATCTCGACTTTGTACATCATAAATAACAACTCCTTCTTCGGAGTTTTCTGCCAGAGTAAGAGTTTCTTCTATCTCTTCTTCAAAAACAGGAGCCTCATCCTCATCTATAACATTCACTATTATTTTCTGAGAGCTTTCCATTCCTTGCTCATCTTGGGCAAGCACATTGATTTCATACTGCGCTTGTCTTTCTCTATCCGCACTTTCTTTTAGCTTCAGCTTTCCATCGAAATCTAAGGTAACTCTGTCTGCATCCGCTCCTTCTTGTAGGGTATAGCTTATATTCTCATCTGACCTTGAGATTGCATCATCTTTCGCCTGGACATCGTGAATAACCATATCTGCAGAAGTGTTTTCCACAAGGTCTATACTCATATTTTGACCTTTCTCAAAAACAGGTCCTGTGGTATCGAAAGTTTGACTAGATATATCTTGAGTAAACTCACCCAGAGGATTCCCATAGCTATCTTTAATAGAACCTTCAGCAATTTTTAAGTAAACTTTTGTTGTATCCACTTCTCCCTCGACAGCTTTTATCGTGAGAGTCCATGTTATTCCATCCTCAGAAACAGGTGTCCCAAAATCCCAGTCATTTCTATCTAGTGCATTACCGCTTTCATCGATCAACTCAACTTCTTGTCCGCTGAAAGTTTTGATCTCATGACTAAAAACAAAGGTATAAGTAACTTCTTCTGTCGTTACTTCTTCTGTCACGTCATCCGTTAAACTTACTAGGCTTAGAGGCGTCGCATGAATATTTAAACTTGCCGAAGAGGTTTCTCCCTCATGTCCTTCGTGATCAACATAACTGATCGTCGCAACTCTCAAACCATCACTTGGGACTTCTTCTTCATTCTTTAAAGACATCCCAGACAAAATCAACTTTAACTGGTCAACCGTGAACGGATCTTCGGTTTCCTTCTTAATCGTCAAGGTTTGCGTCGCCGCTACATAATCATAAGCAAATCTTGTAAGCCCACTAACTACCTGCGTATCCTCAGATAAACTTAAGAGCATGCTACCTTCGAAAAGGAGATTATCATTGATTAAATCCAAGTCGTCTCCACCTAAAATAACCTTGATTGCCTCAACGTCACTAACCGCTTCACTAGGAACTTCTATGCCGAAACTTATCCCCTGTGCGACATCAACCGCGTTCACATCTTTTACGATCTCTCTTTGTGTTCCCGCTGTGTTGGCATCAAGGTCAATCTCATAAAGATCCTTGATATTCACCGTTATATCTTGCTGTGTCTCACGGCCCGATTCATCCTTCGCAAAAATCTTGAAAGCATAACTGTCTTTAGTCTCAAAGTCAGGTCGACTTTTTAACGTTATTTGTCCATTTTCAGCATCAATCGCAAAAAGTTCTAATGTGGACTCTTCTCCTTCAATACGGTAGGTCACACCTTCATCTATCTCTTTGCCATCATCCTGACTTTGTAAGTCATAAATCACCATTCCCTCTAGACTATTTTCGGCAACAGTCAATGAATTTAAGGTATCTTCTGCCAATAAAGGAGCCTCATCTTCATCCAAAATATTCACGACTATGTTTTGAACACTTTCCATTCCCTGATTATCTTTCGCAACAATATGAACTTCGTAACGAGATTTAATCTCTCTGTCTGAAGCTTCTTTCAGAGTTAGTCTTCCTTCTGCATCCAAATTGACTTGATCTGCATCCAAACCGTCTTGCAAAATATAAGTCAGTCCTTCGTCAGCACTTGAGCTTGCATCATCCCTACCTTGCACATCATGTATAACTCTATCGACTGATGTGTTTTCCACTAGATCTATACTTACATTTTCTGTGCTTTCAAAAGCGGGCGCTGTGGTATCAAAAGATTGCGTCGATACCTCTTGGACAAATTCTTCGTTCACATTTTCATGCTGATCTTTCACCGCACCTGCATTGATTTTTAAGCGTACATCTGTCGTGTCGATCGCATCGTCACCTGTCGGAGGCGTAATCTTTATGCTCCAAGATATTCCACCATCTAAGGTTTCGGGCTCTTCGATACCCCATGTCGTTTTATCCAAGACCGATCCACTTCCAGAAAGGATTTCTATGTCTTGAGCTGATAAGTCACTCACGGCTGTATTGAAAACAATCGTGTAGGCAACTTCTCCTAAGGAAACAGTACTCGCATCATCACTAATCTCTACTAACTCTATTTTAGAAGCCTCGACCTGTATTGTTGCGGTAGCTCCTTCTCCTTCGAAACCTTCCTCATCCACATATGTGAATCGGGCGGTTCTGACTCCATTTTTATCACCTTCACTGCTATTTTTTAAAGAGATGGCTTCTATCAAAGCTTTTACTTCTTCTTTAGCGAAAGAGTTCTCATCTGCTTTGAAAAGCTCTAAGATTTTAGAAGAGACATCGTAACGATAACTTACCGTTACCCCCCCATTCAGTTCTATCTCTGAATCTTGATTGCTCAAGTGAAGAGGGATTTCTTTAGTTTGAAGACTTAGAACGTCTTTAACAATATCTAAGGCGTCTCCACCAAGCTCAACCTTAACTGTCTGAACTTTTTGAAGGTCTCCTTCGAGTTCCGGAAGTGCCAAATCACTCACAAAAGGATGCCCATTGCTTATGGC
>MDLB01000039.1 GCA_001730085.1 PVC group bacterium (ex Bugula neritina AB1)
GGCTACAGTGCAAACGCTGACCGTAATGCGGGGCGTAATATCTTAGAGGCAGGGCATGCCTTGTTAGCTTGTGGAGAAAATCCGTTAGGAATTTCTATGAAGCAAGAACCCCTAGTTGCTAAAAAAATAGCTTAGTAAATCTAGGAATCACCTTCCTTTAGGTAGGTGAGGATGTCAATAAAGTTAAAAATAGATAAGAGATTGTACATTAGTTTTGTGTTGGAAAAAAGTCTGTAGTTAACAAAAAATTTTGTAAATAAAGAAAGCTTTTGAGAATAATTTTGGCAACTACGCTAAAATATTCTATTTATTTTATAAGGTTTTCTATCAGTTGTAAAAGTTAAGGAGATGTTTTGATGTCTGTGGTCCTTATTTTAGGAGCAAAGTCTGATATAGCACAAGCATGTGCTTTGACTTTTTTAAAGAAGAATTATTCTCTCATTTTAGCTGCTCGAAAAGTGGAAAGATTGAAGGAGTGGCAAAAAGATATGGCTTCCCAATATGATGGCACGATTGATCTTGTTGAGTTTGATGCTTGTGACTTTGAAAGCCATAGAGAAACCTATAGATCTTTGCCTAAAAAGCCTGATATTGCTCTCATTTGCTTTGGATATCTCGGTTATTACTCGGATTGCACAGAAGATTTTAGTGAGTCCAAAAGGATCATAGAGGTTAATTTTACAGGAGCCGTTTCTATTTGTAATATCATTGCTCATGACTTTAAACAAAGAGATAAAGTCACAACGATCATAGGAGTTAGTTCTGTAGCCGGAGACCGCGGTCGTAAAGGTAACTATATTTATGGTTCCACAAAAGCTGCTTTTCAGACCTACTTGAGTGGTTTGCGTCAACATCTTTTCCCTCATAATGTGCATGTGATAGATGTGCGACCTGGTTTTATTCAGACCCCAATGACAGCACATGTCAAAGCTCCGAGACTTCTCACATCTACTTCAGATGTTGTTGCGAAGGATATTTGGAAAGCTTTTGAGAGAAAAAAAGATGTTTTGTATACCCCATGGTTTTGGAAATATATTATGCTTATTGTTAAATCGATTCCGGGTTTTGTATTTAAAAGGATTCAATTGAACTATTTAAAAAAAAAATAACATTTTTCCAAAGAGTTTATATTAATTTGATACCGAAGTTTTCTAAAAATTTTCTATTCCCGAGGGGATATGGTTTTAAAAAAGTGAAATAGGAATAGCGATCCGTTTTAAACTGTCTGCATCGCTTATTCAGATCTTCTACCTATATATTATTGATTTGAATTTTATTTTATGGAAATGATTTTCTTTAGATTATGTCTAAAATTTTCAAACAAAACTTCTATCTGTTCTTTATAAAAAGGTAATATTTATAGTTCGCATAAGATATTTTTTTTGAATAAAAGAAGAAGAGCGATGTTTTTAGGTAAAGCTTTTTAGGCAGAAGCGTCGGTTTTTTTTGCTTCCACTAAACTTTCTAAATGAGGCAAAATTATCCTTGGCCATGCATTGAAGGTATTTTCTGTAATTTCCTTGATAAGGCGAGTCAATTCATCCTTCGTAAAAATTCGTTGGCGAAGAGCATCTAAAATTTCCTTTTTCTTCTTTTCTATTTTTTTTATGAAGGAATCGAAATCCCTTTTTTGATTATCAAGTTCTCTCAAAATCTTTTTCTTTTCTTTTTTCTTTTCTTTTTTCTTTTCTTTTATAGATACTTTAATATTACCATACATATGTTTTAAATAGATATAACCTGTTTCATATTCATTTATAATAATTTGAAGGTTTTGGCATTGTTTTTCCACGTTGAGTAAAGGTTTTTTAGATAGATCTTGTGGCAGCTCAATAAATTTTTTATAGAGATTTTTAAATTTGTTAAAATTTACATTGTGATCATCTCTTAATCTTTTCAAATCTAAAAGTTTTTCTTCGAGGGGATATGGTTGATTTAAAGATTTCTGTGATTTTTGACTAATTCTAGCGGAATTTCTTGGCAAACTAACCTGTTGCCTTATTGTAGGATCACTTGTTAAGTCAGATAGATCAGATTTTAACTCAGATAGATCATGTTTTAACTTAGATAGATCACTTGTTGACTCAGATAGATCACTTATTGACAGATATAGATCACTTGTTGACTCAGATGGATCATGTTTTAACTTAGATAGATCACTTGTTGACTCAGATGGATCATGTTTTAACTTAGATAGATCACTTTTTGAATCAGATAGATCATTTTTTGACTTAGCTAAATCACTTGTTAACTCATACGAATAACTTTTTAACTCAGATAGATCACATGCTGAATAAAATAGATCATGTTTTGACTTAGATAGATTACTTGTTAACTCAGATAGATCATGTTTTGACTTAGATAGATCACTTTCGGCTTTGGAGATAGTTGAAAGGCTTCGGCTATCAAGTGGTGGGCTATCAACTCCTTCGCTATCAAGTGGTGGGCTATCAACTCCTTCGCTATCATTGGTAATTTCTGTGGCGTTAGTTTGCCCTGATGGGTCATTTTGAGATTTGGGACCTATGGGCGCATGCCTTTTTTCTGTTGATGGAGCTTTTGATTTAGAATCTTCTTCTAATTTAGAAGTTTCTTCTGATTTAGAATCTTTTGCTGATTTAGAGGGAGGAATAGAAGGAGTTTTTTTGACAAATTTGGTCAACCATATGAAATGAGGGATGCAAGTTATGAGTATGAAAAATGACATTGTGCCTAAAAAAGATGCCCAAATAACATTAGAAGCAGAAGGGATAGCCAATATGACCATGCAAGTGATCAATATGAAGATAGAAATATGTAAAACGGTCAATGCTACTAAGTGAGATTTACCTGTTCGTAATGACCCTTCAGGTAATCCTTTGCTATTTTGAAAGTTAAGTTGCCCTCGTAAAGCAAAGAAAAGGATATTATAAAGAATATAACCTAAAAGAGAAATACCTAGGAATAGATAGGAAAATAAATGGGGAATGGGAACTATTGAAAAACAGGTCATAGTTGCTAAGACAAAAAATACTAGAGAGAAGAGCTCAAGGGCAAAGATTGTTATAGGATGAAAAAAGACATGTTTTGCCCCAGATTTATGAGTTAAAGTTTCATTAGAATCAGATTTTTTTTGAATACTTGTCTTTATAAACCAGATAACCGGGCCTATGCTGAGTAAAAATAATAACAAGGTTGCACTTGCTAAAATAGAAGAAAAAACGATTTGATTAGCAACAGGTATTAAGTAAAAGAAAACTCCACTTGCCAAAAAGAATAGAAAAGATTCAAAAATCATAGCTCTAAAAAATGGTCGATAGTTATTCTTAATAACACTTTTGTATGTGGAGGAAGATGTCTCTTTCTTTCCTTGGTCTTCTAAGACAGCGTTTTCCCTGGCTATTTTTGATTCTTCCAGTTTTTGATTGGAATTGATGGTTTTTTTATCAAGAATAAAACTATGTTTAAAAGCAAAGAATAGAATATAGTTTACTGTGTGATATGAAATAACAATACTAAGAAATGAAAATGTTACAGTGAGAGGGATAGGTAATACATTCAAAATAGACAATGCGGACAAAGTTAATAGAGCCATAGATATGAGGCTTGCGGGTATTTTTAGCTGCGGAAGTAAGAAAAATCGTGCGACTTTATTCGCAGATGAAGAGCTATGTTTCTCAGTTCTGAGACTAGCGTGTTCTGAATCAATTTCCTCTGTTGATAGAGAAGGGGATAAAGTGACTTTCTCTTCGGATGCATGAGATGTAGGAGCTAGTCCCCAAGAGAAATCAAGAAGAAGTGATACAAAAAAAAACTGTGTTAGGATTAAGGTGAAAATTTTATTCATAGCTAATTAATTCCAAAAATTTAAATTTAAAAATAATTAAATGTATTATAATGTATTTAATACGGAATGTCAAGAAAATATTTTTTAGATCTTTAATATATTTATTAAATTCTTTTTTTTTAATTAAATTATTATAAAAATGCATAAAATTGTTTTTAAAAAGAGTCTCTTAGCTTGCAGAATTTACTGTTGAAGAAGAGCTATTCAGTTTATTTATAATAGCAGTAATTTGAGTCTGGAATGCACTAGGTTCTGTATTTAGCAAGGTCTCTACCGCCGTTGATTCTGCTCTTCGACTTTTTGGAATATTTAAGCCCTTTAAGTGATGTATGAGTGGCCACTCCGTTTGCTTCAGGTGTTGACAGTAACTTGATAAACTTGCCATTAAGTCTGCCCAAGCAGTAGCACTTATCAAGAGATTTACAAAAATAAATCCTGCGAAATAGTAGGAGTGAACAATGGGAATAATCTGTTTATCGTCAGTTAGTGTAACCCATGGCTTCCTAGGGAAATGTTTTTTAAGAAGATATTGTGATAAAGAAACAGCTAGCAAATAAAGATGAAAATCTTTTTTATCTTTAAATGAATTATAAAATACTTTTGAAACTTTAAAAGTATTACCTGAAATTTTAAAATCATAGTAATTAGTTTTAGTTTTATGGTTTGTCTGTAGTAAAGTTGTTTTTTTAGCTAATTTTTTTAGCTCAGAAATGATAGATTCTTTTGAGGGGGAAGTAATTAGTAATTGTTCTAATCTAGAGGAATGCTTTTCAAAAATCTCTTTGATAATGTTAGGTTTTGCAGGCTTTTTAATTAAAAACTTTGTACCTTGTGGTCGATGATGAGATTTTGATTGGTGGGTCAAGCTACTTGGATCAATTTCTTGCTCTGAGCTTGGAGGTCTTTTATCTATATATATTGCTTGGTGGGTCAAGCTACTTGGATGAATTTCTTGCTCTGAGCTTGTAGTTAAGGTTATTACGGTAGTAGTATTTGACTTTGATGGTGAAGTGTTTGGTGCGTCTGTATGTTTGATCGGCGGTTGCAATGTGTCAGCAGGAGGAGCTGTGCGGCCGGAGCTGTATGTTTGAGCTAGTGTCGGTTGCTTTTTTAAATCTGGTTTTTTTGCGTTATCTTTTATGTCTTGATCTTCTCTAGTTTGATTTGATTTTCTTTTCTTTCTGCTCTTCCTGCTCTTCCTGCTCTTCTTTTTTAGATGTTTTGTTTGGGGAGGGGCTTGTTTGTCTGTTGCCTTTAAGGAGACCTCTACTGTAGGTGTCGCTGTTGTTGCTGAGGATTGAACTACATGTGCCCCTGTTGCGCTGGAGGATGTTTTTGCAGCAGGTGGTTCTATTGCCCCTGTTGCGCTGGAGGATGTTTTTGCAACAGGTGTTTCTATTGCCCCTGTTGCGCTGGAGGATGTTTTTGCAACAGGTGTTTCTACTTTTTCTGAGGATTGAACGACATGTGCCCCTGTTGTGCTGAAGGATGTTTCTGCAACAGGTGACTCTGTTTCTTCGGAGGATTTAATTACAGTTAGATCTATGGGGGCTCCCTTTTTCTTTTTTTCTTTTTTACCTAGAGTTTTCATCCAATTCGTAAATCTTTTAAGCCTAGATTTATTATTATTTGTATTAGATGGATGGCTAAGAGATAGAGGCGGATTGATATCTGTTGATGAAATGAGATTCGATTCAAAAGGGTCTGTTCGAAGTGTAGATTCGAAGGGCTTTGAAGGAACGGCAGAAGTTGTGGGCGTTACTAGTGTTTTAAGTTGTGAATCGGCAGCAGGTGGTTGATTACTAGGTGCAGTTGCAGTCTGATTATTATTCAAAGTTGGATTGGCAGGTAGAGAAGAGGGTTTAATGTCAGGTAAAGGTACGCTTTCAACTTTAATAGTAGTAGAGTTATTAAGATCTGTAGTTATAGTCTCGGTCATGGTTCTTTCATTAATAGCGTTTTTTGTGGGCAAAGATTTTGCTTTTTTCTTTTTGAAGTGAATGTATTTATAAAGAATGAAAGCTAAAGTGATAAAAGAAAAAAGACCGATGATCAAGATGGTCATTAAGTCTTTCAAAGGTATTATTTTTTCATTATAAAAATATATATTTAAAAAAGTATATATTATAGCAACTAGAATAATAGTTATCATTAGGAGCTTTATAAAAAAATTATAATAATCTTTAGCTTTTATATATTTATATATAATAAAAAGAACGAAAAAAGATAAAAATAAAAGAAAAGAAAATGAAGATATTGAAAGTAAAATCAATCCTTTGATAATACTTGTTGCAGATAATGTTGGGAAGAATAAAAAAGTTACAATAAAAAATGTGACCAATAAAAGGATGAAAAATAAAAAGAAACTAGATATAAATATTTTTACATCTAGTTTGTACCAGTTCTTTTTATCAAAGTCTAAGGATAGCTTTTGTTTAGCTTCTAGTAGTTCTTCATTTTTATCGATATTTATCATTTTGTAATAAGAATATGTAAAGATATAAGTTAAAATAAAAATGGATAAAGATACGAATGTTATTATTAGAGCGATAGTAACGGGAAGGTTTATTTGGAAAATATTTTTTAAAACAAAAGCAATAAAAATAAAGAAAAAGAATATTAGAACAGTAGGTATAAAGCACTTAAAAAAGCGGAAATGGGAATAGGAAGTGGGTGGTAACTTTTTTTTCAAAGAGTCATATGATTCGGTAATAAAATAGGAGTCGGCTAACTCTTTGTCGAAATGATAAACAAGGAGAGTAGCAAACTCTGCATCCATTCTACCGCTTATTTTGCTAGAGAGTGTTTGCTGATTTTGGGGAGTATATGCTGACTCTAAATGAGAGAAGGGGATAGATAGTTTCCATATATTAGTAGCTATTATTGCGTTTAGTTCATATCCATAGAGCTTGTATGCTTCTAAGAATGTATCGAATTCTTTAATCCCAAAGTTGCTAAGGTTCGTATCGATTTCAGTTTTATTTATAGAATGCTTTTTTAGAGGAATTGATAGCTTTTCAATGTCAATAGGCCAGATATATGCAAGAACGTTTAAAAGCTTTTCATAACATAATATTAAATTCTTAATTTTTTCGTTAAGACTTTTGATATTATTTTCGAAATTCTTATAGTCGTTATTCTGCTGAATCCCTTCCAAAGACTTAAATTTTTTATTTAGAAACTGAAGCAGAAGTTCTATGTCTTTTAGGTCTTTAAGAGTAGAAATATAAAGTTTTTTTAATTGAGGTAAAGAGGCTTCTTTTTTATCTTTTGATTTAGCTAGATCTGCGAGAGGTATTAAATTTTCATTTATTGAGTTCCTGAGACTTTGAGTTTTATCGATAAATTGATTTATAAAGATATGTCTCCATAAATATAAGGGGGCGTGAGCTTTAAAATCTTTATAAATAAGATCATGATTAAAACTTCTATAAGAACCAGTTGATTGTTGGAGTTTTTTGTCAATGTCATATAGATAAATGTAAACATTTTTTTTAGGTTTCCAAAAAGTAAAGTCGTTATTCATAGAATAAAAAGCTAGGATGAACATCAAAATAGAAGTGAAGGTTCCAACCCAAGTGAATAAAAAAATGAGAGTTATTATAGATGGTAAGGTGACAAACCCATAAAAATGTACAAAAGAAACAAAAATGGGCGTTATAATTAATATTCCTGATAGAAAAGTAGTTAGTCCTATTTTAAAATAATATCTCCAAGGATTTTCTTCATCAAACTCCCAAAAAGAACGTTTTGAGGAAGAGGGAGTAAAATCTGTTAGTTTCTTTTGTTTGTGTGAAAAAAAGCTTTTTAGCTTTTGCTTGACGGTCTTTGATTTATTAGTTTTTATATTTTTAGAATCGGTGTTTTGTTGAATGTTTTTTATGGTTGATGTTGGGGATAAGGCAGTTAAATCTATGCTTCCTAATAAATATATAGGAATAAGATACGTAAAAAAAATATAAATAAATTTTTTTCTTAAAAAAAATGAAATAAACATAGCTCACATTATATAAAAAAAATAAAAAATGTCAACAAATTGATTTGTAATTAAAGTAACTTTAATTGATTTAAATTATTATTAATTTAATTATACCATTTTTTATTTTAAATTTCATATTTTTCATTTAATTTCATGGTGATTTAAAATAGAAACCTCTGAAAAATAAATAAAATGGATGTAAAAAAGGAAAAAAATCAAAAGAAACTGAATGGAAGTCTAAAATATTGATATAAAATGAAATAGTAACGAAAGAAGGATTAGTTAATGGATTGTATTTTGATATAATTATTGGCATTAAAATTAATTTGTTAAGTTAAAGACATGGAGATCATTCTAACCGCTTTGTTAAGATTAAAGCAAATGGATTTTAAAAGACATTGGCCTAAGACTTTCTCAGAAGAAATATAAGAAGCTCTCTTCATATTAAAAATTCTTTTCAAAATGCCAAAGGATTGTT
>MDLB01000040.1 GCA_001730085.1 PVC group bacterium (ex Bugula neritina AB1)
TGCTTAAATCTTCTTAAAGTTGTTAGAGGTTTATCTTTTTAAGATATTAGAGAAAAATTCTACTAAAAAAGCTCCTAACTTTCCTTTAAAATTCTTCCTTTCATTAAAATATTTTCTATTTTTAATGCTCATTGTCCCAAAAAAATACTTTGTTACATAAAAAATAGTTTTTCAATAGTAGCGCAGAGGTCTTTTATATGCTTACTAGCTATACTTTTTTTTTATGAAATATAAAGGTAATTAAAAAATATAAATATGACTAACTACAATGGATTTATTATGCGCTATAAGATAATCGAGTTTTGCGTAGTAATTTATTTAGGATACTTGCTTTCTTAGTTGCATCAATAGAAGTTCCTTTTTCTGAAGTTAAATCTTGTAAGGATGAAAAACTGTCCTTTTCTATATCCATTGAAAATCTACTATTATTGGTTAATGATAATACATTTTCTCGTAATACCTTTTCATTTTCTATTGCTTGTTTTATTTGAGTAGTTTCGTTTGCGTTAAAGGCTAGTTCTCTATATGAAATCCAAGAATTTTCTATTTCAGAGAAGCGTTCAATATCTCGCTTTGAGACGTAACTTAAAGAAAAAACATTTTTTAATAAAATATCTACAGCAATATCTGATTTGCGACGACTTGAAGAGTGAAAAATTTCATAAAGATTTTTTTTGATCCAGAGCGCAAGGTATTTCTGCTGATCGGAATATTCCTTTCCATTAGAATGTTTCTGCCAACTAATTTTTTGATTTAAGAACTCAAGGAATCTCTTACTTATAATAATATTATTATTTCTTCGCATAACAGGGAAGGGCATGGAGTCTTTAAGACCTACGTTTAAATCATTGTGTATATAAAAATTAACAGGTTCAGATGTTTCGCTATTTATTTTTTCAACATTTTCATTCAAAAATCTTTGGGTTCTAGGGTCAAGTTCAGAAAAGAGTTTCTTTTTATCAATAGGTGCACCTTTTATATATGATGGCACAGGTGCACCTGCTACTACATCTTCGTAATTAGGAAAGAGACGAAGATTATGTTGTGTTTTTTCTCTGTAAGAAGTAAAAGTTTTTCTTACAGGCATTTTGTGTTGTTGGAGAAGAACTTTTGTAGAGCTCAAATAAGAGAAAGGTCGTTGAGATTTTTTACTATAAGTCCTGTTTTTATATTGATCTTTTAATATAGGTCTTTCGGGAAACTGTGGAGTTTTATATAAGGATTTTTCTCTAGAGAGATTGGGTAAAGGTTGAAAACTTGAAGTTTTTTGGCTAAATAGCTTGCTTTTTTCATTAAAACTTAGAGAGGATTGTTTGTCTAAGTGTTGCCTTGAGGGATGTTGATTTTTTGATTTAGCTCTTGATTCGAGTCGGGTTGATTGAGATGCTCTTGAAAAAGTTAATGTTTTTTGTAGATTAATAGGTTTTTTATATCTTAAATCAGGTTTTAATTTATCTTCTAAACCAGAATCGAAATCAGATATTTCTGAATCAGAACCTAAATCAGAACCTAAATCAGAGTCTGAATCAGAGTCTGAATCAGAGTTTAAATCAGAGTTTAAATCAGAGTCTGAATCAGAGTTTAAATCAGAGTTTAAATCAGAGTCTAAATCAGAGTTTAAATCAGAGTTTAAATCAGAGTCTGAATCAGAGTTTAAATCAGAGTTTAAATCAGAGTCTGAATCAGAGTTTAAATCAGATTTTAATTTATATTCTAAACCAGATATTTCTGAATTAGGATACGCCTGATCGAATTTTTTTTCATTAAGATTATTAAATGGATTATATGAAGTATTAGGTTTCACAGGTTTTTCTATAGGTTCTTCACGAGGAGGTTGTTTTTTAGTATCTAGTGTTAGCGGAGGGGATAGTTTTGTAGCTGAAACATGTGCTTTAGGGTATAAATTTATATTAAAATTGACTTTTCTTTGAGCCGCTACGATCATTTCTAAAGCTTTCTTTCTGTTTTTTCCTATGATCGTCTCATTGATTTTTTCGATACTTTTAAAAAGTTTCTCAAGGGTTTCGTATTTTCTTTCGAAAAGAGAGCGGTTAGCTTTCTCAGTAGGTTTAGGTTTTTCATAATCTTTTAAAAGAGATTTAAGTTGCTCGATGGATAAGGTGTTAATCCAAGCTTCTTTTCTTTCTGCATTAAAATCGTTGAGCATGGACTCTAGAAACAAGTGATTTACTTCAGAAGGAGCTTTAGTTTCTTGCTTTATTTTTAATAAAAGGTCGATAACTTTTTCGATATCGCTACGTTGATCCCATGTGATATTGGGGTTTTTTAGTAGTTCATTATAATATTCTTGTAGAGACAAGCCTTGTTGAGTTTGTAAAAGAGGTTGTAAATATTCAGAGAGAATTTTTGATTTTTGGGTTTTGTTTTTTTTGTTCAAGCCATTTATAAAGATATCTAAAATGGTTTTAACTTCTTGGATTGTCCAATTTTCTGATTTAGCATGATCGATGAATTGTTCAAAAAATGTGAAAAAAGACTCTTGCTTCCATCTTTCAATATTATTTGGGCCATTTGCTATTAAATGATTAACCAGTGTATCAATTTTATGGCGATGAGTTTTTACTAAATTTAAGCAAACTTTCATTTCTGTAGAAGCATTTTTAGGTAGAAGACGCTTCCACTTTGACTCTAGTTCAGTAAAATACTTTTTAAGACTTAAGGCCTTATACAGAAGGTCTACTTGAGGGTCGTCGCGGTCTATTTTAAAAAGTTCTTCGGTATAAACTTCGTAAGCGGAGAGCTCTATGCTCAAAAGGTTTGAAACTGTATTCACTTCTTCGGCAGTATTTTGTGTGGATGTTTCACTTGTTAAGATGGACTTGAAACGATCGTAAAGATTATCTATACTTTTTATCGAAGCCGGGTAAAATTTTTCTACAGGGATTAGTTTAACGAAAGCTTGGGGTTGTGTCGGTGTGTTTGTATCTTTTTTCTGTGCAGCGAGAGATCTGAATTGACCAATTTTTCTTTCGATAGTTGCAATACTCGTGATTAAACTTTTTAAATCCTCGTTATCTTTAGGTACATTGTATAAGGTATGATTGTTCCAAAGACCTATCATATGCTGGAGAATAAGTCTGTTAGCTTGGGTTTTTTGGTAATATTCAATAGATGTTAATGGTGCATGCTCGATATATTCCGCAAGGGCGGTAAGAGCTTGTTTTTTTTGCATCCAGTTCTCGTAGGATAGATTTTCTTTTTCCTCTGACTCTTTGTTGATATAGTTTTCTAAGAAATATTTGAGTTGATCTATATTGAGTTTCGCTAGTTCAGGGGACAAACTCGTTAAACGCTTTTTTTCTTTAAAAGATTGACATAGATCTGATTCCATTATATATCTTACGTTTATCCCTTCTATGAGGTGCATTTTTCTTAATATATCCATACTAAGATCTCTTCTGGACCAAGATAAAAGTTGATTTGTACTATTTTTTTGATATTTTTTTAAAATAGATAGCCATTCATAACTATTTATAAGGTCTTTTAAATAAGTATAATCATTAGTTTCATACTCTTTGTTATAAGCTTCTTGGATTTCAGAAAAAAGTGATAGCCCTCTATCTAGAACATGATCCGAATGATTAGCTTGCCAAGCGTAATTGGTTAAAGATTCTAAAAGGAAATAGTCTTCTCTATCAGAAGGGGATTTTGATTCTCTATAAAGTTTCATAAGGTTATTAAGCTTTTTATTTGCCTTTAAGCGTATTGTTTTACCAAAAGCGAATTGTTTGTCGATAGCTTTTTTTATGAGAACGAACTTCACATGGTCTATGTGATTATCTTTGTTCAATGAAAGTTCTTTTATAGAACGTTTCATATCTCTTATCATTACTCTGGAGATATCTTTGAGATCTATCATTTGTTTTAGATTAAAAGATCGGAGGTGCTTTTTTCTTTGAAACTTTTTTGTGTATTCCCACATTTTAAATACTTCTTGAAGTCTTTCTATCGCAGGTTTTTCTGCTTGTTTGGGTAGATATCTTTCGTAATTTTTAAATATTTTTAAAATTTTTAACTTTTTCTTTCTGTCTTGCACATTTAATTCATATTTTTCTGATAAGGTGTTGTTGAGCTTGTCGATACTATCTTTCCAAGTGAGATAAGAAGGTTCAAACAACTCAGAATCAGGAGAGATTTCAGGAAGTTTAAAGGCACTAAGATAGATTGGGTATTTCTCTAAAGCTAGTGGCTTTGGGAGATTGTAGAGATCTTGACAGTGAAGCAATTGAAAAAAAGCTTGTCTAACTCTTTTTAGAGCAAAGTATTTGTTTGTTTTGATAGTTGATTCCGGAATAGCATTGATGGCGCCGAATAGTTTTTTAAGAGATAGATATTTTGCTATCCAATTGTTTTCAGTCAACGCTTCTGTGCTTTCAGGTTTTCCGTAATTTTCTAAAACCTCATTCAGGGAGGACAAAGATAAATTATCAACCCACTTCTTTAGTAATGCTTGCTCTTTCGTGATATCTGTAAGGCTTTTTGGGTTTAAATCATTATCAGATGAGAGGTTATAGATAGTCAAAATACGATTAATAGTAGCTATGGAGCCTGATATGCTTTCTCGAATATCCCAATCATAATTTGATAAATTAAGGCCTTCGTAGTATTTTTTTAAGTCTTGCCAAAAAGATAATAATGGGAATGCTGGAAGTTTTTTTCTTTTCTTGTAATTATCAGCAAGAGATTCAAGAAAAGGACGAATGTCAAATTCTTTAGGATCAACTTTAAAGCTTTCTAAAGAGTCTAAACTTTCATGAAGATATTCTACGGATTGTGAGCTTTTTGATATTTTTTTAAATAAATTTTTTGATATTTTTTTTGATACTTCTTTTAGTGATTTTTTTATGTCTTTAGAGAGGTAAGGGTCTGACATTGTTTCCTTTAAATCTGCGAATTCTTTGATAGTTGATTGGATATTTTTGAATTTGAATTGCTTTTTATATTTTTTAGCTTTTTTTAAAGCACTTATTTTTAGAGAGTCTATAACCTTGTTTCTCATGCGCCTCATTTTGAATACCGGATACCGATTGATTGTTGGGTTTTCAAATAGAAAAGAGGTAACAGTTCTTTTAAAAAAAGCATTTTTTTTAGCGATGTCTAGGTAGGTATCGGAAGGATTTTTCAGTTTGAATCTTTTAAAAAGTTTCAATGTTATTTTTATAAGAGCATCCTTACATTTATCATCATACTCTTCATCCATAACAGATCCATATAGCTCTTGGAAAAGATCAAGAAGGATGTCCATATTCTTTTTCCATTGAGATTGGGTAGAGCTTTCTTGGATAAAACGTTCTATAGCAGCTTTTCTTTTAGTTTTATTTGATTTTTCTAGGATAAAATTTTCCAAAATATGGCTTTTTTCAAAAGCATTTGGTTCTTTTTTTAATGATTCAAGGAGATTTCCCAGAGTTGAAATATTAGCTATTGTCCGCGAGGAAGCTGTGGAAGAAGAGGTTGACTCTAAATCTGAATCAGAAAAGTACCCTTCATCTTTTTCCATTTCACTATACAAAGCCTTGACACTCTCTCTATTCTTTTGAAAAAAAGATTGAGGAGAAAGTCCCAATAAGAAATGAACAGGAAAAAAATAAATAAATAAAATGTAGAAAATGAATGAATTAAAAATATTTTAAACCTCCTATTTTGGAAATATATATCATTTATTAAAATAATATGTCAATTGTATGTTTTAATAATTTTTTAAATGTTTTTTTTAATTTTATTTTTAATAAACTTTTTTGAGGGATTTTTTAAGGGTCTCGTTTTATAAGATTGTTGACAAATTTTTTATGATAGAAGGGGAGAGATGAGATTATTAAGAGATTTTGAGATAGAGAAATACGGTTTTTTTTGTTAAAATATATGGAACTGTCTTTGCAGTGATGATTTTTAAAATCCTTTATTAAGAGGTACCTTCAAAAAAAGCAAGGTTCTTCTTAGTTTTTCCACTTAATAATACTTATTTTGGAGAGGTGTCAGAGTGGCCGAATGAGCACGCTTGGAAAGCGTGTGAACGAGATAATCGTTCCGAGGGTTCGAATCCCTCCCTCTCCGCCATTAACACCAAACGAACTTTCATATGCCTGAGATGCCATAGCCTCAAAAGCCCAGTATTTGCGGGCTTTTTCGCTGTTTTCAATTGACTTGCTATCTATAAAAACATCCCGTTTTTCTCTAATTTTACTCCTATATATGCCCCTTTTCTGAAAAACACCGTACTTGGAAAAGCGAAGTACGGAGCTTTTAGTCATGGGAAATCAAGGGCTTGGCAATTGACCGGTTCGCAACAGTCTATGCCTAGCATTTACAACGTGTTTTCTGGTGCTCTGCAGGTGAAACGGCATTTATAACCTTCCCCCTTAACATGAGGGATAGGATCATCGGACTGTCGGAAAGCTTTTTTAAGTTTCCTGATCCGTTCCTTTTTTTGAGTTTTGACATTATCGGCAGAAGCCTGATCTCCCCATCCTATAATGCCTTGATTCTGAATAAAGCTTCTGAGCAAGACCCACTGTAAAGTTGGTTCTTTAGTTTTCTTATTCAGCATATGAAGATCTGCAGGCTCATAGCGTTGGGTTTTATCTCCACAGGTAACAATGATAACCTCTCTTTGTATGGGCCTTTTGTGTACGCTCATCATTATTTAGAAGCTGTTCTTCCTGCCACTCAAAGATAAATTTATCCCACGAGGCTCCTGACGGGGTAGAGAATTTCTTACAATCTATTTCAGGATCAGGCTCCTTAATTGTCTCAAAAAACGCGTTAAAGCATTGCAAAGCCTTGTCAGTATCTAATAAAAAATTCTCGCCTTGTAAATTTTGCAATCCAATTAAATCTGATCCTTTGGCGCGAATAGCATTAATCTTGGACTGACTGATATTATCGATAGGCGGTATAAGCAAAATGGCTGATCCATCAAGGCCACGAAAAACGCCTCGAAGAAATATAGGTGAAGGCTGATGTTGCCGAAAGTAAGGCGCTCTATACTCATGCCAGCCAGCCCAGTGGAGTGAAATGGGTGGAGGCTTTGCGTGTCTCTGTGCGCCCGATCATCACCTACGCTTTTTGCATTCTGTTCGCTATCGTCAAAACCGCTGCGCTGTTCAAGCTGTTGGATCAGGGTTTCGGAATTATCGACGGACTGATCGCCGTGTGGGATGGTGAAACACAGGCGTTGTTTGCCGGTGTCATGTCCTTCTGGTTCGGTCAACGTGCCTTGGCCAAATTCCGCTCAAACCCTTAAAAAACATGATCTTATTCACTTGATAAGCACCCGGAATGAAGCGTTACTGTGAGTGTAAAAAGCAATTAAAAACAAGGAGATAACACCATGAGTAAACTATTCTACAAGGCCATGATTGAGGATGCTCAAAATCATTATCATTCCATGTTCTAAGTATTAATCTGTCAGTTTCTAATATTTTCATGTTATTAAGCTTCCTAAACATCAGCATGAATTTTTGCTGGCTTTTCTAATATGGATAGTATCTCTGTGGCGCAATAAACTTTGTCACGCTTGCCATCATTGACTTGACTGATGATATTTTCACCTAACAGTTTGCGAACACCGCGTTCAGCAGAGCTATAAGCAATCTCAAGCTCTTCAGCTATTTTTTTGATAGTTTAGATATGGATTAACTGCAAAATGAGCAACAATGTCTACAGGAACGCTAGATGAACCTCTTGCAACTTGCAGCTTCCATTCATTAAGTAGGTTATTAATCCTTTCAGCGCGTGATAAGGCATCTTCTGATTGAACAGCAACGCCATTTAGAAAATAAATCAAGCAGTCCTGCAAAGTGTTGCTGCTGCTTACGTTAAATAATTGCCGATAATATTCATCCCGTGTCGCCTCAAAAAATGCACTTAAATAAAGCAGAGGGGATGGCAACATCTTTTGCTCAATTAATAGGAATGTAATCAGCAAACGCCCGACTCTTCCATTGCTATCTAGAAAGGGATGGATTGTTTCAAATTGATAATGGCACATTGCTATATGAATTAGAGCTGGTAATTGACGGTCGTGCAAAAACTTTTCCAGATCACTTAAACAATCTGATAAGTTATCTGTTGGTGCTGGCAGTGAAGATAAAATCAATCAAACATTAACCGAAATCCTGCAGCATCAGATTACTCAGGAAAACATTGTTGTTACTACTGATGAAAATGTTGCTTGTGATCCAAAGGCTCGTGAAATATTAAAGGCAGAATTCACTATGTGTATTGAGGTAAGCACCTCAGTTCAGGCTGAGAGAATGAGTATTTATCATTTCAAGCCGAGAAGAGCTCTTCCTTTAGGTGGAGGATGAGAGTCTTTTTCACAGATATTAAAAATGTGGAGAGCTTTGGTTTTTAATATATTTTTTAATTTTCCATAGAGCCTATGTTAAACTGTGTGAATGAAAAAAGTTAAGAGTTTTAAATTTAAATTAAAATTAAAAAGTAAAGAACAAGAAATTACTTTGAAGAAAAATCTTGGTTGTAATCGTTTTGTTTGGAACAAATCTCTTGCTATTCAAAAGGAAAGACTGGA
>MDLB01000041.1 GCA_001730085.1 PVC group bacterium (ex Bugula neritina AB1)
TTGCAATGGTCTTATTTTCGCTCGATAACCATTAGGGAACTGCCTATTGACGGCCATATTCAGAGATTGTAGCCAATTGTAGTGCTTGACTTAACGTATAGCACTACATTTTTTCTTTTCTTGATTTAAGGGTTTTGTACTCTCGTAATATAGATAGGAGTGGATTAAAGGCTTCTTTATATGCAGAGAGAAACTTAAGTAAAGGAGTGTCTTCTTGATCTTTTTGAGATGAAGAGATCATTTTTAGGGCAGAGAAAAGAGCTGGAGGGATTTTTTGATTAGGAGTTGAATCAAAAGCTTGTATAAGGGCTTTGAGTTCTTTTTCTAAGACAAGTTCTTTTCTGGAACAGAAGTGGTTGAAATGTTGTGAGGTTCCTTTAGTAGATTAAGAGAGCTTTCTAGGTTTGGTGAAAATAGGGAAGGGCATAGAGAGCTTAAACAAATAAAATAGATCAAGAGATTCCTAGTATATCTTAGAGATTTTATTAGTATTTTTTGGGAAAGAGAATATGTTTTTAAGCAAGAGAGTGATTTCATAAAACTTAAAGAATCCTTGTTTCGATTTTTTAAATTTGATTTTTTTATTTAAAATTTAATTTATTATAATTATATTTTATGTATATATGCAATTTAACTGTTAAATTAATTTAAATCAAATCTAAAATAATTATATATATAGATATTTTATATCTGCCTAAACTTAAAATAAACATGCTAAATGTTTTTTGAAAGATAAGGTTGCAACGACTTTTTATTTTTGAAGAACTTTGCAATATCTAGAGGTTAAGACCTGAGACGTGTTTGAAAAATCAGGTATGCTTTCTTGAAATAACAAACTGTTGTAAAATTTCTTCAAGTGAGATAATGCAAATTTTTCGTGAAGAATCTCATCTTTTTCAGAGTCTTTTTGATCAGGTGAAAGGTCAAAAAAATGAATTTTTTAGCAGTAGCTTAAACCTTAGGCCCGTTGGAGTGCTATGTTTGGTGTAACTCTTAGTACAATCATTGTTATTTATATTGCGGTACCTCTCTTGGTGATTTTTTTATTATGGCTTTTTTGTGAAATGGAGCAAAAAGATCTACCGACAGTTTTGAAGGATCAAGAGTTGATGATCGCTTGCCCTTACTGCTTGCATGTTTTTTTGGAAAATAATGACGAGGATATTTTGAGCTGTCCTGCTTGTTCGTCTTTTGTCGATAGAAGGAAAGATGTACCGGTAAAAAATGATAAAAAAACCGTTTAAACTAGTTGCTCCATATAAGCCTTGTGGTGATCAACCAAAAGTTATTCAAAAATTAACAAAAGGTTTAAAGGAAGACTTGAGGCATCAGGTGCTTTGGGGTGTCACTGGTGCAGGAAAAACTTTCACAATGGCAAATGTTATTGCCGAAATGAATAGGCCAACGTTGGTTATTTCTCATAATAAAACGTTGGCAGCTCAATTGGCATCGGAATTCAAAGTTTTCTTTCCTGAAAATGCTGTTGAGTATTTCGTTAGCTACTACGATTATTACCAACCAGAGGCCTATATCCCAAGAACAGATACTTTTATTGAAAAAGATTCTTCGGTTAATGAGGATATTGATCGGTTGAGACATTCAGCTACGCACTCTCTTTTGACACGTCGGGATGTGATTATTGTCGCCAGTGTGTCTTGCATTTATGGTTTAGGGAATGTGGAAGATTACCAAAACATGTGTGTAGCTTTAGAGGTTGATAGAGAGTACCCTCGAAGAAAATTGATTGAACATCTTTTGAGTATTCGTTACGAGAGGAATGATGTCGCTCCCGAGAGAGGGTCTTTTCGAGTAAAAGGTGACATTGTTGATATCTTTCCTGCTTATGAAGATAATAAAATTTTACGTGTTGAGCTTTGGGGTGATGAGATAGAAAAGATATCCTGGAGAGATGCGTTGACTCAGGAGGAGCTGCAAAACCTCAAAAAAGAAATTTTATTTCCTGCGAGTCATTATGTTATCCCGGAACTCAAGATGAAACGTTCTATTGGGCAAATAAGGAAAGAGCTTAAAAAAAGTTTGGATGCTTTTGAAAAAGAGAACAAAGTTTTGGAGTATCAAAGGCTCAAAATGAGAGTAAACTATGATATTGAAATGATGAAAGAATTGGGGTATTGTGCTGGGATAGAAAATTATTCCCGCTACTTTTCAGAGAGAGCTGAAGGGGAGAAGCCCTTTGTTTTGCTGGATTTTTTTCCGGATGATTTTTTAGTTATGATCGACGAGTCTCATGTAACAGTTCCTCAGGTGAGAGGGATGTATTATGGAGATAGGGCTCGAAAGGAAACACTTGTAGAACATGCCTTTCGATTGCCTTCAGCCTTGGACAATCGTCCCTTAAAATTTAAAGAGTTTGAAACTTACCTTAAAAATGTGATCTATGTCTCTGCAACACCTGCTGATTATGAATTGGAAGCTTCTGAGCAAACAATTGAGCAAATCATAAGGCCTACGGGACTCTTAGATCCGGAAGTTTTTGTTCGGCCTCTATCTAATCAAGTTGAAGACTTGGTTTCGGAAATACAAAAACAGATACTTCTTAAGGAACGGACGCTTGTGACAACGTTGACAAAAAAGATGTCAGAAGATTTGACCAAATATCTTCAAAAAATCGACATTAAAGTTAAGTATATGCACTCAGATATTGAGACTTTAGACCGCATTAAAATTCTTAAAGACCTAAGATCCGGAGAGATAGATGTTCTGGTTGGAGTAAACTTACTCCGTGAAGGGTTGGACTTGCCAGAAGTTTCATTGGTTGCCATTTTGGATGCAGATAAAGAGGGTTTTTTAAGGAATGAGAGATCGTTAGTTCAAACGATTGGTCGTGCCGCAAGAAACGTGAGAGGTCGCGCTATTTTGTATGCGGATAATAAGACGGGGTCGATCCTATCTGCTATTGAAAAAACGAAGTCTCGTCGATTGAAACAGCAAGAATATAATCAAAAACACGGAAAAACTCCAGAGTCTGTTCATAAAAAAATCACAACTTTGGAAGATACCTCCGACTTGTTGTTTGAGAAACTAGGTGAATTAGACAAAGTTCAGTCAAAGGGATATAATATTTCCTGTTTTTCAGAAACGGCTGTTAAGGAAACACCTTTAGACTCGTTGGAAAAAGCTATGAAAAAAGCAGCAGATGAACTGGACTTTGAGAAAGCTGCTGTCTTACGAGATCAGATAAATCAAATCAAAAAATCTGAAAAATAAAAGAGAAAACTTAGCAGGGTCACTTAATTTTATATTCGGATTCTTTTCAAATGATTAAAAAATATATAAAACAGAAGTTTACAAAGAAGCTCATGGTGATTTTTTCCCTTTGCTTCGTCACTTTAGGCTCTTTTGATCTAAGGGCGGAAGTATTGACTATCGAGCGAGCGCTATTGGTTGCTCTTGATGCCAACTTTGATATCGAAGTTTTAAACTTAGAGTTAAAAAAAGCGGAACAAAGCAAAAATAAGGAAATGGCGAAATATGATCCGCAGATTTCTTTTGGTTTCAATGTCTTAAATTCGACTCCGGAAGAATCTCTATACGGGCTAACACCTATGAATGAGAATTTAAAACAAGAGGCATCTCTTTCAAAAAAAATGCACTGGGGATCGCTATTTAAATTTTCTTATATGTTTGACTCCAATGGCTACGGGAACAGTAATCTTGATCACTATAGCTCCGAATGGTCTGTCGAGATGGAGCAGTCTTTGACGCGTAACTTTTTTGGTAAAACTGACAAATATAGGGAGAGTGTTGTTCAAAAAAAACTGGATAGTCTAACATGGGAAACGCAAAGAAGAATCGTTTTAGTGACTCAACAAGTTCTAAATGTTTTTTTTGAGATGTATTTTTATGCACATCGGGTTAGAAATCAAAAAGCTATTATCCTTGTGGCAAAGGACTTCTTAAAGTTGAATCAGGATAAGATGGAGTATGGGATTGTAGAAGAAACAGATGTTTTGGCGGCGAGAGTTAATGTTGAACTGAAGCAAGTTGATCTAAGAGGCTATCAAAATGATTTTGATAAGGCTTTTTTAAAACTTAAAGATTTGTTGAATGATAAAGATATTACTATTGATTTTTTGAAAGAGCCTCTTTTGAAAAAAGTTGACAAAACACTCGAGCAATTGCAAGAACAGGCTCTTAAAAAAAGATGGGATTTGAAAGCTTTGGTCCAAGAAAAAAAAGCTGCTGAGTTTCAGGTTCTTTTGAATGAGAAAGATAGACAACCTGCGCTTGACTTTGTAGCTTCTATAAAGCCTCTTAACCGTGAATTTCACTTTCGAGACACGTTGAAAGATGCTCTTGAGGCTAAGCATGCCTCTTTTTTTGCAGGTATAAAAATGGCTCATTCTTGGGGGTCCACCTTTGCTAATGCTTCTTTGAAACAAAGCAAAGTGGATGTTCAAAAATGGGCAACTTTGGAAAGTGAAAAGAGACAGACGATTTCTCGAGAAGTCGCGATTGCTTATAAAAACTTTCAAACGGCGAAAGATCAGGGGCAGTCACTGCAAAATGTTGTTAATCTTCAGAAAAAGAAGATGGATCAAGAAATCAAAAAGTATAAAACGGGTAGGTCAAGCGCTAAGGTCATTATTGACTATCAGGATGATTTGTTGAGGGTTCAAAACTTACTTCTAGCGAAAAAATTTGAGAGACAACTTGCTTGGGTTTCTTTAAATATTTCAACAAATGATCTTTTTGAAGCTTTGGACTTGGACAAAACCGTTGCTTTGTGAAATGAAGATGTTTTTTATTGAAAAGGACTTTCATTTGTGTCGATAACAGAATTTTTTATAAAAAATCCAAAACTAACAAACTCTATTATGATTTTAATATGTTTTTTGGGGTTTTTTACTTTTAAGGGTTTGCCACGTCAAAGCATGCCTGATGTGGACTTTGGTCAAATGACAATAGAAACCTCTTATCCAGGTTCGTCTCCCGTCGATGTGGAAATAAAAGTCACAGATCTTATTGAAGATGAACTTGAAGTCTTGGAAGGCTTAGATGAAATCAACTCTGTTTCTATTGAAAATAAATCGGTTATAAACGTTAAAATAAATCCTAATTTGCCTACGTTTAAACAAGAAAAAATAAAAACGGATATCCGAAATGCTATTGATCGTGTAACAAAAATGCCCAAAGAAGTCAAAGATAAACCGCTGGTAGAAGAGAAAACTTCTTCGAATGAGCCGGTGATGGAAGTATCTATTGCTGCTGATGGCGTTTTTGATGAAGATTTTCTTAGAAGGGTCGCCAAAAAATTTGAAGATGACTTGCGATTGATTCAGGGTGTTGGAAAAATTCACAAAGTTGGATACAGGCAAAAAGAGGTACGAATCCTTGTCAATTTAGAGAAAATGAATCAAGAGCACGTTTCTTTTAAAGAGCTAGTTGAAGCTATACACGCTAGGAATGTAAAGGAGTCTGGAGGTGTGCTTCAGTCGGGAACTGATGAAAAGAAAGTTATCACTTTTGCTGAGTTTCAGAAACCGGAAGATGTTGGGGATTGTGTTATCCGTAGTAATTTTTCTGGGAAACAGTTGAGGGTGAAAGATGTGGCTTTGGTAAGAAACTCTTTTCATGATAAAGCGGTTTTACCGAAAATCAATGGGTTAAAATCTATTAACGTTATAGTTAAGCGAAAGCCCGGCTTTGACATGATTTCTCTTTCCGAAGAGGTTCATAATCTTGTCGACTCTTACCAAGATATTTTTAAAGATAGGAACGTTAAAATATCGGTACTGGTTGATTATAGTCACTACGTTTCAAATCTTCTTAATATAACAAAAAACAATGCTTTTATGGGTCTTGTTTTGTTATTAGCGACATTATTTTTATTTTTAAATTTTCAAACAGCTTTGTGGGTTGCACTAGGAGTTCCTGTAGCTGTTTTTGGAGCATTTATAATGTTTCCCTTCTTTGGTTTGAGTGTTAATCAGGTTGTTTTGATAGCTATTATTATTGCTCTAGGGTTGGTGGTTGATGATGCTGTTGTGGTTGCTGAAAATATTAACCGTTATCAGCAAGAAGGCTTGTCTTCTAAAGAAGCCGCGATAAAAGGGAGTAAAGAAATGTTTGCCCCTCTCTTTGTGGCTATTTTAACAACTATTATGTATTTCGCATCCCTCTATTTTATGACAGGGATTATGGGTAAATTTGTTTTTTCTATCCCTACGGTTATCATTTTGATGTTGTGCTTTAGTTTTTTTGAATCTTTCACGATTCTTCCTTGTCACTTGGCACATGTGAAAGCCTCTGCGATTCGTCCGATGAAAGGCTGGATGTTGAAATGTATCGCGATCTATGCTTCTACATTGAGATTTTTTTTGCGGAATAAAATGGTTTTTCTTTTAGTTTTTATGATTGGATTTGGCTTGTTAACCAGCTTTTTTGTGAAAAAGGCTAGGTTTGTTATGTTTCCTACCATTGACTCCGATATTCTTTACGTTAGTCTAGAAACAGAAGTTGGTGATTCAAAAGAAACAACCTTGCGAAAAGTTCAAAAAGTAGAAAAAATCGTGGCTAAAATTCCCAAGAGCGCTTTGAGTGGATTTAAGCTTGAAGTAGGACATCACAATGCAGCCTCTTCTAATGGTGCATCTACAAATCATGATTACTGGGCTTTGATTACGATTTTTTTACACCCAGCGCAAGAACGCTCAATCAAAAGTGAGGCCATAATGAACGGTCTCGAAAAAGATTTTAAGGATTTGAAAGGGTTTTCATTATTGGAAGTTGAGCCAAACAGAGAGGGGCCTCCTGTAGGTGCGCCTGTCACAGTGAAACTGATCTGTGATGACATTAGTGTTTGTGAAACATTTGAAAAAAAAATACTCAAGACTCTTCGTGAGAAAGAGGGTGTTTATCAAGTCGATACCACGAATAGGTATGGTGCAAAAGAGATTTTGTTGCATCTGGATGAAATTAAAATGGCTCAAATGGGCTTAACGGCGCAAGATGTTGCTGATACGGTTAAATTTGCCTATCAAGGTTTTGAAGCTACCACTTTGCGTCGAGATGGCGAAGAAATTTCGTTCCGTGTTCGATTAAACGATGATCAACGGGGAAAAGAAGCTATGTTGAAGCAGCTTTCTTTGAGGAACAGAGAAGGTCGATTGGTTCCCTTGAGTGCTATTGCAAAACAATCTTATGTCGAGGAAAAAGAGTCTATTGATCATTATGGAGGAAAAAGATCTTTGACGATAACGGCCTTAGTTGATGAAACAAAAATCACAGGGGGTGAGGTTAATAAAGAGATCAGAAACCTTTATCAAGAAGATATTGAGAAGACCCCAGGGGTTTCTATGACTTTTGGAGGGGAAGAGAAAGAATCTCAAAAAAGTCTCAAAAGATTTTTTCAGTCTTTTTTATTTGGACTTATTATTATTTACTTGATATTAATGATTCTTCTGGACTCATATGTTCAGCCTTTTTTGATTCTGTCTGTTGTTCCGATAGGTCTTATGGGTGTACTTATTGCTTTTTATTTGCATGGGTTGCCAATGAGCTTCTTGGGGCTGGTAGGAACTTTGGGAATGCTGGGGGTTCTTGTGAATGATTCCTTGATAATGGTGAGTCAGTTGAATAGTGCTAAAAAGAAGCATCGAAAAATGGATATAGACATTCTTTCAGAAGCGGCTAAGTTACGTTTTAGGCCGATTGTTTTGACTTCAGTGACGACAGTTGTGGGGCTTATGCCAACAACCTATGGCTTTGGTGGCTATGAGCCGTTTTTGGTTCCGATGGTTTTATCTATGTCGTGGGGGCTTGTTTTTGCAACGGTTGGAACCCTTTATGTTGTTCCTATTTTATACTCTTTTCAAAAATAAAGTCTCAGCCCACTTTGGAGATGAAGTAGCTTTTTTTTTGTGGCTCCGAAAAAAAAGTAATATTACAAAGGGCTTAAGGTCTGTCAGTTTTGAACAAGACAGTATCGTTAGGCAATATGAGTTTTGATCATTTCAAGCCGAGAAGACCTCTTCCTTTAGGTGGAGGATGAGAGGCTTTTTCACAGATATTAAAAATGTGGAGAGCTTTGGGTTTTAATATATTTTTTAATTTTCCATAGAGCCTATGTTAAACTGTGTGAATGAAAAAAGTTAAGAGTTTTAAATTTAAATTAAAATTAAAAAGTAAAGAACAAGAGATTACTTTGAAGAAAAATATTGGTTGTAATCGTTTTGTTTGGAATAAAGCTCTTGCTATTCAAAAGGAAAGACTGGAGAACAAGCAAAAGCTTTTGAGCTGGTACGAACTTGACTGGTGGAAAAATAATTTTTGGAAGAAAAGCGAAGAATATGATTTCTTAAAAGAGGTTTCGTCGCAACCACTTAATCAAACGTTGAAAATGTTAGATAGAGCTATTTGGGATTGTTTGACGAAAAAAGTCAAAGGACGGGGATTCCCTAGATTCAAACATAAAAAATCAGACTCAGGATTTAGATACCCTGTAGGTGTCAAAATAAAAAACAAACAAGTATTTCTTCCTAAAATAGGCTGGGTGCATTTTTTCAAGAGCCAAGAAGTAATAGGTACTCCCAAAAATGCCACTGTGACTTATTATGCAGGTGATTGGTTCGTTTCTATTCAGACGGAGATTGAGCGTGAAGATCCTGTGCACCCCTCAAAAAGCAGTGTCGGCATTGACATGGGAGTAGCATGCTTTGC
>MDLB01000042.1 GCA_001730085.1 PVC group bacterium (ex Bugula neritina AB1)
GGCTACAGTGCAAACGCTGACCGTAATGCGGGGCGTAATATCTTAGAGGCAGGGCATGCCTTGTTAGCTTGTGGAGAAAATCCGTTAGGAATTTCTATGAAGCAAGAACCCCTAGTTGCTAAAAAAATAGCTTAGTAAATCTAGGAATCACCTTCCTTTAGGTAGGTGAGGATGTCAAACTTAGAGATTTATCTTTTTCAAAATAAAATTTAGGATTAATTTTAAATTTTTAATTTATTTTATTAGTATCGGTTTTTTTAAGATCTTAAAATCTTCTTTTTTCCTTATAAAGAGATAAGGAATCTTAGGGAATACGCTCCTGGTTAAAAAAATAATAAAAAGACTTGTGCCAAAAGACTAGGGTTTTTCATAATTTAGATGAAAAAATTGATCTTAATGGATAGTTTCCTGGGATATTTTTTAGAGATGTTTCTCTAAAGCTTGTCGAAGACTTTTAGGGATAGGTACTTTTTTATTTTTGTAAGCATGAGTTGAAACGTGGACTGTTTTAGCTGTCCCTACCAAGATTTTTTTTAGCAAGATGTCATAGGTGATAGAGTAAGAGTGGACAGAAATGTTTTCGACATTGAGAGATATTTTTAAGGTATCACCCATCATTACGGGGTGATTATAGGAAGCCTCTGCGTGAACAATAGGTATGAAATATTGACTCTGATCCATCAATTTGTTTAAATGAAATCCTAAGTCATCGGTAAATTCTTCGTATGCTTCGTGAATGATGCGGAATTGATTAGCGAAATACAAAACCCCAAAAGCATCTGTATCGTGTAGACGAACGGTGTATTTTTTTGTATACATCATATTTTCCCCTGTTTATCCTTTTAGGCAAAGATGTATTCAAAGTTTCTGTGGATAACTTTAATTTTTTTAGAATTTTTACAATATAGTAAGGCTTGTAAAAAATACCCTTTCTACTGTAGCATTAAGAAAGCTTGAGAGGTATTTTCGAAAAGCTTCACAGTTATGATATACCAAACTTTAAATGAAATCAAAGAAACTTAGGCTTAGTTTGTCATTATAATTATAATATATTTCCTAATTTGGTATTGTTTCAAGCTCAAAGAGATTAGTAAAATAAATCGTTTTTTTTAAAAATAGTCAGAATCTCGTTGGAGCTCAACGTCTCGTGCGTGTACATATTAAGGGTTGAAGAGACAGAAGCGTGACCAAGATATTGAGCTACGGCTTGAATTTTATTTGTCTGGCGAATCTTCCTTGTCGCGAACGTGTGTCTTAAGGTATGGGGAGTTAACTTTTTGCCAAGAATGTTGAGGCTAGTTCTTTTAAACGAATCGTATACAGATTGACGAGACAGTTGGCTTCCGTTTCTGGTTTCGAATAGGTAGACTTGCTTGGTTTTTTTTCTTTAAAGGAGAGAAGACACTCCGTGGAAGCTTAATGACTCTAGATTTTTGACCCTTTCCTAATATAAGACTTCTGCACAACATTAAAAAAATAAAAAATAATTAGAAAACTATTTTTTTTTAGGATAATGTTCTTAGTGGCTTCCTTGGGGGTTTTTACAGCCCTTACTGCGGTCTCAATCGTATATTTTTGAACTTGAGTTAAAAGATGAGCTTAACTCTGTAGCTTTCCTTATAACGCCTTTGAGCTGACAAATTTTGACTGCCACAGAGCTAGGCTTTAAAGTTTCTAGGAGAGATTCTTTAAACTCAGAAAACTTTTGAATATCAAAACTGCCGTCGCAAAATCGTATAAACTGAGAAAGTGATGTTTTTTGAGCTTTGGTAGAAAGCTCTAAAATTTTATCGCTAAAGTTATTTTTTCTTTCGATTTCCATTTTTTTTCTCCTAACAGCTGTGTTCTTCTTGTATTATATGACATTATATTAATAATGATTTGAGATCTGATATTAGGACACAGTGATATGTTTAGCAATGAAGGTCATCGGAAGCGATTGTACGACAGGTTTGATAAAGTTGGCTTTAAAGGGTTTTCGGAGCACGAGAAACTTGAGATTTTGCTATGTTTAAGTATTCCTCGAAAAGACTGTAAAAATCTTGCGAAAAAATTGATTGAAAAATTTAAAACTGTTTTAGGGGTTTTTTATGCGGATAGGAGAGATCTAGAATCTGTTATGGGCTTGGGGCAAAAAACAAGCCGATTTTTATCTATTATAAAGGCTGTTTTGGCAGAGGGGATCAAAGAGGATATTTCTTTGAAACAGAAATTTTTAGATCCAGATGCGGTGAGTGCTTATCTGATGATGAAACAGTCTAAAGGGAGACAGGAAACTTTTAAGGTTTTATTTTTAGACACACAGTATCAATTATTGGGAGAAGAAGACATTTCTCGAGGAACCATTGATGAAGCTCCTGTTTATATAAGAAATATCGTGGAATTGGCGATTAAATATAACGCTAAAGCTGTGATTTTGTCTCATAATCATCCCAGTGGACAGCCGACTCCATCGTTATCAGATAAAGAGGTGACTTTAAAAATAAAAAAAGCTTTGTCCTTATTAGATATAGATATTTTAGATCATTTGATCATAGGAGATCATAGGTATATTAGCTTTGTTAGAGAAGGTTTGTTAGAATAATCTTTTTATTATGTGATTTTTTTTCAAATGAAAGGAAAATTTTACACCGATTAAGATTTTTTTGAGATAGTTTAAGAGAATAGTATTTTTGATTGATTTTTATTACAAAAATCTTTGTTGTTTTACAAGAAAAAATGAGAGAGTTATAAAGATATGTCTAAATTTTTTACAAATATCACTTTTTTATTTTGTTTTGGTCTTATGATTAGGGCTTTCTTTTTGCCTTGGGTCCAAGTTGAGTCTTCACTTTTGAATCAAGTGGCCCAATCTATTGTGTCAAAAAAAGAAGTTACTATGATAAGTGTTTCAGGTTATGACTTTCCCAAGGTGTTTCAGACAAAAGGTGTAAAGGTTTTAAATCTCTTTTCTGAAATATTTTTTGGTAAAAAAAATTATATTTCTATAAAGTCTTATGCTGTTTATGCGATTCCATTTGTAGGGACATGTGTTTTTTTTCTTTTTTTATTTGGAGATGCTTCACTCAAAAAGAACTATCTGATGGCAGTTGCTTTGGCATGGATTTTTAGTTTCTTTTTAGCTTACAAGTTATGGTTACTCGGACCAAAAATACCAAGTTTCTTAGAGATCGCTTATGGCTTGTGGGCATGTTTGGGATCGATTGCAGGGATGGGGCTTTGCGCTTTTTTTAAATTAATGGAACGTTCTTGAAAAAGAAAGGACAGGTGAGGATGAAGTCGGATGAACTTTTTGTTGGCAATAGAGGCCTAAAGTCTAGACTTTTTTTGGGGACAGGAAAGTTTGCTTCTTCGAAACATATGATGGATGCCTTGGAAGCTTCTGGAGCAGAAGTTGTCACGATGGCATTGCGACGTGTGAATATCGATGATCCGCAAGATTCACTTTTATCTGTTATAGATCCTTCTCGGTACATTATTTTACCCAACACAGCGGGTGCTCGAGATGCTGATGAAGCGGTTCGTTTAGCTCACATTGCTAAAAGATCAGGTGGTATTGATTGGATAAAATTAGAAGTTACACCAGAAATAAATCATTTGTTGCCAGATGGTGTAGAGACTTTGAAAGCCGCAGAAAAACTGGTTAGAGATGGTTTTACTGTTTTACCTTATATTCAAGCTGATCCATTATTAGCAAAACGCTTGGAAGAAGTTGGCTGTGCGACAGTTATGCCTTTAGGCTCGCCTATTGGGACGAACAAAGGCTTAAAGACAAGAGATATGCTTGCTTATATTATTCAGCAAAGTCAAATCCCTGTTGTGGTAGATGCAGGTTTGGGTTTGCCATCTCATGCCGCTGAGGCAATGGAGATGGGCGCGGACGCTGTTTTGGTTAATACGGCTATTTCGATAGCTCGTTACCCTAAAAATATGGCCATAGCTTTTTCTAAAGCTGTTGAAGCTGGTAGAATTGCCTATTTGTCTGGGAGAGGAGATGTAAGTGATACCGCTAGAGCTTCTAGCCCTTTAACCGGTTTTTTGAGAAAATAAAGCAGGGAAGTCCTTTGCGAAAAACTTAGATTTTTTAAAATCTTTTTTTTAAGTTTTTTGCTTTGTTAAAACTTTTGCAAACAATGACTTTTGACCCAATTTTTATAGTTTTTTTATGTAAGACTCTTTGTGAAGGCCTTATGCGAAAGAAATTTTTTACATTAATTAATAAAGGATAGAAAATAAGTGTCTTCTCTTTTTTCCGATGTTTTTGATTCAAAGCTTAGAGACTCCTGGGGACGTTTTTTAAAAAATGTTCGCTTAGAGGATGTTGAAAAATCTTTAAATAAGGATGTTCTTGATTTTGAAGATTTTTTGTCTTTGATTTCTGTGACGAATGATGCTTTTTTAGAGAAGCAAGCCCAAAAATCTAGAGATTTAACTCTAAAAAGATTTGGACATACCATGCAACTGTATGCTCCTCTCTATGTTTCTAATGAGTGTTACAATGCTTGTGAGTATTGTTCATTTACGAAAGACAATGTGATTCCGCGTAAAACATTGAATGCAAGTGAATTCGATCGAGAGGTTACTTTTTTAACACGCCAAGGGTTTCAAAATATTTTGATTCTTTCAGGTGAGGATCAGAGAAAACTCCCCTTGAGTTATTTTGAGAAGCTTTTGGAACGGATGTCTCCTCATTGTGCCTATAAAGGTTTAGAAATCTATCCTTTAGACTTGGAAGGCTACATTAGGATGCGTGCTGCGGGTGTTGATGGGGTTGTCGTCTACCAGGAAACATACGATGAAAAAGTTTATAAAGAACTCCATACAGCAGGGCCTAAAAGGTTATTTCATAAACGTTTAAATGTTCCCGACTGGATTGGACAGTCAGGGATACGCCATGTAGGTATTGGTGCTCTTTTAGGTTTGTCTGATTGGCGTTTGGATGTTGCTTCGGTGGCTTACCATGCCCATTATTTGACACAAACGTATTGGAAAATGAAAGTTTCGATAAGTGTTCCTAGGATTAAAAAGGGACCGGAAGGCTTTGCTCCACAAGATGAGGTTCTCGACAAAGATCTTGTTCAAATAATCACAGCCTTAAGATTATTTTTACCAGACTGCGGCATTGTTCTATCTACGCGAGAGCCGGAAAACTTAAGAGATCATTTGATCCTTTTGGGTGTCACGCAAATGAGTGCAGGTTCTACAACGAACCCTGGTGGATATGAAGTGGATCCTGAGTCTCTAAAACAATTCGATATTGTTGACCATCGACCTGTGGAAAATATCGTTTCGGTTCTTCAGAATAAAGGTTATGATCCGGTATGGAAGGACTGGGATGGTGAAATGTCTTGAAATCATGATCCACTTGAATGGGCAAAAGCATTTTTGCCAACAGAATTGTTCTCTTCTTGAACTTTTTGAAGAGTTGAAGCTGGATCCAAGAAAATATGTTGTAGAGCACAATCAAGTAGCTCTGGGTTTTGAAAATTATTCCCAAACGAGGTTACAGGAAGATGATACTGTAGAAATTCTTGCTTTTATGGGAGGAGGTGAGAGACCTATAAAGGGATCTCTAAAAAAAAGGTTTAATGAGATTGACCTTTATCCTGTAACATGTGAAGAACTTTCATGTGGCCGTTCAGATCAGTGGATTGTGGAACAATTCCTTAAAGGTGGGGCTAAGGTTGTTCAATATAGGAATAAAAATCTTTCCGATAAAGAATATCTTATCATGGCTCGCAGACTAAGAAATTTGACTTTGAGATATGAGGCACTTTTGATCATTAACGATAGAGTTGACATCGCATTAGAGGTTGATGCTGACGGTGTGCACTTGGGACAAGATGATTTGGGTTGTGAAAAAGCTCGTCTTTTATTGGGAAGTGAAAAAATCATCGGGGTTTCGTGTCACTCCTTGGAGGATGCCGTGAATGCTCAAAAAGATAAAGCTACCTATGTGAATGTTGGACCTATATTTATGACTCAAACAAAAAAAACATCTGTAACTCCTGTGGGCATAGATCTTTTTCAAAAGGTATCTAGTACTATTGACTTACCCGTTACTGTTATGGGAGGAATACATGCAGATAATATAGAGATGTTGTTATCTGTAGGAGCTAAAAAAATAGCTATGGTTAGTGAGTTAGTTCAAGAAAAAAATGTTTCCGAAAGGGTGCATGATTTGATTGAATATATACGTTCATTTTAAGGGGATGGGCACCGTTTCTATTTTTCTAATGCTCTTGAATAGATAGGAGATGGTTTATAGATTTTTTTATGGAGTTAGTTGAGCTAGAGGATAAAAAGGTTTTGTGTTAAAATGCTCCTGCCTGCAAGGGTTTTCCCAAAATGGCAAAATTTTTAGAAAAAGCATAGTGAGTCACTTTATAGAACTAGACATGATTAGGCTCATAAACTTTGTGAGATCATGCTAAAGCCTTTTACTCTTTGCGAGCATTTGTGATTTTTTAAAAAGGTTGTTTAGATGAGGGGTAAATTTTTTCTTTATTTTAAAGGGGAAGAGGTATAGAAGATGTTCATTAAACATTTCAAAGAGATAGTAAGACTTGATCTTGATTTTTATAAAAAATCTCATGATTTTTCTTGGTTCCGTTACTTTAACTTTTTTAGTATTATTGTGTTTTTATATGCGTGTGGTCTTTATTTTTTACAAGATGACTCTCCTGTGGATGATTGGATTGATAAGGGGAGGTCTTTTTTTGGAGGGACTATTCCTACCTTTAATTTAAACAATGGTGAGTTTTCTTCTTCTTTGGAAGAACCCTTCGTTTCGCCACAAATAAATGATTTTACGATCATTTTTGATACAACAGGTAAAATAAAAGACCTTGGTCCAAACTATCCTCGTGGTCTCCTATTTGTGAAAGATAAGTTGCTTTTAAAGCAAGATTATAAGTCGAAATTTTGGGTAGATGGCGGCCAAGTGAATCAGTTTTTTGGTGGTCCAGTGAGTTTTGGTGAAGAGACTATTACAAAATGGAG
The DNA here is from genome assembly GCA_001730085.1 of PVC group bacterium (ex Bugula neritina AB1). Taxonomy (GTDB): domain Bacteria. The sequence goes on from MDLB01000042.1 coordinate 7,003, forward strand.
ACCTTGGATTCTTCGCCTTTCTTTTCCGTTGGTTGTGGCGTTGATTGCTTCGACTTTGACTTTTGTTAACATAGGAGCACTTTTCCTTGTGGCTTTTTTGTTTTGGATTTTTAGGCGTTTTTACTTCCAAAACCTTCGGTTTTCAAAAATATTTGTTATTTGTCTTTTTAGTTTTCTACCTGCATCGATAGCTGCTTTTGGTATGGAAGTGTTAGTGGCTTTTCTCCCAGCTTCTTTTGATTTTTTAGTAGGAGCTGTTCGACTTTGTGTTATTGTTTTTTATTGTCAAAAAGTTTTAAAAGATTTGCGTCTCGATGAATTTGAAAAAACTTATTAGTTTGGATGAAACTCAGACAGAAGACTGTGCGTCTTCATTGTCTGAAAAATTGAAGTCTGATGATGTGTTAGGACTTATTGGAGAAATTGGTGCCGGAAAGACTGTTTTTTCTAGAGGACTTTCTAAAGGACTAGCTCTTCCTAAAGAATACTCTGTGACAAGTCCGACATTCACATTGATGAATATTTATCCATGTACTATCCCCATTTTTCACTTTGACCTTTATAGACTAGAGAACATTGAGGACTTTTCGTCTTTGGGGATTGATGATTATAAATATCAGGGTGCGATTTTTTTGATCGAGTGGGCGAATAAGTTTGGTGATCAAATCTCAAGAGATCTTGATATTCATATTTTTCATAAAAGTGAAGACTCTAGGGAGATTACTATTGAAGCGATTTCTCAAAGGGGAATAGATATTTTGAATGAATGGGAATATGATGTATGAGTGAATGTCCAAATGTTTTGGTTGCCGATACACATGGTCAATCTTTAATGTTAGCTCTTCAAAAAGGAGAGAATGAAAGAGTTTTTTGGCAGAGTTCGAGCCGTCTTTCTCATTCAAAAGAGTTGTTGCCAGCCATCAAAAATATTTTAGAAAAAAACTCTTTAACCCTTAAAGATGTTGATATTTGGGGTGTTGTAACAGGGCCTGGCTCTTATACAGGGTTGCGTATAGGCTTAATGGCTATAAGAACGCTTGCGCATTTGTCAAAAAAACCTTGCTATGGCCTTAGCTCTTTGGAATCTTTGTACAAAGAAGTTGTCTCGGAGCAACCTGTTTTATCTCTTATTCCTGTTTCTAAAACACATGTTTACGCGCAGCTTTTTGATCCTTCCCAAAAAGATTTTTTACAGAAAGATCCTATATATGCACCTCTTGATGAAGTTCTTGAATGGGTCACTTCGGAAGCTACTATTGTAGAGATACAAGGTCGTTTCTCTTTTGAATCACAAATACATCATTTTTTTGATGAGAAAAAAATATCAATCACATATCTTAAAAAAGACCATTTGAGCGGAGATACTTTGCTTGATTGTGTGTCTTCTTTTTTAACGAAAAAAGAAGACTTTCCTTTGATTTCAGAGGTTAAGCCTCTTTATTTATCTTAAAAAATAGCGTAAAGCTTATCTAATAAAAATGTTTTAGATTATTCTTGGATATAGTTGAGTATCTTAAAAGTCCTTTTTATTTTTTAAAAACAAGGAAAAATAGATATTGAGACTATTGAAAAACATATAAAAAGACCTCTGCGCTACTATTGAAAAACTCTTTTTTATGTAACAAAGTATTTTTTTGGGACAATGAGCATTAAAAATAGAAAATATTTTAATGAAAGGAAGAATTTTAAAGGAAAGTTAGGAGCTTTTTCAGTAGAAGCCCCCTCTAATATCTTAAAAAGATAAACCTCTAACAGCTTTAAGAAGATTTAAGCATA
>MDLB01000043.1 GCA_001730085.1 PVC group bacterium (ex Bugula neritina AB1)
GATCTTTTACTTTGGAACTATGCGTTGACGCCTGATGAAATGAAAAGCATGGCGAACTATACCTTTAATAAATGGGAGATTTCCGTTGCTCCAGTGATAGATTTAAACGGTGTAGACGAGGAAGATTTTTCTTATGAAAATAATATTTTTAGAAGAGCACTAAGCCCTATAGCAGATAGTGATAGCTATATTGGAGATCCAGACACATCTAGTTATAAAGAACTAAGAATCGAGGTTTCCGGACTTATTGATGGAAGCTCTGAGCAACTAGTTTACAAGGGAAAAAGTTTTTCTCTTGTGGATAATAGATCTGGAGCGGTTTATTTATCAAACGATACGAAATTGGCCTATGCTGTTGAGTCGTTTGATGAAAACATCGTTGTTACGCTAAATAGCCAAACTAACTCTTTATTAACAGGTGAAGAAATTCAAGAGATCTTGACGGAGTTGAAGTATGTTGATATCTCCAATACTCCTAAATCGGGAGAAAGAGTCTTTAGCTTTACAGCAGAAGATGTTGACGGACTGTTGAGTGACCCTGCTATTTCAACAGTAACCTTGTCGGGTTATCTCTTTGGAACAAATGAAGGAGATGTTTTAGAAGGAACTATTGGGCAGGACCTTTTTGTATCGAGTTTAGGGGATGATATCCTTACAGGTGCAGGAGGTCAAGATAGGTTTGCTTTTAAAAATAACAGTGGAGGCTTAGATACGATAACAGACTTTACTTTAGGAACAGACTTAGATGCTGATATTATTGATTTATCAGAGCTGCTAGACCTTAGTTTAGAAGATGAAATATCTAACTTCGTGAATGTTTTTGATGTATCAGAAACACAAGATGTTCAAATTGATGTAGATCTAAGTGGAGAGCAAGACTTTGCTGTTCCGGAGCTTAGTATTCTTTTACAAGATGCAGGAGCAGGAGTGATTGATTTAGATACATTGATTGCAGATGGTAACTTATTCATCTTGTAAAAAGTTAAGAGGAGAGGTTTCTTTTATAAAAATTCTCTTTAAATAAAGAGTAGAGAGTATTGTGCATTAATAAGAGAGATGTTTTGATAAATTTTTTTATTTTTAAAAAATATTTTTTAGGGTAGTTAATTGTAAAATATTAAAACAGACATAAAAAACTTGCAATTTATATGGTATTTTGAAATAATACATTGGCTGAGCTTCTGCTGCTCTACCTTAAGAGGTTTATAAAATTAAAATATCCGTTTTTATTACGTAATATTTTTTTTATGCCTTTCATAAGATCTTGTTGATCTTGTAGGTTTAAGAGTAAGCTTGTTAGGTTACATGGTGTGACTTATCTTCGATGAAAGCTCTGAAAAAACTAATAATACTAAAGGAAAATATCATGGCAAACGGAACAGTAAAGTGGTTCAATACGACAAAAGGATACGGATTTATAGCACCTGAAGATGGTTCGAGAGATGTTTTTGTTCATATCAGCGCTTTAGAAAATGCTGGTTTAGGCGAACTTAATGATGGTCAGAAAGTCTCTTATGAAATCGCAACTAATAAGGGAAAGACTTCTGCTGTAGATATTAAGCTTTTGGATGCTTAATTTAAGAGTCGCAATGACTTTTGATAGTGTTTTTTTTATGTATAATTAATACTATTAACTGTTAGACCACTTTCTTGACATATTCTTTTTATGTCTTTGTTTTGCCATGAGGTTTCATCTACGAAGTTTTTACAAAAATCACTTTATACCTCATGGCATATCTATTTTTTCAACAATATTAAAACTTTTTCCAACGGATCCCATTCATCGGTAATATTTAAGCGTCGTTACTTTTTGGAAGAAGGTCTTCAACAAGCTTTCTTAGAGTATCACATATGGTGATCGCATCAAAAGGAAGTAGAAGGAATCTGTTGATTGTTGCAAAGTTTTGCCAGTTTTCTTGAAACGGTTCTAGAGCTTTTATAAATTTCTCTTCCGTTGTAGCTGAGCGGGAGTTTAATATTTCCTCTATGATATGGATCAAGTTTTCCCAATTTTCCAAAAAAAGATCACTATCTGGAACCGTAAAGTCCCAAACTTTTTTAAATATTCCTTCAAGATTCTTTAGTGATTCTTTAGTAGTCAAAGCTTTCTTTTGATGATGGGGTATCATTTTTTCTTCTCTCAAATGTTGATATGAATAGAGGAATAGACGATTTAAAATCAAAGGTATAAAATCCTCACTTCCTAAATTTTTAAAGATTTCATTCAAAAAATTATCGAAGGCAAATTCTTGTATTACATCTTCTAGAGTAGCTAAGTCCTCAGGGCTATAAGGGAAAAGAATGGTTTGTTCCTCTATGCTAGTTGATAAAGAATGGTCGTTTAAATTAGTTTTAGAGGTTAGAGGAGAGTCTTGTGTTCTATTTAAAGTTGATTGAGCACTTGTGGCGTTCTGTTTTTTTGGGTTTAAATCGTTCAGTTCAGGCAAACTTTTCTTTGTAGGGTGTGAGGGCGAAAATGCGGATGGATGCATAGTAGAAGCTGTTTCTTCTGGGGATGAAGATATATCAGAAGCTGTTGTTTCTAAAAAAAGACCTGGGAAGTCTGAAAAAACATCTATGCTAGTTGATAAAGAATGGTCGTTTAAATTAGTTTTAGAGGTTAGAGGAGAGTCTTGTGTTCTATTTAAAGTTGATTGAGCACTTGTGGCGTTCTGTTTTTTTGGGTTTAAATCGTTCAGTTCAGGCAAACTTTTCTTTGTAGGGTGTGAGGGCGAAAATGCGGATGGATGCATAGTAGAAGCTGTTTCTTCTGAGGATGAAGGTATATCAGAAGCTGTTGTTTCTAAAAAAACATCTGGGAAGTCTGAAAAAACATCTCGTATTTCTCTTTCTATGTCCATTAAAAAATCGGGTGAGTCTAGAAAATTTTCGGCTGAACTTGGAAAAGTATTATTTATTTTTTTAAAAGAATCTATAATGAAAGTTAAGGAGTCTTTAACTTGTTTTTTTAAAGAGTCGGCTGAACTTTCTGAGAAGCGTTTAAGAGATTTTATTTGCGGTTCTTTTAATGGGAAAGTTTTTTTGTACAAGTCAGAAAAGAGGTCATTTCTAGTCTCTTGGGTTTCTGAAGGATTAGATTCGATATTTAATAAATCTTCTCTCAGGTTTTCTTGTATATCTACCCAATTAACCTCTGGGCCGAGAAACAGTCTGAGTAAAATTATCAAAGTATGGATATAAAGTGAAGTTTCAATGTGCTGTTTTGATAGGGATTCATAGACGGATTTTCTTTGAACTTCTAATATTTTTTTTGATAGGAGGTAGAAATACCAACTTTCAAATGTTCCGATAGGGGTTGTTATATCGGTGATTTCTAGTGGGATAGAAGGCTCTAACCGTTTTTCAAATGTTCCGATAGGGGTTGTTATATCGGTGATTTCTAGTGGTATAGAAGGCTCTAACCGTGAAGACCTATGTTTTTTTAAAAACTTTTTAAAAAAATAAAATTGTAGGACAAAAAAACAGACAGCGAGGATCAAAAGAGAGATGTTTAAGAATATATGATATACAAAGTTAGATTTATCACAGATATAAGAGAAAGAGATAGTTAAAAAAACGATATTAGCAATCGTAAAACCGATTGAAAGACATGAAATAAGTGACTTTAAGACCGTGGAAATATGTGCCTTTTTAAGTGAAAACTTCTTGAGTGAACGACAGTAATGAATCGCTGAAGCTATAGCTGAGATGATAAAAAGAGAAGCGTTTGTTACTAAGCCGATTTTTAGAAAGAGAATAAAAAATCTATTGTTTTCCCAAGTATGCGTATAAAAAAAAAAGATAATAGAAATTGTTATAACGATTTGACAGATGAAAAATATGGCAGCAATGTAATGCTTCTTAAAGAATTTTTTAAGAGAAGCTTTTTTTAAAGGTTTACTGGGGGGAGTTGAAGATAGTTCAGTTGCATCACTAGAAGAGGGCGTTACAGTTGAAGATGGTTCAGTTGCATCACTAGAAGAGGGCGTTACAGTTGAAGATAGTTCAGTTGCATCACTAGAAGAGGGCGTTACAGTTGAAGATGGTTCAGTTGCATCACTAGAAGAGGGCGTTACAGTTGAAGATAGTTCAGTTGCATCACTAGAAGAGGGCGTTACAGTTGAAGATGGTTCAGTTGCATCACTAGAAGAGGGCGTTACAGTTGAAGATAGTTCAGTTGCTTCACTAGAAGAGGGAGTTACAGTTGAAGGTGGGAGAAATTTTTTTTGTAAAAAACGATCGCTTTCAGAGTTAGAAGGTGTTTGCGAAAGAGTAGGCAGAACGGAGATTTCAGCATATGGCTTGATAAGGCAGGTTTTAATAAAAAGATGTTCGGTTGCCTCAGAGTAACGACAAATATTTTTTATAAAGCCTGTCATCACTCTATCTATACTTTTATCAGTACCGACTTTAGTATCTGGAAAAAGGGCAAGGACCTTTTTTTTATAGAATTCATTTGTTAAATGTTTAGCTAGCTCTTTCACTTTCTCTTTTTTCAAAGACCAAACACCTATGATGGGTTTTAGGGATTTGAAAATAGATTGATATGGTAGGTTGGCAAATCTTACTTTTTTTACTTTTTGAAAACCTATAGGTTTTTTTAAAGTTTCTAGCGAATCATTATAATCGGATAGACTTTCATAAAAAAGAAAATGACGACCCCAAATCTTTGTTAGAGTATCCCATGATGGCGGTTTTTTTTTCTCTAAATAAGAAAGAAGAAAAGAGGAGTAGGCTTCTTCGAATGAACCATACACCTCTAACTCGTAGGAGTCAAGAGTGCTCCAAGCAAGAGCAAGTGGGAATAAAGATATATAGAGACTATTGAGATAGGGGTCTAAAGATATATAGAGACTATTGAAACAGATGTCTTTTAAAGAGAGATATTTTTCCTGAGATGGTGCATGTTTTTTTTTCAATAGACAAGACAGTTTTGTTTCAGATGGATCAGAGATTGTGGTTTTAAAATGAGGGGCTAGATTAGACTGTAAAGATAAAGAGGATATAGGGTTTATAGGGAAAATTCCTATGAAAAACAAAGTTAAAATAACTAACTTAAGAATAATCATTTCAATATTATAATTCTTTCAGGAGCTTTTATCAAAACCGTTTTATCGAATAAGAGTAGAGATGCAAGGTACATCTTAGGTATGAGGCACTTTTTAAAGTAAAAAAACTTTTAAAAGAGAGAGAGGAAGGTTTTTTGAAAAAATATCTTTATTTTTACTCTTAATATTGTGGCTTTTTAAGATTGTTGGAAGAAGAGAGATATGTGATTGTGTGGAGGTTTCTGTTATTATATGATTTAGAGGATACTTAGAGTGACTGTAGAGGTTGATTTTATTGTAAAATACTCTCAGGTTTTTTATTAGAAGAAGCTTTATAATAGTTTGTTTTTTTGAAAATTTATGCATTTTTTAGTTAGAGTTTTGTTTCAATGCAGTCTTTGGGTAAGGTTTCAATGGTCTTATAAAAATAAAGCTTTTACCTATAGCTTTTAATGAAAAAGATTAGTTGTTCTGCAATATTTTTTGTCTAGTTTTAATATTGATGAGGAGAAGTAAACGTGCTTGATTTGATCCAAAAGGGTGGACCGCTAATGATTTTGTTAATCGTCTGTTCTTTGTTCACTTTGACGATTTTCATTGAAAGAATGATTCACTTTTATTGTGCAAAAATAAATGCACGTGCTTTTTTACAATATGTTAAAGAAATGATGGAAGATAATCGCATTCAAGAGGCGCTAGATTTTTGCCGAAAGACACCTGGTCCAATAGCGCACATTTTTGGGGTTGGTCTTTTGAAGTATGATCGTACACGGGAAGAAATGACAAAGGCAATGGATGTTGCTGCGGCTCATGAAGTTGTTCGACTAGAAAAAAATTTGAATATGATGGCTACAATTGCTTATATTGCGCCTTTACTTGGGCTTTTGGGAACCGTTTCCGGCATGATAGCGGCTTTCCAAGTTATTCAAGATAAGGCAGCTTCGGGGCTTGTCGTTAATCCCGGAGACTTGGCTGGAGGGATTTGGGAAGCTTTGATAACAACAGCTGCAGGACTTATTGTTGCGATACCCTCTTATGTTGCGTATAACTACTTGATCTCACGTGTTGATCATATGATTGTTGAAATGGAAGAAAATGTTGAAGAGATGATAGATGTTCTTATTTCTGGGAGAGGTGCTGATGCGCATTAATCGCCGTTCTAGAAGAATGAAGAAGCACTTGGACTTATCGCCACTAATAGATATTGTTTTTCTTTTGTTGATTTTTTTTATGCTTTCTTCTTCTTTTATTTTACAGCCAGGGATACATGTCGATTTACCTAGAGCTTTATCTTCGGAAAAGTTGAATCAGAGAGATCATGCGTTGATAACGATAACTCCCAATGGAAATGTTTATTTTAATGACAATATTCTATCTATAGATCACTTGTTAAAAGTTTTGCTAGATAGTCACAACCCTTCTGTTATTATCCAAGCTGATGGACGAGTCGCTTTGAGCCATGTTGTACAAGTATGGGATATTTGTCGAAGAGCTGGCATTTCATCTATCAGTATAGCTGCTCATCAGACAAAAACTTGAAAAACGCTTAGAGGTGAACTTTTGATATTTTTTTGTTCTTTACTGATTTCTCTCATGACACATGCTTTGATGTTATCGCTGTTTTATGTGAGTGTTCCTCCTAGAAACTTTTATCTTCCTAAGATGACGAGAGTTTCTTTCCTACCTCTGGAGGTTCATCAGCTAAAAAAAAACTTTTCTTCAGAAGGGAGTGTGGATAGTGGCAACGATCGTAGAGATATTTTTGGAAGTGAAAAAAAGACTTTAGATCCTTTTCAGGTCACAACCTATCCGGAAAAAAAACAATATGTACCTAATGATTTTGTTGAGCTGCCCGACTCCCATAAAAACTTAAAGCGTAAAAAAAATGATGTTATTGTGGAGCTTAATACTCAGAGAAAAGTGGTTCGGATATATTACCCCAAATACCCTTTATGGGCTAAAAAAGCTGGGTTGCAACCCGATGTTTTTTTAAAGTTTCAAATACTTAATAATGGGAAGGTTGGTACGATTTTGTTGCAGAAGTTCTCTGGACATCCGGAACTTGATGCTTTAGGCTTAAGAGCGGTGCGGAGATGGCGGTTTGAACCTCTTCCAGAAGGTGTGGATGTTGATGACCAATGGGGATCTGTAACTTTGAAGTTTCGCCTTAATCAATAGGTCTTGGCATAAAAAATGTCTCTTTTTGTACGCGACAAGAAACTGAGTTTATGAACTTTTTCCAATAAAGGCTTTAATAACTATTCGGCTGTAGTGTAATTTTTTTAGCTTTAAAGAAGAATGATTTTAGAGAGATTGGCAGGAATTACCCCAAAACTTTTTTTAAAAAAGGTTTTGGGGTAATTTTCGGAGAGTTTTAAAAAATGGAACTAGAAAAAGATTCCTATTGCTATGAACTTTTTCTAGTTAAAAGTGAACTGTTTAATAGGATTTCAAGTTCAGCTGAACTAAGAGTTGACTCCCTTTCTATGGAAATGACCTCTTGTAGAAAGGAAGGTTCCCCTTTTCTTAAATAAAAGTTATGAACTTACACTTACTTTTCTGTTGCCGATCTTCTTAAAATAGTCTAATCTTGACTTAGTTAATTCAGCTCTTAAGCTTTTGATTTTCTTCGTATCGGCATCTTTTTTATTAAAGGTGCTTTTTAGAAATGTTAATGTGATCGATTTCATTTTTTCTCTAATCCTCTCATAACCTTCTTCGACAGTAAGCGTAACACCCGTACGGTTTTCCTCAGCTTCTAACAGAGAAGAATAGACCCCGCCGGCGCTTGCATAAATATCCTCGACAACTAGAATCCCATGCGTTTTAAGTTCTTCCATAGCAAATTGATTTATCGGACCATTGGCGAGACAAATGACAGTATGCTTGACATTTGCGGGAGTTAAATCTTTGACGATTTCTGCATTCAGAACCTGCGTTTCGATGAACCCCTTAACGTTCTTTTTTGTTAGAACATTTTCAAGTGCTGCCAAGACAGTAACATCATACTGCATCGTAGAGAAGACCTCGGTGGCTCTTGGCTGAAAGGTTATTTTTGGCTGTTCTGTATCTTCTTTACCTTCTTTACCTTCTTTTCGGCTTTGATAAAAATCAGATAAAGTGGGTGTAGGTACTCCTTTTCTCAATTCGGACTGTAAATAGTTATTAAGGGCTACTAGTTGAGCCTGAGAAAGAGGGTCATTCTCTTCGCAACGTAAGATTCCCGTAGGGTCTGTCAGAAAGATTGTGTAAGTAGTATCCTAAAAGGCATGAAAGATAATGTAAATAAGAAATGCAAAAAGGAGTACTACAAATGAGAAAAACAAAGAGAAAAGGAAAGAATATTAATCCTGAACTTATAAAAGCACTTCTGAATGAAGTAGATGATCAAGATTTATTTGGTCAAGAAGGATTTTTTCAAAAGCTAAAAGAGAGCCTTGCCAATGGGATTTTAGAAGGAGAACTAGAGCACCATTTAGGCTATAAAAAACATAATAAATCTCCTAAAATAAACAGCAATAGACGTAACGGTCATTACTCCAAATCAGTATTGAGTGACGAAGATACGCTTGCCTTGCAAATACCACGTGATCGTGATAATGAATTTGAGCCACGCCTGATACCTAAAGGAGTAAGGCGCTTTGATGGATTCGATGACAAAGTCATTTCTCTTTATGCTCGAGGAATGACAATGAGAGAAATTCAAGAACATTTATATGAAATTTATGGAACAGAAGTTTCTCCCGAATTGATTTC
>MDLB01000044.1 GCA_001730085.1 PVC group bacterium (ex Bugula neritina AB1)
CTCAATCTCCGTCTGAATAGAAACGAACCAATCACCTGCATAATAAGTCACAGTGGCATTTTTGGGAGTACCTATTACTTCTTGGCTCTTGAAAAAATGCACCCAGCCTATTTTAGGAAGAAATACTTGTTTGTTTTTTATTTTGACACCTACAGGGTATCTAAATCCTGAGTCTGATTTTTTATGTTTGAATCTAGGGAATCCCCGTCCTTTGACTTTTTTCGTCAAACAATCCCAAATAGCTCTATCTAACATTTGCAACGTTTGATTAAGTGGTTGCGACGAAACCTCTTTTAAGAAATCATATTCTTCGCTTTTCTTCCAAAAATTATTTTTCCACCAGTCAAGTTCGTACCAGCTCAAAAGCTTTTGCTTGTTCTCCAGTCTTTCCTTTTGAATAGCAAGAGCTTTGTTCCAAACAAAACGATTACAACCAAGATTTTTCTTCAAAGTAATTTCTTGTTCTTTACTTTTTAATTTTAATTTAAATTTAAAACTCTTAACTTTTTTCATTCACACACTTTAACATAGGCTCTATGGAAAATTAAAAAATATATTAAAAACCAAAGCTCTCCACATTTTTAATATCTGTGAAAAAGCCTCTCATCCTCCACCTAAAGGAAGAGGTCTTCTCGGCTTGAAATGATAAGAGTCGGAGATAAATTTTTTTTTAAAAAAAATCTACGCCATAGTTCTCGTTTTTTCGTTTTTAGAAAGGGCGTTTAGACGCTGTATTTGAGACACTTTTTCTTGATCTATTGACGTTGAGAATTGATTTGATTGTATGATTTTTGTTAAAGATGTCTCTAGAGATTTATCTGTTCTAAAAATAAAGCCGATATGTGTTGCCGCTGTGTGCGCTTCTTTAAAAGTAGCCAGAGTGATATCTAGTTTATCTAAGAATGCTTCCCTTTTTTTAGCTAAATCTTTCAATAAGTTTGTTAGTATTTCCAATTGTTTTTTATATGATGCCGTAGGTTTTGTAGGTCGATGGATTGCGTCAAGCTCAGCCTTATTAGCAGACCTATTTCCAGATTCTAAAGATTCTACTATTTCTAATAACTTAGACAAAGCGTCTATGGTTTTATGTGCGTTTAAAATATTTTTATTAAGGGTCGAAGTATCATCAATATTTTGAAGACTTTTTAAAGCTGTCGCATATTCTTCCGAAGAAGAAAGAGTTTCAGTTTGCTGATTTTCTAAGCTATCTTTCATATCTGAAGCTAAGCCACTTGATATCCTTTGAAAATTCTCCCAATCCGGCTTCAAGCTCTCTAGATGAGTTTCTAAGTTCACAATAGATTTAGAGGTTTTTCTCGTGAAAGCAGAAAACGACCTTCTTTTTGCTAGAGCAAGGGCTCGGGGGGAGATCTTTTTATTTAAAGTGTCATTAATAGAATGAAAGTTATTTAATGATTTTTTAAGATGACTTAAGGTGTTTTCTATTTCTACCGTTGCTCTATTCTTTAACTCTGATTGAGCTTCGGAGAGAAACTGAGTTATAGATAGGTTGCTTTGCAAGCAATAAACTTTATTTTTATATATATAATGTTTGAAAAAACTTAATAATAGGGTTGAAATATTTTCTTTTATGTCTTGTGCTCTTGGAAGGGATGTGTAAAATTCAACTTTTTCTAAAAGACCGAACATTTTTTCATAAAAAGAGTCACTGGAAAGTTCTGTTAATCTATTAACAAAGTCTTCTTGGGTTTTAGACAGGGAAGTTATTTCATGAGTCAGAGAACCCATAAATGGTATGGCTGTTCCCTTAAATGCTTGCAATGAGGTATAAAGATTTGCTAGATCGGTTCTAAACTCTTTTTCAGAATCATCACTTTTACCTTTTAAAATCCTTAACGTATATTGATTTGAAGAACTAAAGCTATCTTTATCAGCAAAGGTTGTTTCTCCATTATTTTTGAAAAAATCTTCCATATTCATCCTTTCTTTCCTGAAGAAAGATGTCATTTTATCAATCAATATGGAGTGAGGAGGGTTTATTAAAGGCCTCATTTTTAGATAGTGTAGAGATGGAGTTTTTTGCCAAAGAAGATATGCTGCGTTTATTGAGCTCACAAGTTTTTTACTATTTTCTAAAAGCGGTGTAGTAGTAGTTATCTCTGTACTTTGAATTTGATCAGAGTCTGACATGGGTAGAGAGCTATTCTTATCGAATTGTTTTTTAGCATTAAGAAGAATGTCCGAGAGAGACTCTTCTTCTGTGCTGTCAGTTCTGATATCCATTTGAACTTCTGTTTTAGAAGCAGCAAGGTCTTTTTCGAACTGTTCAAGTAAACCCATGATTTTTTCTAATTTAGATCGATACTTGCTAATTTCGCTTTGTTCTTTTTTAGAAAGAGAAATTTTGTTCAAATTTTTAAGAGCTTCGATCTCTTTGATAAAATACTCCCTTAGTTGTGAAGGCGTCATTTCTCTATATTTGGGGGCATAGAAAGTTAGTGATCTAGGCGTTTTTTGACGTGAAAAAATAAAGTTTTTTAACATAAGTATTAAGCGAGAAAATACCGTAATTTTCTTGTGTTTTAAACTTGTTTTTAAATCAAAAATTCCTTGTAAATGCTTGATTTCAAGGTGAAGAATCTGTATTTCTTCTAATACTTTTACGAAATTATTTATTTTAACAAGAGCTTTATTTGTATCAACCGGTTGATAATTTGAAAGAATGGTTGAAAAAGTGGTGATCAGGCTATCTAAAGTAAAATCCCTTCCTAAACGAAAATCTATATCTCGGAGAGTTAAGTTATCTTCGCTCATAAGCGTTAAAACTTCGTTTACAGCATTTTTTAGGTTCGTTTGTAGAGCGAGTCTTCTATGTCTTAGTCCAGAGAGTTGTTTACGGAAAGACTCGACAAGATTTGCAGGGGCGGGGCTGTTTTTTTCTTCTTGCAAGGCTTTAAGAGCACTATTGAGCAAATCTATCCAAGATTCTTCTTTAGAAGCTTCAGTCAACGAGGATGATTTTAATTGCTTTTCTAGTAATTCGAAGTAAGTCATTGAAGTTGACGTATCGGAGGTCCTGCGTGAAGATATATCTTCCCACTCTTGCATTAAGGTTGAGTGAGATTTTTTGCCAGATTTTCTATTTGAGGCAGTTACGGCTCTAAGTGAGTCAGTTAGGGCTCTAAGCCTTGATGATAGTTTAGTAAATAATGAGGTCTGAGCACCTTGAAGAGCTTCTTCTTTGGTATCTTCTTCTGGATTTATTAGGATCTCTCCTAGAGATCTTTCGATATAAGAGCTTTTACTCAAAGAGGTTTCCATGGCTTGGAGTTGTGAGTTCGACTTTTGGAAAGCAACTAAAAGGGCTTGAGATCTTCTGACTAAAGAATCACGCTCTTGTGATAAACGCTTGACACTTTTTATTTGGTTTTGTAAATCTGATAATAACATTTTTGAACTCACAAGATCGGTTTCTTTTGTTAATCTTTCAGAAGTTTGTGTGATTGAGTTAGTGAGGTTAACTAAACGTTTATCTATTGTTAGCGGCTCAGTTTCGGTAGTTTTCTTTTTTGATTTTAACAAGCGTAAGACATGTGTCTCTTCTGATTCTAACTCCATTAGTTTTGATTCCCAGGCAGTTAAATCTGAGTCAAACGTATCTAAAGTTTTTTGATTTTTTTTGAGGGAGTCTTCAAAATCTTTTATTTTTTTAGATGAGATAGATTTTGCCAAAGGGCCTTTTAATGTATTAAGACAGAAATCAAAGCTTGTTGACGATGATTCAATTGTGCTTACTAGGATTTTAGCAGATGAGAGTTTTGTGAGATTAGAGGAAGTTAATGTTTTCAAAGTTTGATCTATAGATGCACGGCTTTTTGAAAAAGCTTGTTTATGATGAGAGATCATGAAAGAGATCAAGGAGGATAGTGTATTTTCAGCTGCAGCTTTTAAATCAGTCGCTTGGGGAAGGGATGCGTACACTTGCAAAGTATTTAAAATATCTACTGTAGCTTCATAAATTAAGCTTGGGCTTGAGGATATGGATTCAGAAAATAATACTTGATTATTAGCAAAAACGGATAGGTTTTGAAGGGCTCTTTCTAAAAATTGAAATTCAGGATTATATGTTTTAAATGTTTTTAATTTATTTAAAAGAGTTAAGAGGGAATCGTTGAGAGAATAATCAGGAGCTACTATCGACGCATCTGAAGTGGATCCTGTGCTTGGATTCATAAGATCTGTAATAGATAAGCCGTTTCGCTCAAAAGATTTTAATTGCTCTAGCATTGGTGATGCTTCACTTATGAGGTATGGATCTATCAAAGAGGCAAAAATGTTTTCTTGATGTGCCAAAAAAGAGGGGGGCAAGTCTATCGCTTGTTCAAATTCTTCATATTCTTGTAGAGTGATTTTATGCATTAAGATAAGTCGGTGTATCTTATCCCATTGTTCGTGATTTTTCATTCTAGTTAAGATATTATAAAGTGCGGTATCTTGAGAAAGTTCATGTTTGATATCTGCCAGTGAGACCTCTTTCTTTATGGAGATTGATCCGCCTTCTTCAAAAGTAACTTTATCTTTCCACCTTTCACCGATTTTTTTTAATGAAGGTTCATCAAGGTTTAATGAAGGTTCATCAATGTCTTTCATATTTATAAAAATAGATGTAAGGTAGCTTTTTAAAGAGAAATCGAATTTACTTGCGTAAGAGTTAAGTGTTTGCAGTGGAGAGATAGATTTCTCAAGCTCCGTTTGTTGTTTATTAGATAATCTAAGAGATTCAGACAATGTGTTTAAATAATCAAGGGATTGGGTGATAGTTTCCTGTCTTGCTGATACACCACTAATGCTAGATACGAGTGGTTGGTCGGTAAAGATTCGAGATCCTTCTTTTAAAGAAATTTGAAAATAGAATAGTTTTATCATTTTTGATAGCTTTTCTAGATCTCTTAGAACATCTATGAGGTTATTTACGGAGCTGTCAATAATTGAAGATTCAGGAACTTTAGAGAGGCCCTCGGATATCATTCCAAGAATAGCTGAAAGCCGATTTAGATCGATACCTTTACTCTTTGATAAACCTTTGATTGCTTCTGCATATTCAGGAGATACATATTCATCATTTTTATCTAAAGCCTCCAAAGATTTGATCAGTTTAGTTTTTGTCTGGGACTCTTTCTGTGTTAAGGCATGTGCTCTTTTTGTTAGAGGATTAGTAAGAGTGTCTGGAAGTTTTGTCTCCAAGAGATCCGCGAGGCTGGGGGGATCAAGGGTATTGAGAAAAGAGAGGGGTTTAAGTTTTGCTTGAAAGCTTTGAGTCAAAGCTGATTCGGGATCAACAATAGAAGTTTTAAATGTTTCTGTAGGAGGTTCTACTTCTATTTGATTCAAAGCTGGTTCGGGATCATCAATAGAAGTTTTAAATGTTTCTGTAGGAGGTGCTTCTTCTATGGGGGAGAAAGCCGGGTCTATGTTTATTAGATCTTGAGAAATTTTTTCTTCTAGACCAGCTTTTCGAAAGTCGTCTGCGGTCTTTTCTTCTATACTCATATTATCTTGTTCTGATGGAAAGGCCATTTTTTTAGACCGGAAAAAGTGGGGGCTTCTAACGTTTGTTTTTCTTTTGGCTATATTGGCTATAAAAGTTCTAATTCTTTGGATGATTGTGTTATTGGAGGGTTCGTTAGATGAACTTAGATTATTATTAATAGAAATCATGAGGAATACGGAAGTCAGAATAAGGCTAATGCTTAAAAATAGGAAAGAAAATAAAGATATGAACATAAATGTATTTGTTAAAGCGATAAAGGGGACTGACCAATTCCCGACAAAGATTAGAAAGGCTTGGATAGTTAAAACAATGGCAAGAGGTGAGTACTTTGTTATTTTAGAATCTTCTTTAAAATAAGAAGGGTTGTATTGGTCCTTTTTCTCGATGAAAGAATATCTATTCTGGATGAGGCTGATAAAAAGACCAATATAAAGAAGGATGCTAAGAGATAGAGTAAGGTATGTAGCATAGATGGGTGTTAATATGACTTGAAAATGCATTAAAATACAAGAAATAAATAAGGAGAAAGCGACAATAGAGATGGATAGCTCTATCCAGTGTCTTTGCTTTGAAAGGGATGTTCGAAAGGTAGTGATTCTATTAGAGTTTTTTATGCTTGTTGCTTCATTACTATTTATATAGGAAAGGTTCTTGTCATTAACACTTGCGTGTGTGTCTTTGTTGATATTTTCAACATTAGAGCTAGGTGCTAAGGAAAAAGAAAAGTCGAGGACAACAGAGGTCAAAAAAAACTGAACCAATAAAAAAGAAAATATTTTTTTCATTACAAAACAATCCTTATTTATTTTTAAAAAAAATCTACGCCATAGTCCTAATTTCTTCGCTTTTAGAAAGGGCGTTTAGACGCTGCATTTGAGACACTTTTTCTTGATCTATTGACATTGAGAGTTGATTTGATTCTATGATTTTTTCTAAAGATGTCTCTAGATATGTATCTTCTTTAAAAATATCGACGATTTTTTTTGCCGCTGTGTGCGCTTCTTTAAAAGTAGCCAGAGTGCTATCTAGTTTATCTAAGAAAGCTTCCCTTTTTTTAGTTAAATCTTTAAGTAATTTTTTTAGTGCTTGCAACAAGTCTTTTTTATATGCTGCCGTAGGTTTTGGAGCATTGATTGCGTCAAGCTCAGCTTTATTAGCAGAGCTATTTCCAGATTCTAAAGATTCTAGTATTTCTAATGAGTGAGACAAAGTTTCTATGGTTTTATTTGCGTTTAAAATATTTTTATTAAGGGTCGAAGTATCATCAATATTTTGCAGACTTTTTAAAGCTGTCGCATATTCTTCCGAAGAAGAAAGAGTTTCAGTTTGCTGATTTTCTAAGCTATCTTTCATATCTGAAGCTAAGGGTCTTGATATCCTTTGAAAATTCTCCCAATCCGACTTCAAGCTCTCTAGATCAGTTTCTAAGTTCAAAATAGAGATAGAGGCTTTTCTCGTGAAATCAGAAAACGACCTTCTTTTTGCTAGAGAAAGGGCTTTGGGGGAGATTCTTTTATTTAAAGTATAACTAATGGAATTAAAGTTATTTAATGATTTTTTAAGATAACTTAATGTGTTTTCTATTTCTACTGTTTGTCTATCATTTAAGTCTGATTGAGCTTCGGAAAGAAAGTGACCTATAGAGAGTTTACTTTGTGAAAAATCAAGTTTATTTTTATAGATATGTTTTTTAAAAAAACTTAATAATAGGTTTGAAATCTTTTCTTTTAGGTCTTGTGCTCTTGGAAGGGATGTGTAAAATTCAACTTCTTCTAAAAGACCGAACATTTTTTCATAAAAAGATTCACTGGAACGTTTTGTTAATTTATTAACAAAGTCTTGTTGGGATTCACCCAGTAAAGTTATTTCACGAATCAGAGCATCCATATCAAGGGCATAGGGTGGTATGACTGTTTCCTTAAACGCTTGTAATGAGGTATAAAGATTTGCTAGATCTGTTCTAAACTCTTTTTCAGAATTATCACTTGTACCTTTTAAAATGCTTAACGTATATTGATCTAAAGAACTAAAGCTATCTTTATCAGCAAAGGTTGTTTCTCCATTATTTTTGAAAAAATCTTCCATATTCATGCTTTCTTTCTTGAAGAAAGATGTCATTTTATGAATCAATATGGAGTGAGGCGGCTCTATTAAAGGCCTCATTTCTAGGGAGTCTAGAGATGGAGTTTTTTGCCGAAGAAGAGATGCTTCGTTTATTGAGCTCACAAGTTTAGCATTAAGAAGAATTTCAGAGAGAGACTCTTCTTCTGTGCTGGAAGTTCTGATATCCATTTGAACTTCTTTTTTAGAAGCAGCACGGTCTTTTTCGAACTGTTCAAGTAAAGCTATGATTTTTTCTAATTTAAAGCGATACTTGCTAATTTTCTTTTGTGCTTTTTTAGAAAGAGAAATTTTGTTCAAATTTTTGAGAGCTGTGACCTCTTTGATAAAATAATCCCTTAGTTGTGAAGGCGTCATTTTTCTATATTTGGGGGCATAGAAAGTTAGTGATTCAGTCGTTTTTTGACGTGAAGGTACCGTAATTTTCTTTTGATTTAAACTTGTTTTTAAATCAAAAACTCCTTGTAAATGCTTGATTTCAAGATGAAGAATCTGTATTTTTTCTAATACTTTTACGAGATTATTTATTTTAACAAGAGCGTTATTTCTATCAACTGGTTGATAATTTGAAGCAATGCTTGAAAAAGTGGAGATCAGGCTATCTAAAGTAAAATCACTCTCTAAGTGAAAATATCCATCTGGGATAGCTGTTAAGTTATCTTCGCTCATAAGTATTAAAACTTCGTTTACAGCATTTTTTAGGTTCGCTTGTAGAGCGATTCTTCTATGTCTTAGTCCAGAGAGTTGTTTACGGAAAGACTCGACAAGGTTTGAAGGGGCGGGGCTTTTTTCTTCTTCTTTTAAGGCTTCAACAGCACTATTGACGAAATCTCTCCAAGATTCTTCTTTAGAAGCTTCAGTTAACGAGGATGATTTTAATTTGTTGTCTAGTAATTCGGAGTAAGTCATTGCAGTTGAAGTATCGGAGGCCCTGCGTGAAGATATATCTTCCGACTTTTGGATTAAGGTTGAGTGAGATTCTTTGCTAGGTTTTCTATTTGAGTCAGTTAGGGCTCTAAGCCTTGATGATAGTTTAGTAAGTAATGAGGTCTGCGCACCTTGAAGAGCTGCTTCTTTGGTAGCTTTTTCTTCGATAGCTTCTTCTCCGGTAGCTTCTTCTCCGGTAGCTTCTTCTCCGGTAGCTTCTTCTCCGGTAGCTTCTTCTCCGGTAGCTTCTTCTTCGGTATCTTCTTCTTCGATAGCTTCTTCTCCGGTAGCTTCTTCTCCGGTAGCTTCTTCTCCGGTAGCTTCTTCTTCGGTATCTTCTTCGGGATTTATTAGGATCTCTCCTAGAGATCTTTCGATATAAGAGGGTTTACTCAAAGAGGTTTCCATGGCTTGGAGTTGTGAGTTCGACTTTTGGAAAGCAACTAAAAGGGCTTGAGATCTTC
>MDLB01000045.1 GCA_001730085.1 PVC group bacterium (ex Bugula neritina AB1)
AATGAATGGGACAATGGTTTTTCTGCCTCTTCGGAGGTTATACGAGCTATTAAAAAATATAATGAGGACTACCCTCATTCTGTAATAAATTATTTTACTCCTAATGCGTTCGATAATTTATGTAAACAAAAGGACCTTTATTCAAGAAGTTGTGCTTGACTTAACGTATAGCACTACAAAAGTTATAAATAATACAACCCACATCTCTCCATGTGATCTTTGTTTCTTTAAATATTTGAATAATTGTATTTTCATCATTAAGATTTTCTTGACTCCCAAGAGATCATCGAGATTTTTTTTGTTACGCCCCAGCGATAGCCTCCCACTCTTCCATCACTTGAAATCACCCTGTGACACGGGATAACAAACGCCATAGGGTTCTTAGCTATAGCATTTCCCACAGCACGCGAAGCTTTAGGATTACCGATGCTTTGTGCGATTTTTAAGTACGTCGATAAACGTCCAACTGGGATTTTTAGCAAACTTTTCCAAACTTTGAACTGAAAAGGTGTCCCTAGTACATGGAGTTTTATCTCCTGATTTTTATCCCACTCACCCTTTAAAAGGAATAACACATCTTGTTGAAAGCGATCTCTCATTCGTTTAAACCTTGCATTCGGAAACCGCTCCTGCAAGTCTTTGAAAGCTTTATTGGGATCCTCTTCAAAAAATATATGACAGAGCCCTTTGGGGGTTGATGCCAGGATGAACTTCCCAAGCGGACTCTCTACAAAACAATAGTTAATCGATAAATCAACACCTCCGTTTTTATACTGATCAGGTGTCATAACTTCTATCGTCACAAAGGAATCGTGTGAAGGCATCGTCGACGAATCCTTTTTATAGGTTTCATTCTTCAATAGAGAAATCTCTTATTAAGGTTACAAAATATCGCAAACATTTTCCCCTACTAACCATTGAGCTAATTAAGATTGCCTAGCTTATGTATCAACCGATTTTTGACCAGAGGTATACACATCCAACCAACAAAAAGTGTTGACCAATTTCATTTCCTCTACCGTCCCACAAGGGATTTCTAAGAGTTTTGGATTCGCAACCACAACAGCCAAACATTTTGCGCGTGAGACTGCAACATTTAAACGATTCTTACTGTAAAGGAATTCGATATTCCGAGGGAGGTCTTCGGCACTAGAAGTCACCATAGAAATCAAAACAATGGGGGCCTCTTGACCTTGGAACTTGTCAACAGTACCAACCTTGGCACCCTCTGATAAAATAGATCTCAAATGATTGACCTGCACATTATAAGGGGTCACAACCAGAATATCCTCTTTGACAATCGGACGCATACAATCATCTTTGTCCCTAAACTTTTGCCCCAACAACGCTTCGTATTTGGCTTTAATGATCTCACCTTCTTCAATGCTCTTTTGTGAACACCCCTCATGCTCCGCTTTGATCATAACAATGCCTTCATTGGGAAGATCTATACCTTGTAGGTTGAGACTTCTCTCTACTGTATCTGCGTGCGCTGTTAATCGACCATCATAAAAAGCATTCGAAATGAATTCACAGATACTCGGACGCATACGTCTTGTTTGACCAAGAAATATACCTCTATCAGCTGGGATAGTTGAATGATCTCCCAATAAAAATTCCAATACCGATAAGCCTGCTTCCCCAGGGTGTGTTCCCTGTATCGGCTGACCTAGTTGCATCTGATCCCCAACTAAAATAATATTATTCGCAGCGGTCGCCATCGCCACCACATTAGCCGTAGCAACTTGCCCTGCTTCATCGATAAACAAATAGTCCAGTTTACCCGAAAAATGGTCACTAGCAAAAGTCCATGCGGTTCCTGCAAAAAGATCTGCATCAAGACTCATATTATCCGTCTTGGTTTCGGAATGGATAAATTTACCATCAAAAAAGGTTTCCTCATTGCTTCTACTCGCTTTTTTTATCCCATGAAAATTCAATCTCTTCTCAGTGGCAACATTTTCTACTTTTTCCAACAGATTATGGATCGCTTTATGAGAGTTTGACGTGATACCTATTTTTTTGCCACGATTAATCAACTCCACAATGATATGACTACTGGTGAAAGTCTTACCTGAACCAGGAGGACCTTGGATAAAGAGATAGCTATTTTTAAGGGCGGCGATTACTCCCAAAGCATCCCCTTGCAAATCATCAGACTGGATCAACTGCTCACCCTTTGGCTTACCTTCAATCCGAGGCACATTCTTAGAAAGAAGTTCTGTACTCGCATGCGTAGAATCAGCAGACTCTATAAGTTGGTCGGCATAACGGTAAATCGCTGTTCGGATGATTTTACTGTCGATCGGGCCTGAAGGCCCCACCGATAAACGGTCAGGTAG
Organism: PVC group bacterium (ex Bugula neritina AB1); assembly: GCA_001730085.1. Taxonomy (GTDB): domain Bacteria. The sequence goes on from MDLB01000045.1 coordinate 2,343, forward strand.
CGGTTCTTTTTTCGCTCCTCGTTTGATTTTCACCATACAATCATCTTCATCAATGGCAAGAATAGTTCCAGCTGTTTTCATCTCAGCAATATCAACAGCCTGTGACCCCACCTTAAGTTTGTATTCCTGCGATGGAAAGCGATAGGTATAAATCAACGAACGTTTCTCTTGTTCAGGTGTTCCGACCTTTTGTAAGCCTGCAAGACACTCTGTGTCATCGATCAATTCATCTTCAAACTTATTTTGTCGCTCAAAACTTTTCCACCACTGAGGCTTTGCTTCTCTGTTATGAAACTCTAACAAATGTGACAAGCGTTCATTAATAAGGAGTGGATTTTCCTCTGTGACACCAAGACGGGACTGATAATCCTCATATTCAATTTCCCACTCTTTGCGTTGCAACTCTCCTTCCTGAATATATTCTGAATCACTCTTAAACCATACTGTATCCTCTGGCCTAAGTTTTAATAACCAGTCACGCAACAAATGCGTGGACACACAATCAACTTCATTATAATCAGAAATCTCTTGCAATAGTTTATCCTCACCGGTCTCTCGCCATTGATTATAAACAATAATACTATCAGCAGCGGTTGCCACTGCATTATCACGTTTATCCATGTAGAATGTTTCCATATTCTTAATAGAGTATCCCGACTCCGACGTGCGGAGACTTTCACGGACAACGAGATATAGATCTATGAACTTCTGTTGACGCAACAGGTTATCGAGCTGTTCTTCGCATACCGCATAACGGCAAGCCAATCGTTTGAGAGCTGTGGTTTCATAATGATTATAATGATAAATATAGGCATTGGGATACTCGACCAAATGATCCTCAAGAAACCCCATGAACCGTTTGAACGTTTCTTTTTCCTCTTCATGATCATGAGCCCAAAAAGGTTTAAAAATTTTTTGATCACCTTTTAAATAATAGACCCCAAAAAGATATTCCAAACCATTCGGATAAAGTGGATCCCCTTCCATATCGAAAAAAAGATCCCCCTCATCGGGAACAGGCATACGATCAAACCCTTTACCCTCGGGGAATGGTATGATTTCGCATTTATCATCGCCTGTAGTGATTTTATGATGTTGCAAAGCCGCTTGTGATCGGAGACGTAAAAAAACCTCCCGACTAAGATCAGGTATTTTGATATCGTCGTCGGTTCTAGCCAAACCAGCTAAAGTGCGGATCCCAAACTTATGCAATTTTTTCATATGAGCGCGTTGTATATTTGCGACAAGGCTCAAGTGATCGTTTTTTTCCCACTGGGCTTTGCAGGCTTGATCCCACGGACAAAAATGACAATGAGTGCATGGTTCAGGATACGAATCTTTAGGCATGCTTTGCAAATACCTCTCAAAGCGTCTCTTAGCACGGATATAGTAATAATAAAAGTCCTCAACCCGAAAACTGTGTTTTTTATGATCACCCAAAAGCAGATGCATATTAGCCGGGCGCAAGCCTTGCAAGCTCGTTAAAAGCTCCGAATAAACACAGAGCTGTATGATGTGCTTGGGTTCAGCTGTCCTTGCAAGTTTCGTGTCTAACACTTCATAACTAAAGTCACCCAAAGCAGAGGGCGTGTCGCACTTCATCAAAAAATCTGCATCACCCCTCAAACCTATCTTGTCTTTAGAGAAAACAAAAAAAACGCCCTGATAAATCACATCCACACCGGATTGCAAGGCTTCTATTGTAAGTTTAGTTCGATCGCTCAGGTCTCTATCTTTAGGGATTTCAACAACAGTCTTACCCTCACTTTTGAGCTCTTCAAGATAGGCAGCTTCGTGTTCCAAACCTTTTTTCTGCAAAAGCTGCCCCGTGGTGCTGATCTCGGACCTATCCATATCCTCACTCAATGCTCTCACATCAAGAAAACTCGCATGGTGACACCCTAAAAAGGTGACCAAGTCCGATGGCGAATAAAAAATCTGATCTTTACCGTATTTTTGCATGGTTCTTCACAAAAAATGCTCTTCGTTCTTAAAGCGTTATTAAACTGATTTCTATTGACATCCTCACCTACCTAAAGGAAGGTGATTCCTAGATTTACTAAACTATTTACTTAGCAACTAGGGGTTCTTGCTTCAACGAGATTCCTAATAGATTCTCTCCACAAGCTAACAAGGCATGCCCTGCCTCTAAAATATTACGCCCCGCATTACGGTCGGCGTTTGCACTGTATCCGCAAGAGACACAGTGAAATCTTTCTTGTTTTTTTCGGTTTTCTTTATCTTTACATCCGCATTTGAAAAACTTTCTAGATGTGTTTCGTGGGTCAATTTTTTGCAAAATTCCACCACTCCATTTTTGCTTATACTTAAGTATCTCTACAAATGTGTACCAACCTTGATCTAAAATAGCTCTATTTAATCCTGATTTTTGCTTAACATTTTTACCAGGGTTTTCGATGCTTCCTTTTGCACTTGCCATCATATTTCTAACTTTCAAATCTTCTATAAAATATTATTGAAAAAGCACTGCGATTATGACTTTTATCATATCAATACTAATCATTAAGAGAGTTAGACTGCAAGTAGCCTAAAAACTTTATCTTATGATCATTTTTTATAAATCTCTGCGATCCAAATCAAACCGGTCAGCATTCATGACCTTTGTCCAAGCGTTGATAAAGTCCTGAACAAATTTTTGCTTATTATCATCCTGAGCGTAAACTTCGGCATACGAACGTAAAATGGAGTTTGACCCAAAAATAAGATCAACACGAGAGGCTATCCATTTAACATCTCTTGTTTTACGATCTATCAAATGATACTTATTTTTTCCTACCGCTTCCCATGCATAGGACATATCTGTTAAGTGTACAAAAAAGTCGTTAGAAAGAGAACCTGGATTTTCAGTAAAAACACCTTGCTTATTGCCACGATGATTCGTACCCAATACACGCATACCTCCAATAAGAACTGTCATTTCAGGAGCCGTAAGTCCCATGAGCTGGGCACGATCCAGTAAAAGTTCTTCTGTATTCACCGTATGATTATGCTTTTGCCAATTCCTAAATCCATCATGGATAGGTTCAAGAACTAAAAATGAATCATCTTCTGTCATCTCTTCTGTCGAATCACCTCTTCCCGCAAGAAATGGCACATTAACATTAAATCCAGCTTTTTTTGCAGCTTTTTCAACCCCAACACCTCCAGCCAAAACAATAGCATCAGCAATGCTTGAACCCACTTCTTGTGCCAAAGGCTCTAGAATAGCAAGAACTTTAGACAGCCGCTCTGGTTCATTACATTCCCAAGAGCTTTGTGTCGCAAGGCGAATACGTGCACCATTGGCACCTCCGCGTTTATCTGATCCACGGAAAGTCCGAGCGCTATCCCATGCCGTTGCAACCATTTCTGAAATAGATAAACCAGTATCCTCAATTTTTTTCTTTAAGACCTCAACATCATAATCTGCGTTTCCGACAGGCACCGGATCTTGCCAAATCAGATCTTCTTCAGGAACATAAGGACCAAAATAACAAGCTCTTGGGCCCATATCTCTATGTGTCAATTTAAACCAAGCTCTAGAAAAAACATCCGCAAAATGATTGGGATCATTGTAAAATTTTTCTGAGATTTTACGATAAATAGGATCTTTGATAAGCCCCATATCTGCATCCGTCATAATAGGGTTCTTCTTGATTGAAGGATCAGACGCATCTGGAACTTTATCTTCTTCTTTAATGTTAATTGGCTCCCACTGCCAAGCCCCTGCTGGACTTTTTTTAAGTTCCCAATCATAGGTGAAAAGGAGATAAAAGTAACCATTGTCCCATTGGGTTGGATTTGTCGTCCACGCCCCTTCTAAGCCACTTGTGATAGCTTCGTTAGCCTTTGCTGTACCACCCGACTTATTCCAGCCTAACCCTTGTTCGATGATATCTGCACCTTCCGGCTCAGCACCAACCTCTTCTGCACTGGCACCATGACATTTACCAACAGTATGGCCACCCGCAGCAAGAGCAACAGTTTCTTCATCACTCATCGCCATGCGCTTAAATGTTTCACGTACCATAGCCGCTGTTTTAAGAGGGTCAGGCTTTCCATTAACACCTTCTGGGTTCACATAGATCAAGCCCATATGTGTTGCACCTAAAGAACTTTCTAGTGTTTCAGGTTTAGAAAGGTCCTCATAGCGATTTTCACTTTTAGCAAGGAACTCTTTTTCAGCTCCCCAATAAACATCCTTTTCGGGATGCCAAATATCTTCACGCCCAAAACCAAAACCAAAGGTTTTAAGCCCCATGGATTCATAGGCCATATTCCCAGCAAAAATGATCAAGTCTGCCCAACTGATTGCATTTCCATATTTTTTCTTGATCGGCCAAAGCAACCGCTTTGCTTTATCTAAATTAGCATTGTCCGGCCATGAGTTAAGAGGTGCAAAGCGAAGATTTCCCAAACCTGCCCCACCACGACCATCTGCCAAACGGTAAGAGCCGGCAGAATGCCATGCCATACGTATCATTAACCCTCCGTAATGACCCCAGTCAGCAGGCCACCAATCTTGCTCATCTGTCATCAGCTCATGCATATCTTTTTCCAAAGCTTCAAAGTCAAGCTTTTGAAGTTCTTTCTTATAATCAAAGTCCTCACCTAAAGGGTTTGTTTTCTTATCATGCTGATGCAAAATATCGAGATTTAGACTCTTAGGCCACCATTCGGTTGGTGATGTCTTATTATCTGTGAAACTTCCATGCATGAAAGGGCATTTTCCTGATTGAGACATGGGACTTCTCCTAACTTTAAACTTATCATTAATTCTTCAAAAAGGGGCTACCCCTCTCGGCTCAAAAATAATCTCTATACCTTCATCTAGGCATAAAAAAATTTAAGATCAAAATCTAAAAACCTCTTATATAAAGATGACGAGACACTTTGCAAACCTCCTAATTATACCTAAAAGAATCTTAAAAAAAAGCAGATAAAATTTTAACATTTAAATTTTTAGACATAAAGATTGATCATAGTTAAAACTAAAAATAGTAATCAAGTTTACACTTCTTTGTAAAATTTGATTAAGACACCTACCAAGGAATTAAAATAAGTTACAAAGTTCTTGATAAAATGAAGAAGCTGTCAGTGGAATATTAATGATTTTATTAGACCTAAAGAAAAAACTTCTCATAAGCTCTGTACAAAGTAATTACAAATTTAGTACAAAAGTCTAAAGAAATTTCTCTTAACTTTCTTGTTGGTTTGGAGAAGAAAACATTAAAATTTCATATACAAAGTGACATTCATTAATCGATCAAGAAGTACTGAAAAATTATCTATTAAATTTTTATCAAAATCAGATAAAAGAACTATTAGAAAGACCTCTGCATAACCTAGAAAAATGAAAGGCTTAAATAAGGAAAAAAGTAAGTGAAGAAGAACGTATTCCAAAAAATAGTAATCTAAAAAAATTGGATGAGTTAATAAATTGGACAAAAATAGGAGATATGTTAAATCGACCGCAAATACATCAATCTCAACTTAAAACGCCAAGGACTCCGTCTTCTTCAAAAAACGTCACCCCAAACATGTTTAGACATAGCTTTGCTACTAACCTTCTAAAGAAAACAAAAGGCCACAAACTCTCTGCTGTCTCAAAATATCTGGGACATTCATCTTCTTCAATCACACTGGATTTCTACGTTCATGATCAGCTGAGTGATCATCAATTGCTGGGAAATTGACATACTCCAACCACACAACTAAAAACACGTCTTTTTAGACAGATGATGGAATTTTTGAATGCGTATTTAAAAAAAATAGTGTATCATAAATAAACTATTTGAATATGAATATAATACGGATTTTAATTAATATGTACATTTTTTTCTTATTTATAAGAATATTTATTTTATTATTTTTTTCAATACATTCTTATGCTTTAGCTCCTATAAGTGAAGTAAGCACAAAAAATTTCTGTTACATTTGTCGTAAACAGTTTAACAAAAGATCCTTTTTAGATCGGCATTTAAACACGGTTCATAGTGATGCAAAACCTTTTTCCTGTGAAACTTGTTCTCAACAGTTTAATAACAAAACCAATTTAAACCGGCATTGTAAAGAGGTTCATAGTAATGTAAGAGGTTTTTCCTGTAATCTTTGTGGTGCAAAGTTTGCGAGAAAATACCAGGTAAATCTTCATCTTACGGTTCATAGTGTTGAAAAAAATTTTGACTGTAACCGTTGTGATAAAAAATTTACGACCAGATCCAATTTAAAGCGGCATTTTAAAAAGGCTCATAGTGATGCATCAGCAGATCCCTCTTCAACAGAATCTCCCTATGCAACACCATCTATATCTGAATATTTTGCAACAGCATATCCCTATGCACCAGCAGATCTCTCTGCAATACCATCTACTCAACATCCCCCCTGTTTAGATAAAACCTTTCAAACAGCAGTTCAATTGCCCGGAATAAGCTCTTTTTTAAATAATCACTCTCCAACAGCACGTCCATATAGTTGGCCCAAAAATGATTTTAATCAATACTCTAGAATGACAAATACAATTCTTAAAACAAAAGAATCTTCTGCATACGCTTAAAAATAATAATTCTAGATAACTTATGGTAAGTAAAATTTTAAAACAGTACTATTTTTGTATCAATATAATACCAAGAATAAAGAAGATATGTTGTAATTATTAGAACTGGAGGATTCTAGAATTATTATCATTTCAAGCCGAGAAGACCTCTTCCTTTAGGTGGAGGGTGAGA
>MDLB01000046.1 GCA_001730085.1 PVC group bacterium (ex Bugula neritina AB1)
GTTATTCACGACGCGCAAGCGAAAGATGACGCAAATTCAGAAGCGGACGAAAGAGTTAGATATACCTTAGAAGAAGGCTTGGACGCAGATAAAGTCACGTTGGATGAAGCTGGAAACGTTCGCCTTAAAGAAAGTGCGGATAGAGAAACGAAAGATCGCTATGAAATCAATATTGTTGCGAAAGATGATCAGGGAATGGAAACGGTCCAAAATGTGATCGTGAATATCCTAGATGAAGATGAGGCGCCTCTTTTCGCGACAGATACAGCGACAGAGCTTAGCCTTGCCGAAAACTTAGCGGAAGGAATAGTGATCTACGATGTCCAAACACAAGATGATGGACAATCACCTGACGAAGGAGTTACTTATAGCCTAGAAGGTGGAGAGGATGCCTTTGAAATCAATGCCGAAGGTGGCCAGATAGCTTTAAAAGGCCGTCCTGATTTTGAGACAAAAGACAATTATGAGCTAACAGTTGTAGTGACAGATGAAGCCAATCAAGAGACACGTCAAACAATCAGTGTCAAAATTAAGGATCTTGATGAGGCAGATCTGAAAGATGCAGAAGAAGGAGTGCAAACGACAAGTACAGTCATTGCGAATGCTCAAGCGATCGAAGAGGGAACAACGTTTGGATTGGATGTCGCACACCCAACGGCAGGGGATATCGAAACCCTCCGTATTGCTTTGAGCGGAGAAGGCTTGGATGTTGAGACAGACCTTTTGATCTGGGACAGAGATGTTGAGATCAACTTGAATCAAGACTTTAATGCAATAGGTTCAAAAAGTACTTTTGCTTATGCTTACACGAGTAATACGAGAACTTTATTAATATCAAAGGGTAATGATGATCACTTCTCTGCGTCACAGGTCAAGATGATTTTAGATGAAATGTTATTAAAGAATGCCTCTGAAATATTCAAGGATGGTGAGCGTATAGCGACAATTAATTATATTGATAACGAAGGACATGAAGGAGAAAGTGCGGAGGCGAGAATAGACGTCCGTGCTACAGAGCCAAGTTTAATAACCATTACAGATAATGATGAAGAATCAGTGACGACAGGAGAAGTCACTTATACACTCGTCTTTAGTCATAAGATCGCCGCTTTAAGTGCAGAAAATGTTCAGTTGGTCGATGCGGACGGTAATGTTTTGGATAAAACATCTTGGGTTTTAAGTGAGCCAAGTACAGAAGATAGTATCACGTGGACAATGACATTGAGCCCTGTTGATGGAGAAGTGGATACAACGGATGTTCGCTTGCAAATAGCTGAGGGAGCGATCGAAGATATTTACGGTAATCCCATCAGTGAAACAGTTCAAGAGGTTTCTTCTCAAAGTTTCGACACAACAGCACCTGTTTTTGAAGCTGGAGAAAGTATCAACATAGACCTTGTAGAAAACACAACTTCGGATACTGTTATTCACGACGCACAGGCGAAAGATGATGCAAGTTCAGAAGCGGATGAAAGAATCACGTATACCTTAGAAGAAGGTTTGGACGCCGACAAAGTCACGTTGGATGAAGCTGGAAATATTCGTCTTAAAGAGAGTTCTGATAGAGAAACGAAAGACCGTTATGAAATAAACATCGTTGCAAAAGAGGACAAAGGAATGGAAACCGTCCAAAAGCTGATCGTGAATATCCTTGATGAAGATGAATCGCCTTTATTGGTCGAGGGGACACCTGATGCTCTGACTGTTGCTGAAAATAGCCTTGTAGGAAAGGTTATTTTCGATGTTCAAAGTAGTGATGACGGCAAAGAGATAGATGAAAATGTGATTTATGCTCTAGAAGGAGAAACTTCTAGCCTTGATGTTTTTGATATCAATACAGAAGATGGAAAAATCTCATTAAAAACGCGTCCTGACTTTGAGACACAAGAGAGTTATTCTTTCACGCTTGTGGCGAAAGATGAATCAGGTCTTGAGACGCGTAAAGAGATGACGGTGAATATTAAGAATCTGCATGAGATTGACCTTGATGGAACAACAGAAGGAACTCAAAGAGAGATTTTAAGAGATGTCAATGGAATAGATCTAGAACAAGGCGTTGCTTTCGGGATAGAGGTATCTAGTGAGACTGTTGGAATAGTTGAAGCTATCAATATTCAACTGAGTGGAGAGGCCTTAGATTTAGTGAATGATAAACTCCTCTTCGAAAACAGCCTCTTGATGAGTTTATCAGAAGATACACAGATAGTGAGTGCTCTTACGAGATTTGTATATGACTATAATCATGAAAAACAAACATTGAGGATAGCGAAGGATACAGATGATCATTTTACTGTTGATCAAGTGAAACATATCTTATCCGGTATGGCTTTAAAAAATACTAAAGATATCCCTGGGGATGGTATAAGAGTTGCCACTTTAAGCTATATTGATCATGATGGTGATGAGGGAGAAACATCCTCTGCGAGACTTAATGTTCATGCAACGAAACCGAAGGTATTAACCATTGTTTCTAATAAGAATGGAGAGGTTTGCTCCGAGGAGGCTACTTATACGTTGATTTTTAATCAAAATATAGGAGATAGCTTTACTTTAGACGCGATAGATCTAGTTGACTCTTTTGGAAATATTCTTGATAAAAACTTGTGGGAGATACAAAACCCTGTAAGTGAAGATGGAGTTGTTTGGCATGTTTCCTTAAAGCCGATCAATGGAGAGGTAGATAAAACTTTTGTGAGACTAAGGATTTTAGAAGGTGAGATTCAAGACCTTTATGGGAATGAAAATGAGCTATTTGTAGAAAGTGGCTCTGGACAAGCCTTTGATTCCAAAGCTCCTATATTTGAAGATGGCGATTCTTTTCATATTGCCATTAATGAAGATATAGATTCGAACATGGTCATACATGACATACAAGCTATTTCTGATGAAAACTCTTTAATAGATGAAGGTATTTCTTACTCTTTAATAGGAGAAGATGCTTCTTTCTTTGATATAAATGAGAGCAATGGGGAGTTGCGATTTAAAGAGAATGTGGATGTTGAAGAGAAGTCTGTTTATAGTTTAAAAGTTTTAGCACAAGACACGCAAGGTTTGGAGTCAACTCAAGAACTAGATGTTTATATGAAAAATGGAAGTGAGTATAAACATGCGATTCCAGTTTTTCTAACATTGGAAGAGTCTGATCCTGAAGCAGTTTCTATTGAAGAAAACTATTTAATAGATGAAAAGATCTATGATTTTGATGCGACCGATGATCGGAAGAATAAAGACTTTGGAGTGGAATATTCTATCAAGGAAGAAGGACTTCCTTTTTCTATAAATGATGAAGGTATTTTGAGCTTTAGTGTTTCTCCTGATTACGAAAGAGGGGATAAGGTTTATCAGCCCACAGTTGTTGCCACAAATGAAGCTGGTTTTTTTACGGAGAAAAACTTAACAGTTTCTATTGAAAATATTTATGAAGCACCTATTTTTTATGAGAATGATACTTTTATTGATGCTTATAGTTTTGAAATACCTGAAAATATGCAGGCAGGGTCTGAAGTCTATGATTTTTCAGCGTATAGTGATGATAGTTTAGAAGCAGATGTTCAATTGACTTATAGTTTTAAAGAAAATATCGATTCCGATCAGTCCCAATTCGACTTAATCGCTGAAACAGGAAAGCTCCTATTAAAAGAGAATTCTGACTTTGAGGCTAAAGGTTCTTATTCTTTTATGATAGACGCGAGCGATGAAAATGGATATAGCTCTGAAAGAAGTGTGGATATTCAGGTGAAAGATTTGAATGAAATGGATCTTGATGGGGCAGTTGAAAATGTTCAAAATACTTACTTTTCAATTGCTAATAAAATCGCTATGGGAAGAGGTCATTCTTTTGTAGATACAGTAGGTGAACCAAGTTTAGAAAATATTTCAGCCGTGAAAGTTATTTTAGGAGGAGATGGCTTAGATATCATTAATGATCATTTAGAGTTGGATGTCGAAGTTAATGTTGCTGAAGATCACTTTGTTCATGGTTCAGAAATTCCTTTAAATGTTAGCAATGAGGCAAGAGGAATAACTGTTAATCAAGTTGAAAATATAACGTATACCTACTCCTTTGAAGATAGATCCTTAATGTTATTTAAGGATAGTGGTGATTTGTTGACCACTTCTGAAGCTAAATCACTGATTGAAGGTATTGAGATAAAAAATGAAAATGATGCTTTATCAAACGGAGAAAGATCAGCAGTATTTTCTTATATTGATGATGAGGGTTATGAAGGAGAGTCAGCTATTGCGACAGTAAAAGTTGAAGCTTCAGGGATAGGCTTAACACAGGTTACAGATGATTCTGAAGGGGTTACGGAAGAGCCTGTTGAATTTGATCTTTTATTCAGTGAGCCTGTATCAGGGTTAAAAGCTGAGGCGATTGAACTTGTAACCGTTGAGGGGTACAGGATAGATGAAACATACTGGAATATTGAAGAACCTTACACAGAGGATGGTGGTTTGGTTTGGACGGTAAAGATTACGCCACCTGAAGGCGAGAATGCTATTGATACAACCGCGATTAGACTTAAAGTCGCAGAAGGTGCTGTAGCAAATGAATACGGCAATGTGAATGCTGAACTATTGCAACAAGGGTCTTCTCAATCTTTTGATACATCGAGTCCAATTTTTATTTATCCTAAGATGGATGTGAATAGCATAGAAAATACGGATGCTGCCGAAGTTGTTTATGATGTTGATGTTCGTGATGATAAAAACTCTAAGAATGATGAAGGCATTATCTATTCATTAGGGGAAGGTCAGGATGCTGATGACTTTTTAATTGATAGTTCGACTGGAGAAGTTAGGTTCAAAGAAAGAGCGAATTATGAAGAAAAAACTTTTTATACGGTTAATGTTAAAGCTGAAGATACACAGGGCCTTTTTTCAATAAACCCTCTGAATGTCAATATTTTAAATATTTTAGAGCCCCCTGTTTTTCTAAATGACGGAAGTCACTTTTTTACTGTAGGTGAAAATGTTTCAACGAATACAGTGATATATGATGTTGAGTCTAGCTATGAAGGAAAAGTCTATGACAAAGATGTTTTCTACGAAGTTGACGGAAGAGATAAGGATCATTTTCTAATAGATGAAGATAGTGGGTATCTCTTTTTTAGAAATGTTCCAGATTTTGAGACAGGTTTAAAGTCTTATGAATTACAAATTGTAGCGGAAGGAGAGTTTGGAGAAATAAGTCAGCAATCATTAAATATTGATATTAAAGATCTTGATGAAGTTGACGTTGATGCTGATTCTTCTGGTATTCAAACCAGCCATACTCAATTTGTTAATGAGATTAATCAAGAAAGTGGAATTTCATTTGTTTCCAACCTAGCGCTCCCCACAGTTTCTGAGGTTTATCAAATCAAAGCCGTTCTTTCTGGAGGAGGCGAAGGTGATAGTCTTTACTTGGATCAAGAAATAGCTATTGATACAGATTATAGTGTAGACCAAAGCTCTTTTGGAGGTGTAACGGGTATCACGTATAGCTTCGATTCTGATGAAAAGCTTTTGATGCTATCAAAAAGTTCAAGTGATTCATTTTCTTCATTAGAGGTTAAGCAACTTATTGAAGCGATTGGCATTAAAAACACTACGGACTCTGTGGAAGATGGCATAAGGTCACTACAAATAAGCTATATTGATGGAGAAGGATACGAAGGAGAGTCAGGTGTTGCAAATATCGACCTTTATACAGGGGGGCTACGCTTAGAAAGTGTTACAGATGATAGCGTTAACTATGTTGTATATGGCTTAGGTGAAAATATTGATGGTGAGTATGAGATAGTTGAACGTGATGTTCTTGAAACGCTTACGCTTGAAGGAAGTTTTGACCCAAGTGTTTTTAATGAAAATAATGAGATTGATTTTTCAAAACCTGTCTATAGGAATACCAATGCTAGTGGTGATACTTGGTATATCTGGGGAAGAAAAAATGGAGGCTATTATGTTTCTCAACTTGATGATACAACCGAATGGTACTGGGAATCTATAAGTTCAGATGAATCTTATGTTGAAAGACCACAAGATGTCAAAGTGTGGAAAAGCTTTTTTGGAGAGGCAAGTTTAGCTCCAGAGGTTTTACCTCAAACAATGGATAGAGCTTATGTTGAAGAGAAAGTTATTTCAGAAGGTGTTACGTATACGATTGAGTTTAACAGTAGTGTTGGAGAAGAACTAAGCCTTTCTAGTCTGGCTTGGGTTGATGAAAGAGGTGAAAATGTAGATATGAGCTTGTGGAATCTTGAAGATCCAATAAGCTTAGATGGCGGTAAAACATGGAGTCTTAAAGTAACTCCGCCAAGCCCTGAAGTTGAAAAAGTGAACCATACGAAGTTACGTTTAAAGGTTTTAGATGGCGAACTTATTGACAAGGTGTATGGAGGAGAAAATGAGACTTTGATTCAAACAGTTTCTACTCAAACCTTTGATACAAGTGAGCCATATATCAAAAGAGGATTAGATGTTGATGTAAGTGCACTAGAGAGTACTGAAATCGGAACCGAGATTTATGATGCGCATATTAATGAAAGAGATATTAAGCAAGAAGACTGGGGTATTCGTTACAGCTTAAGTGGTCGAGATGAGGAATACTTTGAAATTGACCCTTACACTGGAAAATTGAAAACAAAAGATGTCTTTGATTTTGAAGTAAAAGACACTTACTTCTTAGAGATAACAGCAGAGGATAGACAGGGGCGTACAAAAGACCAATCGGTTAAAGTGGAGATTGTTAACGAGGATGACACGCCGCCGCACTTTTTGATAAGTGAGGAAAGTATTCAAGTGAGAGAGAATACTCCTATAGATAAGGTCATTTATAACTTTCAAGCTATAGATAATTATGGTGACTACGATGAAGATATCACTTATCGTTTGGAACAAGGTTCGGATGAGTTTGAGATTGATCCTAATTTGGGATATTTAAGACTAAAGGAAGTGCCAGATTATGAAACAAGGAAAGAGTATTCTCTTGAAATTGTTGCTACGGATGTAGAAGGGAATGAAACTTCTAAAAACATAGATCTAGAAGTCATAAACTTATTAGAGACAGATAAGAATTCTGCGACTATTGTCTCTGAAGATTCGAGTATCAATATTGACGGGGTTAAAAATAATCACTTTTTAATCAAGTTTTTAGATGCGGTTGATGTGGCTCAGATATCACCAAATGACTTTATATTAAGTGGAAGCGATACTTTGGGTACGGAGCCTTGGGGTCTTGATTTTGCAGCTATTGATGAAGTCGATGGATATGCACAAACATTTGATATCACGTTAGGTGGAAATGCTAAAATCTCAGATGGAGGATTTTTAACTCTGGATAAAGAAGCTTTGATTTTAGATTCAGGAGAAAGTCCTTTGGAAGATGTGGAGTGGCAACTTCCAGATATAGAACCTACCTCTTTTGATAGAGTTGGCTTAAGAGTGATTGACGAAGATAATAATGGGCTTTACAACGGAGGCGATTCAATTATTCTAGCTTTTTCGGAGCTGGTAGAGTCGGATATTATAGATCCGAAGACGAATCTTCTTATAAAGTCTGGAGGGCTTAAAAGTTCAACTTTTTCACCGATTGAAGAAATGATTTTTAACGGAAAAACTTATGCAAAGTCTTATCAAATTGATTTAGACTCTTCTCTGTCTTTTGCTGCTGGTGATTCTTTTAAAATTGCGAAACAAAGTGTTAAAGATATGAATGGGAATTCACCGGCCTTTGACCTTGAGTTGTTTTTTCCTAATCCTATTTTGCCTAATATGCAGATGCTTGATCCTATCATAGCATTGGATACAGATGGTGATGGGGTAAAGGATGATGCTTTACTTGTAACGTTTTCGATGCCTGTTAAAAAACGTTCCCTTGGCTTGAGCTGGTGGAGTCTTAATAATGAACATCATTTCGGAGAGGGAGCGTCTGTCACAGCAATTGATTTAAAAGATGGGTTTGCGAAGAGTTTTCAAATTGACTTTGGAAAAGATTCTACCGTAGCTTCTGGAGATATTCTTACATTAATAAGAGGTAGAGTTGTAAAAGCTGATGGTAGTTATCCCGAAGATGATTTGCGCTTTGATATTCCAGATATGGATGCTCCTTTTAGACCTATGGTTTCTAGTTCGAAAATATCTTCGAGCGTAGAACCTGTGATAGAGGGTTACGCTGAAAAAAATACGATTGTTCATGTAACGGTTTCTTTTGGAGATATAGATTTTAAATATAAGGTTAAATCAGACTTGCAAGGTGCTTGGCTGGTTGACTTGGGAGAAGAGGATGAAAATGGTTTGAAGCCTTTATTTTCTGACGGAGATTCTTTTGAGTATAAGCTTTTGATAGAAGATTTGAATCAAAATATATCTGAAGAAATGACTCAGTCCATGTCGATAGATATGACAAAACCTGTTTATGAAGGTTACTTTTTTAACCCTGAAAATAGAGAGTTAACTTTTTCTTTTAATGAAAGTCTTCAGGAGGTTGCTGGGACTAATATTATAGACAATATTTCTGTGAAATATGGAGATAATACCCCAGTGTTAGCGTCTAATATTGAAGATATTTTATTAGATGTAGATGACCCGAAGCAGTTGAAAATCCTTTTTGGAAGCGAAGTTGACTTGTCAAAAAGTTTAAAAGTGGATATTGCAGTTTCGTCTTTAGAAAACTTGGCAGGTTTAAGTTTGGATGAGATTTCGGGTATTGAGATTATAACGACAGCACCTGTTTTAACAAGAGCTGCTTTAAGAATAAACCAGGGAAAAAGGGTTGTTATTACAGAAGAAAGTATTAATGTTGTTGATACGAATACCTCTGATGAAGATATTACAATAACCCTTGCGGAGGTTGATGGGGGGGAATTCCTTTTGGATGATGCGACCGTTGTTACGACTTTTACTAAAGAAGATATAGTCTCTGGTCGGATATCTTTTCAGCATGATGGTAGTGAAAATGCTCCTAGTTTTAAAGTTGGAATGAGCGATGGAGACAGCACGGTTGCTCCAGAAACCGAAGCCGAAGTTCGTTTTGGAAGAATAGAATCTTCAGGGTTAATAGCTCATTGGGATGCGAGAAATATGGACGGAGATGGAGATATTTCTACAAATCCTTCGGACGGAGAATCAGTGTCCCTCTGGAAAGATGTATCAGGGTCAGCAAATGATCATGATGCTTTTCAAAATACGCTTTCTATGCAACCTACATATGCTGAGAGTGGAATCAATGGTCATCCAGCAGTTCTTTTTGGAGCAGATACAC
>MDLB01000047.1 GCA_001730085.1 PVC group bacterium (ex Bugula neritina AB1)
AGGGGGATTTGCTGTTGCAGAGGGGGATTTGCTGTTGCATAGGGATCTACTGGTAGATAGGAACCTGCTGGTGCATAGGGATCTACTGGTAGATAGGAACCTGCTGGTGCATAGGGATATGCTGTTGCAGAGGGGGATTTGCTGTTGCAGAGGGATCTGCTGGTACATAGGAACCTGCTGGTGCATAGGATTGACTTAAATCGTTTATTTCGGGAAAATCGCTTGCATCACTATGAACACCTTTTAAATGCCGATTTAAACCGGAGCGCATCTTAAACCTTTGAGGACAAAGGCTACAGGCAAAAGGTCTTTCCTCGCTATGAACGTTAATAAGATGTAAGTTTAAATTGGCTTTGAACTTAAACTTGTCACCACACTCGTCACAGGCAAAAGGTCTTTCATCACTATGAGACTTAAGATGCTGTGTTAAACGGGAGGAGCTATTAAAATTTTTCTCACAGATGTTACAGAAAAAATCTTTTCCATCATTATGACCCTCTTTATGCTTCTCGGTTACATGCCGATTTAAACTGTCGGAGCTTTTATACTTTCTCTCACACATGGTACAGGAAAAGGGTTTTTCCTTACTATGAACGATACGATGATTAGATAAATTGGAGGAGGATCTAAAACTTTTCTTACAGATGTGACAGGAAAAAGATTTTTCATCACTATGAACATTTTTAAAATGCTGATTTAAATAGGATTTTTTCTTAAACTGTTTACGAGAAATGTCACAGAAATTTTTTGTGCTTACTTCACTTACAGGAGCTAAAGCATAAGCATGTATTGAAAAGAAGAATAAAAAAAATATTCTTATAAATAAGAAGAAAATGTACATATTAATTAAAATCCGTATTATATTTATATTTAAATAGTTTATTTATGATACACTTTTTTTTAAATATGCATTCAAAAATTCCATCAACTTTCTAAAAAGACGTGTTTTAGTTGTGTGGTTGGAGTATGTCAACTTCCGAACAATTCGTGATGGCTCAGCTGATCATGAAAGTAGAAATTCAGTGTGATTGAAGAAGATGAATGCCTGAGATACTTGGAAACTGTCGATATTTTTTGTTCTTTAGTCTTAAAGTATTAGAGATTTAGAAGGTTCAGTTGACAGTTTTATTAAAAAAAAATTGTAGAGTTAGCCTTCTTATAGATAAAAAAACGAAAGAGTGTTTAAAGGAAAAAGCCTACAAAAAAATATGTCAATTAATAAACTGATATGCGAAGCAATAGAAAAAACTTATACTAATTACCATGAATAAAAAAGATGTTGGACTTGATATATTCTTTTTCATTTCAAATGTTCAATTAAGATTTTAATTAGGACTTTTTTATTTTCTATTTTTTAGAAAATTTCTATGTTTTGACAGGCTTCTTCTACTAATTCGTCTATATTTAAACTTTTTTCTTGTTGCTCTGCAGATTTTATGGTTGATCTTGTTTTTGTTTCTTTGTCTATAAAAAGAGAACAACAATCTTCAAAGGGACGATTAGAAATGCGGAATGTGTTTATTTTTTTTGCAATAGTTATGATATCTTGTTTGTCGTACGAGATAAGAGGTCGATAGATGGGTAAAGTTGTTGCAGAGCCTATCACGTTCATATTTTCTAAAGTTTGACTAGAGACTTGCCCCAAAGAGTCACCCGTAATGAGCCCAAGACACCTTCTTTGCTTGGCGATATTTTCTGATATTCGCATCATCATTCGCCGTGCAAGGATGATCCCATATTTTGGCTTGCAAAACTTTTTGATCGCTTCTTGAATATCTGTGAAGTGAACGATATATAGCGGAAGATGTTTTTGATAGTTTCCTAACATATGGCGTAAGTCTTTTACTTTGTTGAGCGATTGAGGGCCTGTGTAGGGAAAACTATGAAAATGAATGGCTAAAATAGGTACACCTCGTTTTTGCATGCAATATCCTGCGACAGGGGAGTCAATACCACCACTCAAAAGAAGAGCTAAATAGTTAGCTGTTCCCACTGGAAGTCCGCCGATTCCTTGAAGATCTGTTGTTGACAGATAGATATTTTTTGGAGTGACTAAAAAGCGCAACAAAAGATCAGGTTTTTTTAAATGAACAGTCCATTGAGGTTTTTCATTTTTTATGAATTCACCTAAAGAGATATTCATCGAACTAGAATCCATGAAATAGCGTTTGTCACTTCGCTGCGTTTTTACGGCGAAAGTTTGAGGGTCTGAGTTAAATTTTTTAAGTATTTCCAAAAGTTTAGCCAACATCTCTTCCCAATTTAAGGGAAGTATTGTCGCGGGACGAACCGAAAGGATCCCAGGTGTCTCAGTGAGGCGAGGTGCCAGGGCTTCTAGTTGATCTAAGGGGCCGTGCACAATTAAACGCTGATGACTTTGTTCTAAAGTCACTTGAGAAGAGGGAGAAAGAATACGTGCTATGTTTTGACGGAGTCTTTTTTCGAAAAGATTA
Organism: PVC group bacterium (ex Bugula neritina AB1); assembly: GCA_001730085.1. GTDB lineage: Bacteria. The sequence continues at coordinate 2,454 of MDLB01000047.1, forward strand.
CGGTTTCTTTGTTTTAAACTCATTTCTCCATACCGAATGAGTAAGCAATTTTTCATAACAGCCCCTTTAGAGATTGAATTAAATAAGTAATATCGGAGGGTTGATTACGGATGGATAAAGAAATACGTAATATTCCTTGTTCTTCTTCGTATGATATCTTCATGTTTTTGCTGTAGGATTTTCTTTTCTTTTCAGAACAAGCACTCCCGGAAGAAACAAAAATGTTATTTTTTTCAAGGCAGTGAAGCAAAACTTCACTTTTATGAGAAGGAATGCTGATAAGAGATATCCATGGTGTTTTAGTCGGGCCAGGTTCAGGACTTAGCCATATGATACTTTTATGTGACTGTACAAAATCAAAAAGCTCTTTTTCAGCTTTTTGAATAAATGATAAATTGATGTTGTTTTGCATCTCCTCAAAACTTTGAACAGCAGAGGCGATGGCAGCGACATTCTCTGTGCCAGCACGAAAACCATACTCTTGATCACCACCTCTTAGCAGGGGAGGGAAAGATATATCCCCTAGCTTTATTATGCCCCCGACACCTTTGGGACCGTGACATTTATGAGCTGAAAAGGTTAAAAAATCTGGACGATACTGTCCGAGAGGTAGCGCGTATTTATTAACCCATTGGACCATATCTATGTGAATAGCTGTTGTAGGGCTCTTTTTACGAATGATTTTACATAAAGTAGGAATGTCTTGTTTGACACCAATCTCATTATGAATACCAATGATACTGACGAGAGATGTTTCTGGGGTTAATTTTTTATGCAAAGAGTTTTCGTCGATAAGACCTTTTTTAGATATATCTAAATAGTCGATATAAAATCCTCTTTCTTTTAAAACAGGCAAAGCGTTTTGAACGGAAGGATGCTCAAAAGGGGACACCAAAATGCGGTTTTTATGAGGATTGGGATTATTGGGGACTTGAAGTAGCACCGTCTGATTAGCTTCGGTTGCTCCACTGGTCCAAATGATATTGTTAGGCTTTATAGACCAAAGTGAGGCGAGTTTGAGTCGTGCATTTTCTATCGTCTCATTGGCTTTGGCTCCTAAACGGTGAAGAGAAGAAGGGTTTCCCCAGTTTGTTTGTGATATTTTTTGATAAGTTTCACAAGATGACAGAGATGGTTGTGTTGTTGCTGCATTGTCTAAATAAATCATTTTGAAGAATTTCCATCATCTCCAATGGCATTAACAGGGCATGTGTCCAAGGCTTCTTGTGTCGAAATGGTTTCTGCAGAATTCTGTGGTTGGCAGTGAACATAAGCATAATAATTATCTTCGTTCATTATGAAATGCTTGGGTGCGATTTGAGTGCAGGCCATACATGCTATACATGAATCATCTACATAATATGATCCATTTGTATTTTCTATATATTTGTAATCTTTTGATGCCATCTTAAAAAATCTTTCTTTGACTTTATAGTCATGAGGCTTTTGCAAAAAATATGAGAGGAAAATTTGGATCATTCGATACATTTTGTATTATAAATAATCTTTGTATATATCAAACCGTATTTTATCTTTTTAAAATTAAAATGAGACGGTTCTAAGATAATTTGCAACGGCCTGAATATATTGCCTTCCTATTCTATCTATAGTATCATGAAAGAAATCTCTGTACAATCTTAAGGTTCTCTTTATAATAGATTTTTTTAAAACTTGATGTAGATAAATAAGATATGCTTTTGTTTATTAAAAGGACTTTTAAGAATTATTGTATGATTTTGATGAATAGGTACTTTTTGCTAAAATCTTAAACTCTTTCGGATTATTTTACAAAGATACTTTTTAGAAAGTGAAGAGCTTCTTTAATACTCGGAAAATGTTTAACATTTCCTTTTTAAATAAATATTACTAGACATAGAAGGATATCTTTTTTTGATAAAAAAAAATTTTTTAGATGTTTGTCAAACGGATGCGAGTTGGGTTTATGTATCTTGGGACTTTATTCAAGAAGGCTTTGATCAATTTTTTTTAAGCTTGAGTAAGCGTGACCAAGATGAGAGTTGGCTAAAAGCTTATGATGTTTCGATTTCCATTCATGACCAGAGTTGGCACCTTTTGATCCCAGATCCGGGCCATTGTTTTCGGGTTTCTTTATCGGGGGTATCTGATAATGGAGATAATGAGAATGTTTTGGCAGAAAGTGAGCCTTTTGAAACAATTCCGAGCCCTAAAACACCTGAAGTTTTTAATGAAAAAATGTTACATATGTTATCGACATCCGATGATGACTGTACCTCTTGGTAAAAAATGAAAAAAGTTCAATGGGTTTTGCACGCCCATTTACCCTATGTTTGTCATAAAGACCTTTCGTATTGTTTGGAACATGATTGGTTTTTTGAAGCGTTGACAGAAACATATATTCCTTTGATTTTTATGTTGCAACGGTTAAAGAAAAAAAAGTATAGAAATGTTTTAACCTTATCTCTTTCTCCAACTTTGATCAAAATGATGGAGAACTCTTTCCTCCTTGAACAGTACCACAGTTACTTATATGAACACATGAATATTTTTTATGAGTATGCGGAGGGTTTTAAGGGAGATAAAAATAAAATTAGACTTGTGGAGCATTACATTGATCATTATCAATCCGTTTGCGACTATGTATCGAATATGTTCCCAAAGGGTTTGATAAAAGATTTTGCGGATCTGTCTAAAGAAAAAGTTATATCTCTGATTACAACTTCACAAAGTCATGCTTATTTGCCTCTGTGGCATCAGGACAAACAATTGATTCAAGATCAAATTTTGTATGGTTGCGATGAATTCGAAAAAGCTTTAGGGGTAAAACCGAGAGGTTTTTGGTTGCCAGAGTGTGGCTATGTTCCAAACTTAGAGCAATATCTTAAACAGAGAGATATTGAGTATTTCTTTCTAGAAACCCATGGTGTTTTGCAAGCTTCTCCTCAACCCTCAGAGGGAGCTTTTTATCCGTTAAGATGTCCCAATGGGATTATGGCATGGGGTCGTGACTCAAAAAGCACAAAGTGGATATGGAGTGCGACACAAGGGTACCCGGGGGCTTTTGGGTATAGAGACTTTTATGCAAATATGGGGATGGAAGAAGATACGCCTCTTTTGAGAAAGTACCATAAAAGAAGAGGTGTTATTTCTCACACAGGGTTCAAGCATCGACGGGTGGGTTATTTTGATCAAAAAAGTCTTTATGATCCTTTTTTTGGAAAAAAATTAGCGATATATCATGCTTTTGACTGGGTGAGCCGTTTAAAAGATAGATTTTCTCAGGTTCATGAATGCGGGCTTGAAGATCCTTGGATAACTTTATGTTTTGATGCGGAGCTTTTTGGACATTGGTGGTGGGAAGGGATGACCTTTTTAGAAAAAACTTTGGATATTTTAAAAGATTCGAGAGATATTCAAATATTGACCCCCGAAGTTTTCTTGGATGGCCTTGTGGGAGATAAATCTCTAGGTGTTTTCGAGGCACAGCCTTCTATGTCGAGTTGGGGAAAGGGGGGATATCATCGGATGTGGTTGAACCCTAGCAATGATTGGATTTTTAAAAATATCCGCTATTTGCGCGAAAAATATGAAGATTTTTCAGGGGATGATTTTGAGAGAGAAAGGTGTGAAGATCATTTTAAAAATCTTTTGAGTAGTGATTGGCCATTTATGATATCTTCTGGAAGCAGTCAACAATATGCTTCACAAAGAGTAAGGTATCATATGGAAAGTATAGCTAATATTCTAAGTGTTCCTTTGGAATTAAAATAGGGGTCACTCCCTGTAAGGAAAATAATGAGATATGAATGTTTACTTCAGAGTGCTTGTGATATTAACCCTGAAAAAATAGGAGCTTTTGTTAAAAGAAAAGCTTGGACTTTTTTGCAGTGGGATGAGTATGTTTGTCGCCTTTTTCTTGCTTTACAAAGTCGAGGGGTTGAGCAAGGGGATCGAGTTATGATTTGCTCTACGAATAGTTTTGAATATGCAAGCTTGGTTTTGGCGCTATGGAGATGCGGAGCTACTGTATGCACAATGAGTCATCGCTTTATAAAAAGACAACTTGAAGATTATCAAAGTTTTTTAAAAGCCAAATACCTTTGGACACAGATCGATCTTACAATGATCCATGAGGAGGGGATGAGGGTATCCAAACAGCAGGTTGCTGAGATAAAGAAAGATAGATACAGTTGGAATAGCTCTGACCTAGCTCTTATTATGCCAACGTCGGGTAGTACAGGAACACCTAAGTTTGTGGTGCATGACTATAAGAGTTTAATTTTTTCTGCCAAAGGAGTGAATGAAAGGTTAAAATTCACCGAAGAGTCTGGTTGGCTATTTTCTTTACCTATTTATCATATAGGTGGCTTCTCTATTTTGATAAGGACTTTGTTTTCAAGAGGATGTTTGATCCTCTCTGGCAAAAAAGACCCTTGGAGCGATAAAGATTCAATAAGGTTTGTGACACATATGTCATTGGTTTCTACGCAGCTTAATCGCCTAATGGAAGATAAAGATTCTGTGAATTATGCTCAAAAGATACAGGCGATTGTTTTGGGAGGAGCGAGTATAACTGAAAAGCTTGTGAAAAAAGTGACACAGAGAAATCTGCCGGTGCATTTTTCTTATGGGATGACCGAAATGGCATCACAGGTGTGCACGTCGATAAAAAAGATGACGGAAGGGGACTTGATTCATGCGGGAGAACTTATCCCTTTTAGACAGTTAAAAATAAATCCTGATCAAGAAGTTTTAGTTAAAGGTGAAACGCTTTTTCGAGGGTATTGGTCACAAACGGGTGAATTGAACTCCTCCTTAGATGAAGACGGGTGGTTCCATACAGGTGATATAGCTAAATGGTTGGGTGATGAAAAAAAACAAATTGTTATTGAAAAGCGCAAGGACACTATGTTTATTTCAGGTGGAGAAAATATTTATCCAGAAGAGATTGAAGAATGTCTTTTAAAGCTAGATGGGATTCTTTGTGTGAAAGTTTTACCTATCAAAAGTAAAGAGTTTGGAGAAAGGCCTGTCGCTTTTGTGAAAATGAGAGAAGGTTGTACTTACGAAGAAGAGGTATTGAAAAATCACTTAAAAAAACATATGGAAAGCTTTAAAATTCCAGACTTTTTTTACCCTTGGTCGAAGAGGAAGGGTTTACCTGAAAAATCTTTTTTATGATTTAAGTTTTTATTTGTCATTGTTAGGTCGAAAACAATTATTGAGATGATTTGGATAGATTTTTTAAAATATTCTTTGGAAAGCTTAGATATAATGATTGCCTATACGTAGCTAAAAAATATTAAAAGAGTTGTTTTATTACATTTAAATAGCTATTTAGTAGATAAAATTTAATTTTTCAATAAATTTAATATTTGTATTTAATAAATAATCTTTTATTTGTTATATTTTATCTGTATAATGCTTTTAATTGTAAAAATATTGTATATTTTAAAAATAAGAAAGTTTATCTGGTATTTTTCAAGGGTCTAAGTGTATTTATGGCTCTAATTTTTATATTTCAAAGAGATTCCTTTGATAAGGCTGTTGGTTTAATTTTTTAATATGAAGAGTGGTTGACTAATTTTTCACTTTGCCATAAGATTGTCTTTGATTCAAATAATTTTAAATTTTTAAAGAGGTTTACTTTTATGAAAAATTTTATCGTTTTATTTTGTTCATTGTTGACCATATTTTCTTCTTCAAATTTACAGTCGAAACCTTTGGAGAAAGAGAACATTCATATTATAAAATCTTCTGATTTGGAGTGGGAGCCTCTTGTTCCTGCTTTAGGCACGGAAGGTCCTCTATATGCTCCTTTGTGGGGAAATATTCACAAAAAAGGTGCATCTGGGTTTTTAGCTAAAATGCCAGATGGTTACGTTAGCAGTCCACATGTGCATAATATAACGTATCGTGGTGTTACGATTTCTGGTCTTGTTCATAACGATGACCCTGGGGCAGAAAAAGCATGGCTTTCTCCTGGATCTATTTGGATGCAACCTGCAGGTGAGGTTCACGTTACAGCGGCGAAAGGAAAGTGCAATATAGCCTACCTTGAAATGAATGAGGGTCCCTATCTTTTTGATCCTCCGTCTGATGCTTTTACTCCTCCTTTTTCTGCACTTAATATAGACTCTTCTCACTTGATTTGGCTTAACCAGAAGCATAGCACATGGCTTCCTTCTCGAAAAAGCAAGAGAGTAAAAAATTTGGCAATAGCCTTTCTTTGGGGCAAAGTTTCTAGAAAACATTGGAACTCTACTCTTTTAAGGTTGCCACCAGATTTTTATGGAAAAATTACGAATAGAAAAGGCGACTTGAAGATTGTTGTTATAAAAGGGGAAGTTACTTTGGGTAAAACAAAAAATGAAGACCTCCCTTCCGGAAGTTATTTTCACTTAGAACCTAGCCAATCTTCTTTTATTTCTAATGAAACAGATGAAAATGTTCTTCTTTATATTAAATCTAAAGGTAAATATAAAGTTTATTGATTTAAAAAAATACTTTTTAATATTTATCATTTCAAGCCGAGAAGAGCTCTTCCTTTAGGTGGAGGATGAGAGTCTTTTTCACAGATATTAAAAATGTGGAGAGATTTGGTTTTTAATATATTTTTTAATTTTCCATAGAGCCTATGTTAAAGTGTGTGAATGAAAAAAGTTAAGAGTTTTAAATTTAAATTAAAATTAAAAAGTAAAGAACAAGAAATTACTTTGAAGAAAAATCTTGGTTGTAATCGTTTTGTTTGGAACAAAGCTCTTGCAATTCAAAATGAAAGACTGGAGAACAAGCAAAAGCTTTTGAGCTGGTACGAACTTGACTGGTGGAAAAATAATTTTTGGAAGAAAAGCGAAGAATATGATTTCTTAAAAGAGGTTTCGTCGCAACCACTTAATCAAACGTTGAAAATGTTAGATAGAGCTATTTGGGATTGTTTGACGAAAAAAGTCAAAGGACGGGGATTCCCTA
>MDLB01000048.1 GCA_001730085.1 PVC group bacterium (ex Bugula neritina AB1)
TCAAAAACAATATTGGAAAGGTGTTTTGTGGTCACCTAGTTATTATGCTGGATCTTGTGGGGGTGCACCTATTCAAGTTATTAAAAAATATATTGAAAACCAACGCTCGCCACATTTTTAATATCTTTGAAAAAGCCTCTCATCCTCTACCTGAAGGAAGAGCTCTTCTCGGCTAAAGTGGATAAACTGTTTTCAATAAGATATCTATGGCATTTTTCAAAAATTTGAATCTTTTTTAACGGCCTTAGATCCTAATAACGAAAGTTATTATAAAAGTTCTAACGAAAATTTTTTCAAGTCTAATCGAAACAAGTCCTCGAATAAAAAAATCTGCGACATCCTATCACGCATCTAATGCCACATGTTATCAACAAAAAAATATCTGTTATTCTCAGGTTATCCACAGCCTATCCACTGAGCCTGTTGAAAAGTCTAGAAAGCTGTTCGCAAAAACTTAAAAAAAAGGCCATATCCCTGATAGATATGGCCTTTTTCAACGGTCTTATTTTTTCAAAGTCAAACATTCACCCGATACCTCAGGTTTAAATGCCCTCTGCTAAAAAGTCTTTGATTCTTTCCAATGCCTCTCCCAATCGAGGAATTGTCTCCATAAGAGCAATTCGGACATATCCTTCACCATACTTTCCAAACCCTGTTCCAGGAGCAACAGCCACTCCTGTTTTTTGTAACATAAGAGACGCAAAGTCCAAAGAGCTCAAAGCTTTATATTGAGAAGGCAGCTCTGCCCAAATATAAAAAGTAGCCTTAGGAAAGTCCACAAACCAACCAATACTCTGCAACCCTTTAACAAAAAAATCTACACGCTTCTTATAAGTCGCAACAAGGTCTGTAACACACTTTTGGTCAGAAGTTAAAGCTTTGATACCTGCCCTTTGTATAGGTCTAAAAATACCAAAGTCCGTATAGCTTTTCGCCTTTTCAAGAGAAGCCAAAACCTCCGGATTCCCAACAGCAAAACCAATTCTCCAACCAGCCATATTATAACTTTTCGATAAAGTGTGGAATTCAATGGCCACATCTTTCGCTCTTGGAACTTGAAGAATACTTGTTGCTGTGTGTCCATCAAAAACAATATCCGAGTAAGCTGCGTCACTAGCCAATATGATATTTTTACCACGAACCCACTTCACCATGTTTTCATAAAAACTATATTCAGCAATCGCTGTCGTAGGGTTATGAGGATAACTCAAGAACATGAACTTACTTGAACGCAAAACATCTTCCGGAATCTTTGACACATCCGGCAAAAAATCATTCTCTTTCAAAAGAGGGAGATCATGAAGGATCCCTCCTGCCATTGTGACCCCATTAAAGTGAACGGGATAAGCAGGAGAAGGAACCAATGCAACGTCATCTGGGTTTAAAAAAGCCGTAGACATATGCGCTATTCCTTCTTTAGACCCTATAAGCGGAACAACTTCCGTTTCAAAGTCTAAGTCAACATCAAACTTTTTTTTATACCAATAACAAATAGCTTTTCTTAACTCAACCTCGCACCCATCATCTCTTTTTGAATACCTATGATTCACAGGGTCCTGTATTGCGGCACCCATTTCCTCAAGAATATGAGAAGGTGTTGGTAAATCAGGGTTTCCCATAGACAAGTCAATAACTGTTTGCCCATTTTCCTGAACTTTTTTCTTTAAACGATCAACTATTGTGAATAAATACGGAGGAATCCGTTTCATTCTATTCGATTCTTCCATCCTTTACTCCTAATCACATTGCATGTAAGCGAGCAATGCTCCAATCAAAATTTCATTCCCTTCCTCTACACATTGGGAAACGATTTTGCCTGAGTGCGGAGATTCAACATGAAAACTCACTTTTTCCGTCACCACTTCACATAAATCTTGTCCCTGTGTAACCACCTGACCTTCTTTCACATGCCACAGAGCGAGCTCTGCACTTTCAACACCTTCTCCCAGATGTGGCAAAAAAACTTCAGTCAACGACTTTGAATCCATATATTCTTACTTCCTCAATTTTTGACCCTTTTATAAAAAATATACCCCCCTAAAGAGGCTTATAAATCATGTAGAGGTCTCATTTTATATTAAAAACTAGAGATTGTTATCCCAATACACTATATCTTTTTTAGAAAAAAAATTTACTAAATCTTCTCATTTTGAAAAAATGACCATATCGTCTTTATCCCTAGCTCTTTCTAAATAACAAGACCTTTCAAAGGAGCTCTAAAAAAACTTGTAAAGTATTTTATAACATTCTCAACTCATACTCATATGTAACATAGCCTGATCTGCCTTATAAGAGCTTCTAACTAAAGGGCTCGACTCCACAAGTCTAAACCCTAGCTCTTTCGCATAAGTCCCCCATTCTTTAAATTCCTGAGGAGATACAAAGTTCTCCACTTTTAATGTTGAACCTGGAGGCCGCAAATACTGACCGATTGTAACAAATTCACACCCAACTTTTCGTAAATCTTTTAATAGGCGCTCGATCTCTTCTTTTTCTTCACCAAGACCTAACATAAAGCCCGACTTTAAAATGATTTCTGGTCGAACTTTTTTAGCATGTTCCAAAACATCTAATGACCTATCATAAGCCATCATAGGTCTAACCTTTTTATGTAATGATTCGGTGGTCTCCATATTATGATTAAATACGTCAGGCCCTGCACAAACCACTTCCTCCACGCTTTCTCTTCTTCCACGAAAGTCCGAGGTTAAAACTTCAATCGTCACATTTGTATGTTCTTTAACTTCACGGATAACATTCACAAAGTGCCCGGAACCTCCATCTTTCAAATCATCTCGAGTTACCATGGTTATCACAACATGATCAAGCTCTAAATGCTGTATTGCTTGCCGGAGTCGACGCGGTTCATCAGAATCAACTTTTCGAGGTTTTCCCAATGTGATAGCACAAAATCGACAATTCCGAGTACAAACATCTCCCAAAATCATAAAAGTTGCTGTTCCTCGGGAGTAACACTCCCCAACATTTGGGCATTTTGCCTCTTTACAAACTGTTGTCAATTCTAAATCATTCAAAAGGTTAACCACTTTTTCATAACGAGCGTTAGAGGGCACCTTTTTTTTGAACCACGAAGGCAAAGTTTTCATATTTGTATTTCTTTCAGTACTGTTGTAAATGTTTTTACCCATTTTCTTTTTATATCTATCATAAGGTCTTCTTTAACAAAGCCTAATTCTTTTTCCAAACTTGTCATTTGGACATCCACCAATCCACATGGAAACATCCACGAAAAAGGTGTTAAATCTGTCGTAATGTTCAAAGCAAGCCCATAGTAAGTTATCCAGCGGCGACACCCAATGCCGATTGAAGCTATCTTCTTTTCATTAACCCAAACCCCCACAAGATCCGAAGGTTTAGATGCTGTAACTCCATACTCTGCAAGAAGTTTTATTAAAGATCTTTCAATTACAGATACCCATTTTTTCAAATCTTTACCGTAACGATTCAAATCTGCCACTAAATAAACAACCAATTGCCCAGGTCCATGATAAGTGACTTCTCCCCCCCTATCAACGTCTAGGATACTTACCTTCTGAGATTTAAAAAAATCTTCCTTTTTCAAAAGCGTTGTTGGGCAAAATTGCCGCCCTTTGGTTATGACAGGGTCAAATTCCGCCAGAAGCATTTGATCTTTTTCTTCCGGTTTTTCTTTTTTTACTTCAACCAAGTTTTTTTGTAAAACATCAACCTCAAGGAAAGAAGTTCGTCCAAAGTCTTGAACATTCCATCTATCAGAAAAAGAGAAATTTATTCCCATAAAAAACCAACTTTACAATCAAAAATCATTTAAAAAGGTCTACTTAAAAATCTCAATATATAAAACTATATACCCCTAGCTAACCCATTGATTCTTTCGATAAAAAATATCTCGATCAATCAATACCCCATATATTTTTAGAATACTCCAAAATGGCTCGGTCACTAGAAAAATAAGCCATCCTAGAAACGTTCAAAATGGCCTTTTCTGTCCAAGTCTCTGATAAAAAAAACATATCGTCCACTCTTTGCTGACATTCCAAATATTCTTTAAAATCAAGTGTATTACAAAAGTAATCTTTTCTTAAAAGCTCATTAATAATAGGTTTGAAAATACCAGGTCTTTTTCTCGAAAAAACATCTCGGTCTATCATATCTATGACTTCACATAGATCCTGATTCGACAAATACTCTTCATAAGGATCATATCCATCTTTACGTTTTTTTTCAATTTCAAGAGCTTTCAGTCCAAAAATAAACATATTTTCATCACCAATATGTTCTTGCATTTCCACATTCGCTCCATCCAAAGTCCCGATCATCAAAGCCCCATTTAAAGCAAGCTTCATGTTTCCTGTGCCGGAAGCCTCCATACCTGCTGTTGATATTTGCTCAGAAAGATCTGCGGCAGGGATGATCTTTTCGGCCAAAGTCACACCATAATTCGGTATAAATATAACCTTTAAAAAGTCTCTCACATCCTTATCATTGTTGATTTCTGTCGCAACCGCATTGATCAAATGAATAACCGTTTTGGCCATTTCATAACTAGGAGCCGCTTTGCCACTAAAAAAAACAGCTCTCGAAACTTTAGGGGTCTTTTTTCTCTTCTTCAAAGAGGCATAAAGATGAATAACATGCATGATCTTTAAAACCTGTCTTTTATACTCATGAATACGTTTGATCTGTACATCAAAAAGAGCCTCTGGAGAAACAGAAATATTTAAAAATTTTTGCACATGATTAATGAGTATTTTTTTACGTTTGAGCTTTACTGCTTTCCATTTTTCCTGAAAAGACTGATCTTTTGCAAAAGATTCTAAAGCTGACAACTCTTCAATATTTTTTTTCCAGCCATCACCAATCACTTCCGAAATCAAAGCACTCAGTTCTGGATTTGCTCCCAGCAACCAACGTCTCACAGAAATCCCATTCGTCACATTGACAAATTTCTTGGGTGTGTGCTGATAAAAGTCGACGAAAACCTTTTTTTTCAAAATATCTGTATGTAGTTGAGAAACCCCATTGACACAGTGCGAACCCACAATCGCCAAATGAGACATCCTCACCATTTTTTTTTCACCTTCTTCTATCAACGACATCCTCTTCACCTTTTCACCATCTTTGGAGAAGTCCCTTTCAATATTTTTGAGAAAGCGACGATTGATTTCATACAAGATCTGCAAATGTCTCGGCAAAATCTCCTGAAAGAAACTCATAGGCCATTTTTCCAAAGCTTCAGGTAAAATAGTATGATTGGTATAAGAGAAAGTTTCTGTCACGATTTTCCAAGCGAATTTCCATTCAAACCCCTCTATATCTAAAAAGATTCTCATCAACTCTAAAATAGACAAAGCAGGGTGCGTATCGTTAAGCTGAATGGCAACCTTTTTCGAGAATAAATTGAAATCATTGGTTGATTTTTTAAATCTTCTAAGAATATCCTGTAAAGATGCAGAAATAAAGAAATACTGTTGTTTAAAAATAAGTTTTTTACCTTCTTCTGTCGTATCATCCGGATAGAGCACTCTTGAGATATTCTCAAGTTTAATCTGCTCTTCCAAGGATTTGATATAGTCACCTTTATTAAAAAAACTCAAGTTGAACTGCTCAATAGCCTTCGCGGACCATAAGCGCAACGTGTTAACCGTTTGATTTAAATATCCAGGGATTGGTGTATCATAGGCAACAGCGTTAACTGCATGGTCATGTAACCAAACATGCCTCCACTGCCCCTCATCATCCATAAAATCCTTAACAACCCCTCCAAAACGGACCTTGTACATATTTTCAGGACGCTCAATCTCCCAGATATGTCCAAACTGAAGCCAGTAATCAGTATTTTCCACTTGCTCACCACCCACAAGTTGCTGACAAAATGCGCCAAACTCATATCTTAAGCCATAACCATACCCTGCTATATTTTGAGTCGCCATTGAGTCTAAAAAACATGAAGCCAACCTGCCGAGACCCCCATTACCAAGCCCTGCATCAACTTCAACCTCTTGGATGTTCTCTAGCTTTTGCCCTAAACGGTATAAGGCATTTTCACAAACATTTTTTACCCCTAAATTCAAGATATTATGACTCAAAGATCTCCCCATTAAAAATTCCATGGAAAAATAATAAACCCTCTTCGTATCCTTTTTATAGTAGCTTCTTTGAGTATTAAGCCACATGTTTATTAATCTTTCACGAACAACAAATGAAATGCTTTTAAACCAGTCCGAACGTGTTGTTGTATAAGAGTCTTTGCCTAAAGCACATGTCAAGTAGCGAGAAATAGAAGAACAAACTTCTTTCTCTGACAACGTTTTAGCATTTTCTTTTTCAAAAATTTCTTCAAAACTGGAATGATTCATTAAAAAACTTTCTATTTTTCAAGGAGATCTCTTTAGTTCTCTAAAGTAACTTTTAAACGGGGTCAACCCATTCCCCATCATCTTTGATCAAATTAACAAGTTCATCAACAGCATTTTCAAAAGGTATATTCTTTTTAACAACGTTATGCTTTCGGTAAAGCGTTATTTTGCCAGGACCGGCACCAACATATCCATAATCGGCATCTGCCATCTCTCCAGGACCATTAACAATACATCCCATCACCGCTATCTTTAATTGTTTCAAGTGATTCGTTTTAGAGCGAACTCTTTCTGTTGTTTTCTGCAAATCAAAAAGAGTTCTCCCACACGATGGGCACGAAATATATTCTGTTTTAACGGTTCTCAATCTCGCAGCTTGGAGCAAAGACATAGCATCTTCAATATCTTCTTCTAAAGGGTTTACCCATAAAGCATCAACAAAGCCATCCAATAGCAAACCCCCAAGAGAAGCCGCCAATGTCATTTGCCACTGTTCTCTCTTTTCTAAGTTTCGATCTTCTCTTACCTTCAAAGGTCTAACATCTAAAACCACAGGGCGGTCATCATTTTCTCTAACCATTGTCACAATTTTTTCATAAACAGGATAGAAATCAGAAACATTTTCTATTTTGAAAACACAAAGAACTTTATCCCCAAAACTGTCTGTCACTTGAATATCTGCTTTCTCATGTTTACTCAAAATAAGAGGTATTTTTCCTCCTCCAAGACCTAAGGTCTTCTTAGAGTTTCTGCGTTTAAAGAAAAAGGGGTTTTTAAATCGCGTTTGGATTGTAGGGATGTCTTTCAAAAGAAATTGATCCCCTTTGTCATCAAAAGGACTTGTGAAAGAGTCAACAATATACCTGGCAACCGGCAATTCAAATTCCGGTTCCTCTGTTAAAGAAACTCTAACGGTGTCTCCGATACCCTCTGCCAACAAAGTCCCAATCCCCACTGTGGACTTTAATCGACCATCCACACCGTCTCCAGCCTCTGTTACTCCTAGATGAATCGGATATATTTTTCCTTGCTGGAGAAGGCTTTTTACCAGCAAGCGGTAGGCTTGAACCATAACTTGAGTATTCGATGCCTTCATAGACAAAACTATTTTATCAAATCCATGGTCTTCACAAATCCTAACAAATTCCAAGGCTGACTCCACCATCCCCTTAGGAGTATCCCCATATCTACTCATTATTCGGTCCGACAAAGAACCATGGTTTGTCCCAATCCTCATAGCCGTTCCGTACTCTTTGCAAATTTTCACCAAAGGAGAAAACCTATCATGAATCCGACAAATCTCATCTTGATATTCCTGATCTGAATATTCCACCTGCTGAAAAGCCTTTCGATCGGCATAGTTCCCTGGATTGATGCGAACTTTTTCAATCAAGCGTGCCGCAATTTCTGCAGCCCTAGGCGTAAAATGAATATCTGCTATTATTGGGACAAAACACCCTTGACTTTGTAATTTTTTTTTAATATCTTTCAACGCCTCAGCATGTTTCAAAGATGGAGCCGTTATCCGAACCAACTCACATCCAGCGTTAACCATACGCAAAGACTGCTCAACGGTCTTTTGAATATCCAAAGTATCCGTCGTTGTCATGGACTGAATACGAACAGGCTGATTACCTCCTAAGGCACAGTCTCCAATTTTAACCTCATGGGAAGGTAGCCGCATATATTTTTGTGTTCCAAAGTTGTATGTCCACTCATGAAGCTTCTTGTCCAAAACCTTTTCCCCTTTCACGATATAGTCCCTTTGAATAAGGTCGACACCTCTAAAGAGCAAAGGTACTCATAAACCTTCTCTATAACATCAGATGGCGTACTCGTTCCTGCCGTAATCCCAACATGATCGTCAGCGTAGAACCATTCTTCTTTGATATTTTGCACCCCTTCTATGTGATGACACCTCAAGCCTTTTTTTTCACAAACCAACTTAAGCTTTTTCGTATTGCTAGAGTTAAACCCTCCAACAACCATAACAATGTCAACCTTAGAGCAGAGATCTTCTACAGCTTTTTGACGATCTTTCGTTGGCTTACAAACGGTATCAACAAATTTGATATCCTCATGTTTTTGCTCTTTTATTGCTTCAACAATTTTCAAAACATTTTTGATAGGCTGTGTCGTTTGACTAACTATTCCTAATCGAGGATATCCCTCAATTTTCTCAACATCTTTGATACTTCCAATGACTTCGTAGTCTTTTAAGTCACCAACAATACCACGAACTTCAACGTGTGATTCTTGACCTATAACGACAGGAAAGTAACCATCTTTAACCATTTTTTTTATAGCTTTGTGAACACGAACAACCAAAGGGCATGAAGCATCTTCCAAAATATGCCCCCTATTTAAAACCTCTTCTTTCACTTTATTAGAGGCGCCATGAGCTGTGATCATGACATATTTTGTCTCAATATCTTCAACTTTATTAGCGTTCCTTATCCCTTGCTCTTCCAATCGGAGAACCGTTTGAGGGTTATGAACAAGTTGCCCAAGTATTGTAAGATCCTTTTTATTCTCAGACTCTAAGGCTAAATCAATCGCATCTCTCACGCCAAAACATGTCCCAAGAGCCACTGCTTTTGTCACTTGCATCTCCTTTAAATCCTCCATCTCATCTAAAGATATAAAAAATCTAATATAAAACTAAAAAATATTGAAGTCTTAAAACCCCTTGGCCTCTATCCGAAAAGAATGTTAGAATGGTTTTATCACTTGATCCTACTATAAAAGTAGGAATATTTTTTTACGAGTTGGGCGTAATCCCTCAAAAGAAAAATAACTATAAAAAAAACAAAACTCTCCTATTTTAGCATAATTCATATTGCTTTTCAACAGAAGTCACCCTATACCAACTTCCATCTTTTTTCCTATTAATAGGATTATAAACTCCCGCTCACTTTTTTAAACAATTTAAGACCTCTGCAAACCATTAAAAAAAATAACTATTAATTAAAAAACTATTTTTTTTAGAATTATGAATATTAAAAATAGAAAATATTAAGACCTCTGCACAACCACTTCAATTTCAAAAGAAATAGGCTAGATCTAATTTTTCATAAATTTATTACTTAAAAA
>MDLB01000049.1 GCA_001730085.1 PVC group bacterium (ex Bugula neritina AB1)
GGCTACAGTGCAAACGCTGACCGTAATGCGGGGCGTAATATCTTAGAGGCAGGGCATGCCTTGTTAGCTTGTGGAGAAAATCCGTTAGGAATTTCTATGAAGCAAGAACCCCTAGTTGCTAAAAAAATAGCTTAGTAAATCTAGGAATCACCTTCCTTTAGGTAGGTGAGGATGTCAAAAGGTACATGGTCAAAATCAACGAGATTTTGCTAAACGATTTGATTTTGAAACAGATATCCTATCGTTTGATAGTTAATGAGATAACATTATCCGTGAGGCACTATCAAAAAGGGTTTAAAGATCAGATGATGATTTTTAAATTGAAAGAAGAGTGGGCTTTTGACCGCTACAATCGATTGCGTTTTTCTTTTAAGAGATTGAAAGGACAAAGAAGATACACTAAAGTTTGATGCCTCCTGGGATTTGGATGAGAATTTTAATATCCTTTATAGTTTCCGACGTGCTAATGAGAACTTTTATCATTAAATGTATTTTGCAGGGAAAGTTGAGGATTATCAATGATAAATATCTAGCCTATTTTTACAGTATGGATCTAGAGAGCCTCTTATTTTTCGGGCACCCTTACAGACCCAATATATATGTTCTAAGAAAAATGAGATACGCTATAGATGGGGGATAGGCTTTTATAAGTCCAAACGTATTCATAGGAAAGTTTCTTTTTGGGGAACCTGGAAATTTTCACACGATTTTGATGTTCAATTTTCTATTGAAGAAAAAAAAGGTAGGTTTACATATGATTTTCAGATCAAAAAAATTATTCAAAAAAATGGTCAGATAATTGTTCAGCTTGGTTATAGAGATGAAAACTTGTATAAAATGAAAGTTATTTTAAAAAAATCTTTTTTTGATTCGGCAGAAGCCTTTGTGAAATGGCAAAAAAATGTTCAAAAAACGAAGGGTGTTTATTTTGCCTATTCTTTCCCTTTTTAAAAACCTAGGATCTTTTTAAGTTTTTAAATATAAAATATATTTAAAATAATTTATTTTTTTAATTTAATATTGTTTATGTATGTTCTTGAATAAATTACTTGTTATGTGGTATAATTTAATAGGAAGTATTTTAGACTTCTTTTTATTTTTAAAAAGTTTTATATATTGAGATTGTTTCAAAATACCGCATAGCATAACTTTTCTTCTTATTCTTTTAATAAAGAATAGACCGTAATTTTCAACAATCTTATATCCTATATTTTAAAAAAATCAATATATTGTAATATTTTAATATGCTATTTGTAATTATAAAAGGCATTTATATGATTTTAAAATATTTTATTATTCAAATTTTTATTTTTTCTACCTTTCTTCCTTTTGCAGGAGAAGCCTTAGCTCCCTCATCAAAGATACCTAAAGAAAAAGATCTAAGTAGACTTAAGAAGTTTTTTTCAATTAAAAAAAATACCGTCGAAAAGAAAAAGAGCTTGAAAGAAAACCTTGCAGAGGTTTTTACGAAGAGACGTAAAATCGCTTTGGGCTTTTTTATTGTTGGGGTTGTTTTTGTTGTTTTGGGTTTATCTATTTTTCATGGGATACAAGTTTTACCGCAAGCTTTGGAGACAGCCTCTTTCGCTATTTTCTGTATCGGAGTGCTTGTAATAGTTATATCGATTGTATATGGACTTATTTCTGCATTGAAAAGCATCTATCATTCATATAAAAATAAGTTTTTAAATACGGTTATTATTTTAGCTTGGATGGTTTTTGCGACAGGGTTGGTCTTTTATTTTGCTATTGAGCCTTTAAAAACATGTGGACTAGCTTTTATTTGTGTAGGTGCTGCTATTGGTGGCTTTTTATTTTTAAAACAATTTGGGAATAAAATATACATGTGGAACAAAAGAAAGTTGGAAGACAGACCAGTTTTAGCCAAAGCTATTTTAGGTGCGTCCATAGTTTTATCCGTGATATTTTTAGCTATAGGGGTTTCTTTTGCGGTACTTTCTTTGGAAACGATACATCCTGCTGTAGGTGTGGTTTTTATAGCAGTAGGTGGATTGATAGCTTTGATTATTTTGCTGAAATTTTTTATTAATTCTCGCTTGTATAATTGGTTGAAAAAAAGATGGAAAAAGATGAGAAAAACTAATAGTTCAAAAATAGAACTGAAGAAGAATGTTCTTTTAAGAAAAGACCCTTTAGAAAGAAAAGAACAGTTACCGAAGGTACAAGATTCAACTCAAGAAAAAGGAGAGGGATCTTTGGAAAAGAAGCGTCCAAGGGTTCAAATAGATGAGTCTTTCAAAGAAAATAAAGAAGGGTCGAGTAGTATGTTGAGTGAAAGTACTGTAAGTGATATGTTGAGTGTAAGTAGTGTAAGTGATATGTTGAGTGTAAGTAGTGTAAGTGATATGTTGAGTGTAAGTAGTGTAAGTGATATGTTGAGTGAAAGTAGTGTAAGTGATATGTTGAGTGAAAGTAGTGTAAGTGATGATTCTATTCATGGTGTATCAGAACATAGAATAATAATAGATGGCAATAGTTATGATGAAGATATACCTGCGCAGAGCAGATTATTTGAAGGCGACGGTTTTGAAAAGAGTTTAGGTTCTAAGATAGATCAAGATCAAGATCAAGGTCAAGAACAAAAAATAAAGAAACAAACTATAGAAGTTGAGAGTGTAAAACCAAAGAATGGCTCTAAACAAAGTGAGACTTCTGTATTGTCAAAATATAAAGCCCTTGTGAAAGAAAAAGAGTCAAGCGTTCGGAAGATTCCTTTTGTTAAACAAGCAGAAAGTTCATCTTCGAGTACTTTTAAGGAGGAATTCCAGAAGGAAGGTTTTGTTCCTGTTAACTTTGAGCTTCAACTGAACCAGAGCTCAAAGCCTCAATCACTAAAATCTACCTTTCAGAGAAGGGCAGATGGGGTTGTTTTTAAGAAAGCTTTTACCCATTGGGAAACTTTTCAAGTGATGGATGAATATTTAAATGAGATATATATTAAAAATAAAAATTATTTTAAGAAACTTGACTTGTCGGAATACAGTATTGATACTTATATATTGTTTTTAAAATTTTTAAGCGAAGACAATTATACAGATCTTTTTGTACGCGGGAAATTTTTTTCAGACTATACTGAACTAATGAAAGAAAAGAGAGAGGGTGAAGATTTGACGTTAAGCCTAGAAGGACTTTTGTATATTCAAAGGATGATAAAGCTTAAGGATTTCTGTAAGAAGATACGTAGACTTTGGAAAGAAAATCTTCTAGTCTATAGTAGTAAAAAGTCTTTGGAGGATCAAATTAAGGACCTAGAAGATGAAAATTTTTCAAAAGAAGACTTGTTAAGAAGTTTTCAAGAGATCAATCAACTGAATCAATCCGCGTAAAAAATGTTTTTTTTTAAGATATTTTATAATGGCTTTATCCTTTGAAAGGGAACCTTGAATGACTAAAAGTAATATTTTTAAAGCTTTTGACAAAAGCATATTTTTGTTTAAGCCATGTATTGTTGCTTCATTTGTGGTTCAGCTTTTTTTTTTAACAGGCTGTTTACGTGAAAATTTTAATAAAAAAGATAAAAATGATTTAGAAATTTTAAACATACTCATAAAAAAAAAGTATCAACGAGAAAATGTGCTTAGAAGAGAAAGAAACCAACCTGAGCTTTCTATCCCTCGCCATAAACAAACATCTAAATCTTCATTTTGGTATTGATAGCCTTTTGGGAAAAATCACCAAAAAATTACGAAGCACTTTATAAAAAACTAGCGCTTTAAACGGCTTTATTTTGTTGAGAAATATGACGCAATTGTCCGCAAGCGGCAACGATATCTCTACCTCTTGGCGTGCGAAGCGTTACGGAAACACCTTTGCTTTCCAAGCCTTTTTGAAATCTTTGAAGTGTGGATGACGAAGAAGGTTCATAGGGTGAATCAGGGGTTTCGTTAAAAGGGATTAAGTTAACCTTGCAACGCCTTTTTCGTAAAAGGGCTGCTAATTTTACAATATTATCTTGTGTATCGTTGATCCCTTTTAGCATAATATATTCAAAGGTGATAGTTTTTCCTGTTTTAGCTGTATAGAAGTCACATGCTTTCATAAGCTCTGTTAGAGAAAAATGTTCAGCCATGGGCATGATCGACTCTCGTTTATCTTGAAAAGAGGAATGTAGTGAAACAGCAAGCTTGACATTGTAGGGATATGAAGCTAGGCGCTTTATAGCAGGAACCAATCCGACTGTCGAAATGGTGATTCGACTTGCTGAAATACCAAAAGCTTTTTCATGAGTTATGGTATCTACAGCACGCATAACTTGTCGAAGGTTTTGTAAGGGTTCTCCGATCCCCATAAAAACGATATGTGTGATTTTATCAACATCAGGGTGTTTAAGGACCTCAGATAATTGATTAACGATTTCACCAGCAGATAAGTTTCTAACAAGACCCATTGCTCCGCTACTGCAAAAGCGACATCCCATAGCGCAACCGACTTGAGAAGATATACAAAGTGTCCGTCTTTTTTTTGCTGGTATCCATACGGTTTCTACAACTTCCCGATCATTTAAACCAAATAAAAACTTTAAGGTACCATCTTCAGAAATTTTTACTTCTTCGGTAGAAAAGTTCCCAAGATGATAGTTTTCTTTTAGGTTATTTTTGACAGAATGCGGGATATTACACATTTGATCATATTGTGAAACGTGGTGCTGGTGTAGCCAGCGGTAAACTTGTTCGGACCGAAATTTTTGAGATATACCATTTTTGGACAGATCTTCTTGGAGTTCATTATAAGTAAAGTCGCGTAAGTTTTTCACAGTGATTCACTACTCATTAAATAGGTATATAAAAATGACCAAAAAATTGATAAAACAATGCTTTGTTGACATTTTCAGCTTTATCGAAAGAAGAAAAGTCTTAGAGCTAGGATCATAATAGGTAAGGGCTAGTTGCTTTATCGAATCCCACTAAAAGTTTATTTAATGGACAACTCTTATTTCTATTTAAGTGATCGTAACTATATAAGCAGATAGTTTTTGCAATCCTAATGTTTTTAGCTTGCAAGAAGTATTCTAAAAAAAAATAAACTTTCTTCTCTACTGTAAAAAAAGAAGATATTCTAAGTTTGAATAAAAAATAGAGAAAAAAAGTGCAGTAACTCTCCATCTATTAAAAAATCAATAAAGCCATAGAAGGTGGAGAGTCGCACATTTTATTTAGTAATCAATACCTTAGAGTGAAAGAAAGTACTTTTTTTTATTTTGATAAAAATAAGCCTGAAAAGTTATACAGTTTCTTTTTCTAAGTCAGCAGCAGCTTCTTTCTTAGGAGTAGATAGTTCTTTGAAACGTTCGTTAACATAACGCTCAACTTCTTCTATAGTTATTCTATAACCACCTCTTCTACCTTCTTTATAAGCGTTTAACTTTCCTTGACGGATTAAATCACGAACATGTTCTTCACTAATACGAAGCATTTCAGCTACTTCACGTGTCAATAAAACTTTCAACATAATTACACCTCTTTCATAGGTTAGGTTACCAAAGTTCTTCAAAAAAATTAAGTTAGCTTATTTTATCAGAATAAAAAAAACTTGTCAAAGATTAAATTGTATAAAGTCTATATATAGATATTTTACGTTTTGCTATTATAGAAGAAAACCATACAAAAAACTTCAAAGTTTTCTTGAAATGCCTTGAATTATCTAACTGTTTTAAGAAAGTCACATTTTCGACGTAAGTTGTGATAGGTTATTTTTATCCATGTGTTACTCCAATAAAATAAACGGATTTTTATAATTGTAGAAAGAATCGTCCATCGAGTAACTTTTACGACATTTTTTTCTAAAAGTAAATCGTGGTTATTTTTTGCAAGGAGTAGGGTTTTAATGGCAAAAAAAATGGGGAGCAAGCAGAAAATTCTTAAACCGCGTTCTCTCCTTGGGATCAAAAGAGTATAAGCGATAGCGTCATCCAAGTGGCTCAAAGCTTTATCTATTAAGTCATTGAAAACGAGTATAGATTTGCTGTTATAATCTTTGTCAAAAAAAGACTTAGTTGGAATATCATATTTTTTAATTAAATCAAGGGGGATATAGCAAGTGCCTCTTTTATAGTCACTATAACTATCTTTAACGATGTTTGTTATTTGTAGACCTAAGCCAAAAGAGACTTCTTTTTCTTTCATTTGATCCTTAGTTTTTTCTGATATATAACGAGAATGTATGAAAAAAGATTCAGTTAAAAAAACGCCTACTGTTCCCGCAACATAATAGCAATAGTCATCTAGATCTTTTATGTTAGAGAGATAAAAACCATTTTGACTTGTTTGTTCTAATGTTTCTATCATTCCTTCACACATTTCTTTAACACAGTTATAAATAGTTTTTTGAAAGGGTTTTGATAAATGAAAGTAGCAGTCAAAAACTTTTTCACTATTAAAAACCAATTCTTTATAGGACGCGTGTTCTTTGATATTTTGAAAGGGCTTTTTAAGTGGAGATAAGTCTTTTTCATTCACAGACTTTTGTTTTAAAAGGTCAGGAAAATAGATAAGTAGGTCTTTTTTTGTTTTTTTGTCTAAATACGTATTATCTTCAAAAGTATCAGCTAGTCGACACATAAGATAGGAGATAACAACGGCCAAATGAACTTCACCTTTTAAAAACGAAATATTTAAAGCGAATGTTCTTGAAACAAAAGGCAGTATTTTAAAACAAAAATTTTCTGAATCTTGTAACGCGGGAGATTTAATCATAATTAACTTTGATTTTAACACAAAATCTTTTTGTTTTATTATCTTTGGCTTAGAGAGCGCTGTCTTTGTAAGTGATCAGTGATATTTATAGGGTCATTTTTTAGAAAAAAGCAATTTTCTAAAGAAATGTGATTAAAAAAAATATCTTGACTTGAATAGTTTTTAGAATATATAGTGGTTTCGAAGTTTTTGGATAAGCTTACAATTCTTTTTTCTTTGTGTGTTATATTTTGAAAAATATATATTGCTTTAGCAAAGATTTGAGATTATTTGTGAGATACTTTTTTCAAAATAACACAAATTCCTTTGAATCACTTTCTAAAAAAAGAGCATTCAAGATTATACAAGGGCTTCGTAAGAGTTATTGATTGGAGAACATCTTACAAGGGGAAAGTTGTTTGAGAATTAAGAGGCTAAGGGGGGGGGCTTTTTTGAAAGAGCTATCGTTACAGCGCTTTGTTTCACTTTCTTTTTTTTTGTTTGCTTTCTTTCTTCTAAATCATGAGAGTCATTGGGTACTCGGAGACTCTTTAAAATCTTTTCAAAAATCACAGCTTACAGAAAGAAAAAACTTTTTTCTTCACTTTGAAAAACCTTTTGTGACTCGCAAGGACTTCAATCGGACTTTTTCCTCCTTTTTCGATAGAAATCGACTTTGGAAAAAGTTGGTTGATTTTCGGATCATTATCCCTAAAACTTCAAAATTTGCTTTCATTGATTTTTCTAGACTCTCTGAAGAAGTTGAAAAACAATTCCCTAAAGAGGTTATAAGGTTTTTATATTTATCCTCATATATGTGCAAAATTTTTGCTTACTTTTGGGAACAAGCATTATCCGCACACCATTATCTTGTGCCACAGTTTTTTGATGTGGATACGGACAACGCAGACGCTTGGTGTAGTACGGGAGGAATGGGCTTTGTTTGTGCCAGCTATATTCTTGGGATTGAAAAAGGTTGGGTCCCTCTAAGTGAGACTTTGTTTCGTTTACATAAAATTTTATCATTTTTTGACTCTTTATCCGGGAAAGATTTGAAACATGGTTTTTTGGCTCACTTTTATGAACTAAGTACGGGAGATAGGGCAAAATATGTAGAATATTCAACTTTGGATACAGCTTGGTTGATCATGGGGATTTTACTTGTTAAATCTTATGTTCTCGAGAAAAGAGATATGATCGAGAGTGATGTTTCTGTTAACAATAGGAAGGAAATTGTCAAAGATATAGTTGACATGGTAGACCGTATTTACGATCGAGTTGAATGGTCTGCGGCAGAAAGTGAAGGAGGGTTTTTGATTCATGGGTGGGATTATGATGAGTTTTTACTCACAGGAGCGGATGGGAAGAGTTTGACCTATTCAGAGTTTGATGAGAGTTACCCTATGTATATTTTGTCAGTGGGTTCTTCTAAACATCCTATTTCAAGGAATATTTGGTCAAAAATAGATAGGCAAATGAATAAAATCTCTTTAAATGAAAATTTAAAAGTGGATGTTTTTGGAGAAAAGCTTGGCCTCTTTGCACATATATATCCTTTGACCTATCTTGATATGAGAGATTATTTTATTAAAGACTTCGTTCGTTCTTCAGGAGAGATCTTATTTTTTAAAGATTCTGAAAACATACGTTATTTTGATAATGCAAAAAAAGTCACATATCTTAACTATACTTATACGAAATCTTTAGGAGAAATATTCCCAGAAAAATATAGTACATATATTAATTATTGGGGTTTATCTGCTGTTTGGTCTGGATTTAATCATTATGATATATTAGAACCTTATACACGTCTTAGTGAAGCCCGTGTAGCACCTTCTTCAATGATGGGGACTATTGTTTTTGATCCAGACTTGGTTTTTTTTCAATTCAAGAGTTTGAGAGAAAGAAAATACTTCCCAGATGAAGGGTTTCCTGATGTTGACTCGAAATATGGATTTGTTTCATCATTCACTTTGGGAGAAGTTGATGTGAACAGAGAGCCTGTTATGAGGCGTGTTTTGGATATAGATAAAGGTGCCGAGCTCCTTATGTTGGAGAATTATTTAACCGGTTTTGTTTGGCAGATGATTCAACAAAATTCTAATATTACCGATGCATTGGATTTACTGGGGTTTTTAGTTATTTTATCTCAAAAAAATACAGCCTTGAAAGATAGTTTGTATAAGGAGTCAATTGCTCCGAGGTTTGAACTTTTTTTAAAAAATTCTCCTACAATATTTTTGAAAGATGGAGATAAAGTTTTAAGGTCGGATCAAGTTTGTTTAAAGATAACGTCTGCTTCAGTAGGTTTTGACTCATACGAACTAGAGGTTTCTTCTTGTTCTGACTTTTCTGATAATTGTGAACACTTAGAAATCGCTTTGGATGATATTTTTTCTTATAGGTTACATGAAAATGAAGTTTCTACTGGCTCTTTTTTTTATCGTTTAAGGGGAAAAAGGGCTAATATATTGGATAGTGACCGTCTTTTATATACAAATTGGAGCCCTGTTAAGAGATTAGATATAAACGTTTCTTCTTTGAATGGCTCTCTTTTTGTGGATTTTTTGAAGAATCTTGATGTGGATTAAAAAGGAAATCATCAAGAAAGGGATAGGCATCTTTGAAATTGTTAAAAATTTATAATTTAAGACCTCTGCGCTACTATTGAAAAACTCTTTTTTATGTAACAAAGTATTTTTTTGGGACAATGAGCATTAAAAATAGAAAATATTTTAATGAAAGGAAGAATTTTAAAGGAAAGTTAGGAGCTTTTTCAGTAGAAGCCCCCTCTAATATCTTAAAAAGATAAACCTCTAACAGCTTTAAGAAGATTTAAGCA
>MDLB01000050.1 GCA_001730085.1 PVC group bacterium (ex Bugula neritina AB1)
ACGGGTGTGGGACGGGTGTGGGACGGGTAAGCCGTCCATAAAAGCAATGTATTAAGATGTCAAAGAGGCATATATATAATATATTTATTGTACTATTAAAAATGACTCGGACGGGTGGACGGCTTTTTCCCTATTGAGAGTGAAATAAAAAAAAAGAAGAAAAAAGGTATAAAAAAAAAATATATATAAGAGTATAGGGAGATTAGCCGTCCACGAGTCCCAAAGTGTTTTTCCTTTTTAATAGTTGTAATAAATAGCATAAAGGTTTTCCCTCTAAAAAAAAATATCAACGGCTTTAGCACGCTTTTTTAGCGTGAGCGAAACAGTGTTTTTAAAAGCTAAAAAGACATGGATTTTAGAGGATAGGTAGCGGTTGTTCAAAACCTCAGATTTAGTTGCTATTCGAAGATGTTGTTTGAATGATATCTTGAGTCTTATTTTTTTTTTATAGGGGACTATTTAGAGGGATCGAGAAAGATGAACTTAGAAGAAGACTTAAGCCCCGCTCCACGAAGTGCAGGGGCGTAGATCTAAGGAAGGTTAAGGAAGTAGGAGGAAGTCAAAGAAGATGTTTGCTTGCAAGAAGATTAAGCCACGCTTGTGAGCTTGCGAACCAGTGGCGTATCAAGTTAAAGCGAGATTCAATCTTCCAAGACATGGAATATGCTTTGAGGGTTTTGAGGGTCTGGAATCCCTTGGGAGAGTAAGAGTTTTGGCTTCAAGTGAACTATTTTGGGGGACTAGCGAACTATACTGTAATGGGGAGTTAACTATCGTATCATTCGGGACTAGTAAAGCTACTATCAAAAGTGAGTAAATCTCTTCTTTTTGAGAGAAAAATTCTATATAGTTTATAAATAAATAAGAAAAAAAACGAACAGTTTTTTCTTATTTATTGTTTATAAGTTTAGATCGTCTGGAATCCCTTGGGAGAGTAAGGGGTTCAGAGCTAACTATATCCTCATTCAGAGCTAAAGGTATCCTCACTCAGAGCTAAAGGTATCCTCATTCAGAGATAATGTATCATGTTCTTCAAGTTGGATATTGTTTATACTACAATGTAGGCTGCTATTCAAAATATTCTTTATTATCGAATTTTCCTCATAAGGGGGGGGGTATTTAAATTGAAAAGAAAAGAAAGAGATTTGGTTGTTCAGTCCAATGAACTTATTAGGGCAAAGACATGTCTTACAAAGATTCAGACAAAAATAGTGTTAAAAGCGATAAGTTTAATTAAAAAGAATGAATGTGATCTTAGCAGAGCATATGATATTCCAATTCGTGAATTTGCAAATGAAATAAATTACTTAAGTAATAGTTGTGTAAAAGAGTTAACCGAGGTAGCTAAGGGAATTGTCGGAAAAAACATAGTCATTAAAAGACTTGAGGGAAGTGTTTTGGTCACAAGTTGGGCAAGCGATATTGAGATTTTTGATGATAAGATTTCTATATCTTTCTCTGAGAAATTAAAACCATATTTGTTAGAGTTGAAGAGATTTTTCACCTCATATGATATCAAAAACATTCTTCTACTTAACTCTCAAACCTCTATTCGTCTCTATCAGTTATTACGACAATATTTAAATCTTGGCGTTTTTGAAATTGATGTGGATGATCTCAAAGAAATTCTTGGTTCTAAAGCTTCTAAGTATGGACTCTTTAGGCAAAAGATCCTTTTGCCATCTCAAAAAGACATCCACGAAAAAACAGACATTTTCTTCTCCTTTTCGCCAATAAAGACTGGTCGCAAGGTCACGGGGTTGAGATTCAAGATCAAGGAAAAGCCCAAACCCACTAGTACTCTAAAAACAGTAGATGAGTTCACTGAAAAGCTTTTCAAAGAAGATGAAAAACAGAGAGCGTTAGTTGAGGAGGAGCGTAAGACGGAAGGAGCACGAACGAAGAGGTGCTATGCATATCTCAATTCTCTTTCAGAAACGGAACGATTATCGATAACACAAGCTATAGATCAAATGCTCGGCAAGGATTTTGAACTAAAGATGCGAACATATTTTAGAAAAGAAGGGCTTTTTGAAGACACAAACCACGAACCAGAAACAGAATGTAGAGTTTGAATTTCCCTTTAAATAAAAAAGAATTAAAGAGGTAGGGGCGTTGACTCAAGAAGATATTGAGGCAAAAAGGTACTTAAAAAGTATTAAATAGTGAATGGGGTGCCATTCGCGTTTTTGAAATTTTTTTTCATAAGTCAAAATGCATGGCATGCCTTTTAATAAGCCTTAAGATAGAGTTGTGCCTCTCCTCATTATAAAAAAAAGCAGGAGATTCTTTGAAATAAAGGTACAATAAATATACAATGTTAGAGTCAAATAGGAGCAACAACGATGTTAAAAAAAATATGCAGAAATAAATGGGCACAGGCTTTTCACGGAACTCTTTGTTTCTTCATCCCATCTATTTTTGAACGTTTGATGGCAAAAAATGGATTTGAAATCGGATTTATCTTGGGTCTCGTAATATTGGGTGTTTTTATTTATTATTACGAAGACTAATGGACATCTTCTTTGGAGGACAAGACTTTAGTTGCCACATATGTCCCAGCCTTGTTTCTCTTTCTCCAATTGTTTACAGAACGACCCCAAGAATAGACTCTTCTTCCAATAGACCCCCAAGGTATATACTCTAGTTCCCCCTACTTCTCCCTACTAAAATTATGCTTAAAAGTGGCAAAAAAGAAAAAAAATATATTAGGACATAATTCAAAATAATATGTTATAATATGATATATCTTATAGACTAAACCCAGTATACAAAGGGGTTTTATATAAAAATCAATACATAACCTATGAGGATATAATATATCATGATATTTTCTATCGGCAATCAAAAAGGTGGTGTTGCAAAGACAACAACTACTCATTCTCTAGGTTTTGGATTAAGGAATTTTGGCTATAAAGTTTTACTTATTGATCTTGATCCACAAGGAAATTTAACCTCGATTATAGGATGCGAAAAAAAAGAATTTTCAGTTTTGAATATACTTCTGAATGAAGTTATTTTAGAAAAAGCCGTAATCCAAGTTGAGGAAAATATAGATATTCTTATAAGCGACCCCTTGCTATACAACGTTGAATCAAAGATAAATATGGCAGGCAAAGAATACAGGTTAAGGGAAGCCTTAGTAGCGAATAAATACGACTATGTCTTGATAGATACTCCACCAGCAATGAATCTTCTTACCATAAATGCAATGGTAGCAACAGATAGGCTTCTTATTCCCTTATTAGCGGACACCCTAAGCCTTGAAGGGTTGAACTATTTCTATGAGAACGTGAGTTCTATTAAAAAATATTACAATCAAGATTTGGAGATATTGGGCGTTTTCTTTGCTAACTTTAAGGAAAGAACTAACATTTCTAAGAAGATCACAGAATTTACAACGCAGGTGATTAATGATCTTAACATCCCCTTATTAAAGACAAAAATAAGGGAATGTACAGCAATGAAGGAAGCACAGCTAATGAGGAAAGATATCTATACGTATGCGAAAACTAGTAATGCTAGTACTGACTATCTATCTTTAGTGAATGAAATATTGGAGAGTTTGAAATGAGTTTAGAAAAAGCCACTAACCCAATTATGGATCGTAGAGAATCTTTGAATAATACAAATTCGAGTGAGAAAGAAATTAAGAGTGAGCGCTTAAACTTACTTGTAACTCCAGAAATTAAAAAAAAGCTTGTTAAAAAAGCTAATGAAGAAGAAAGAAGTTTGAATTATATTGTAAATACAATTCTCAAATCTAATCTTTAATATGCTATAGATTAGATTATATCTAGACCTTAAAATTTGCTATTTTAAATTAAAAAACTCATCGATGATATTCAACCCTGAACCTGAAACGGTAATCCTAATGAAAGCGGAAATCAATGTTGAAGGAAATCTCCCTTCAAGTATCACAAAGAAAAAGCGTAAACTGAAATACACAATCGAAGACATGCAAGAGCTTGCTAGAGAAAAAAAGGCAAATGTTTATCAACAGAGTATGTTAATGCTAAATCAAAACTACGCTGGCAATGCAAGAAAGGGCATATCTGGGAAGCCACCGCTCACCATATTAAATATGATAAAAGTTGGTGTCCGAAATGTGCAATAGAAAAACGCAAGAATAGTCTTCAATAGTATTATTGAATCGATTGATTTTTTTCTTTACAGGGGGAAAAGACAATAATGATGATTAAATTTTCAGTAAATCATCTGTAGTAAATTCATCGTGAACATACATGCCCATTGTTGTAGAGACATTTGAATGCCCTAGGTAGTTTTGCAATGCTTTTATTTTGGAAGATGATTTCGCTTGTTGTAATTTTCGGGTTGCGAATGTGTGACGGAAAGTATGAGGACTGATTGAACGGCCAAGATGTTTGATACCTTTCCTTTTAAAGTAGTCGTGTACGAAGAACCTTGTAAGTTGTTTTCCCTTAGACGTTTCGAAGAGATAAACTTGATCATCTTTTTTCTTTTCAGGTATTAGTGCCTTGTTGATTTTGATAGTTCTAAGTTTTTGGCCTTTGCCTAATATGTCTACCTCAACAAAAAGGCTTTCAGGGTTGTCTTGAGTGTCTATGTCTGTATATTTTAGATTTATAAGCTCAGAGACGCGAATACCAGTTGAGATCAAGAGTAAAAACATCTCTTTTCCGTTGCTTTTTGATGTTAATTCTTCATTTAAGATTAGAATTTCCTCATCACTTAGAACTTTTTCTATCGAAACTCCCTTGCTTTGAAGTTTAGGAGCTTTTACGTCTTTTAAAATTTGTTCAATTTGAAAGCGTTGCCCTTGTGTAAGGTGATCGCTTTTGTTTAGAACTTTTCTGATCAGTCCTTTGACCTGATAGATACGGGTAGAAATCGAACTTGCTTTCATGTCTGTGTTGTCTAAAAGTTCATCTTTAAAATCATTAAGTTTTGAAATATCAAAGTCACCTTCGCAAAAAGTAAGAAATTGATTTAAGGCAACCTCTTGAGATTTTGAAGCGTCTTTTTTCATGAGTTCAATAATCTTTGATCTTTGGATTAAATCTTTCATATTTCAAAACCTTTCTTAGCTAAAATAATTGATATTTTATATATTATACCACATTTCATATCTAATGTGTATCTTTTTTATAGATAATGTGTTGCTTAAATTGAATAGAAATATGCACATTTGGTTCTAACGTATATATGTTTTTTTCTTGACAAAAAACTCTAAAAAGGCTATAATAGTCATGCCCAGTAAGGGGTTAGGCTAAAATTTAAACATTAAAAATAAAGGATTACATCTTTTTTTAGTTGGAAATAATTTTTAAATTATAGATATATTATGGATATGATTTTTGGGGATTTGTATCACATGGGAAATTTCATAAACGAAGTGCTTGAGGGAGCAGTGAAATGCTTAATGTTGAATTGCTTCGGGGAAGAGATTCTTCGGAGTTTGTGTACAAGAAAACTATAGTAGAAGATGCAAAAAGAAGTCTAAGAAGTTGCACAAAAGACACTTCAAAACGAGATAAAATCGATCGAATCCAATACCGAATTTCAGAGAAACGTTCGCAGATTATGTATGCGAAGTTGCTAATGTCTCTATCCCACGAACTAAAAATCCCCCTAACAAATCTAGAATCACAACTCAAAGATAAGAATATTATCTATTTTTTGATCGACTTGAGCTATAAACAAATCTCAAAAATTTTTAAACATGTATACGGACTTTAGAAATTAATCCGTGTTAAGATGATAAAAAGATATCAGTTCTTAGAATTTTAAACGCTTTAAAAGAAAAAGCACAATTGAATAAGGATTATATCTGATTTTGGATTTTTGAAAACTCGGGCGTTCCCATTATTAAAGAACGCCATTTTTTTTAAATCCAATCGATCTCATTACCGCCAAGTTTTTTGATCGATCAGATAAACAAAACAACATGATCATTATATCATTTCCTAGCGAAAATTCTCAAGCCCTTGAGAACGATACATCAAAAAAATTCACAAATAAACAAGCATTTAACATATATCTAAGTAGTATTCACAAGCAAAAAACCTTTCACACCAATCTCACCAAAATTCTTGTTTTTATACACATTAGGTTTGAACATAGATATAAAAATTACCCTTTTTTTTTCCAATCCATACTCTTAAGTCTTTCAAAAAAACCAGAGATTTCTATAGAAAATGAAGAGCTTTTTCAAGAGACGAGAATGTCTTTTTTACGTTCGCTCCCTGCGAATCAACCCAAATATCAAAAAGAAACAGAAGAAGAATTTTATAGAAGAAAAATAAAGCACAGGAGATTAATTCATGAATTCATTTAAAAAAAATGAGGTTACAACCCACCTCACGCTACGAGATTTGGATCAATATCGCGAAAATAGCGCAAGAATTGTTGAAAAAGTATTTTCTTACACTCTTGAAGAGGGCTATTTTTGGAAGGGAGAAAAAAGAGAATTAGAGAGGAAATATAAAAATGTCTAAATTTAAAGAGTCAAACATCGATAAAATAAAAACTCATCTTGAACAATATCTTCAGGAAATTGGCGTTCCAAATCCCACTAAAGGCAATTTTAGATGTCTTATTCCAGAGCATACTGATCTGTCACCATCAATGTCTTTAAATTCAAAAGACCCTTTTAAACCGTATGTGAAGTGCTTTGGATGTGAATTTCAAGGCTCGTTGATTGATTTGCACGCAAAGCTTAATGGTTTAACAGACTCTGATAGTGTTAAAGATCTCGAGCAAAGATATATTAAATCAAACGATAATTCCCTTCCAAAAGTCAAAGGAAGTAAGAAATCCCCTGTAAAAGTCCCTGTAAAAAAAAATGTATCCCCTGTAGCCAGTAGTGGGATTTCTATTGATGAGCTAAAAAGAATCCATGAGAAGGCGAAAGCATTATTCACGAAAGAGATTTTTGAAAAATATAGCTTAGGCACAAGAGCAATCCCATTCGACACGCTAAAAACTTCAGGCGTGGGCTATCTTAGCAATCAAGATTTGAAACGTATTGGTTATCACTATGCAAGAGAGGAAGGGGCTTTGGTTCTTCCAATGAGCTCACATTCTCTTCATCTTTACTATTTAGATAGAGAGTCTGGATCAAAGTACAAGATTTTAAAAGCCGATGTTTCTCAAAACGAAAGGTTTTTCAATCACGAAGAACTATTTAGAGATACAGACGAACCCCTCTTTTTTTGTGAGGGATTTTGGGACGCTCTAAGCTTTGAATTTACGGATCTCAAAGCCCTTCCTATTGGGTCTGTTGGCAAAATTAGATCATTACAGGCGGAGCTTCTAAGGGTGAAGGATAGATTGAAAAGACCGTTGGTTTTTGCTTTTGATTCAGATTCTGCAGGCAAAAAAGCTACAGTTGAAATGGAAGAGTTTTGCAATAAAGAGGGTATTTTCTATGATCATTTTTCTTTAAAGGGGAAGAAAGACCCTAATGAACTCCTACATAAGAGTTCTGCTTTGTTTTCCTCAGCGGTTGATAACACACTCAAGAGAGTTAAAAAAGAATATTCTCAATTTAATATGAAAAAACTAGAAAAAAACATAAATACAGAAAATGAAATTAATCAGATTAAATCTCTATCAGAAGAACCCATAAATGAAGATGAATTAAAAAATCTTCAAGATAAGATACAGAAAATTCGCCTAAGATATCCTGACTATTGGAAAGTTGAAAAAGCCAAATCTACGGAAAGTTTGATAAAGATATCTATTAAAAATAAACAGTTGGAACTAAAAATAACCGCAGACGCAGAAAAAGTTGGAAACACAATAAAAAAAGTAACAGATACAGAGGGGGTTGGGAAACTTTTTTATCTTCAAGCCAGAAAAGAAAGCGATCCACCAATCACAAAGATGAATCGCATGTTGATGTACAAGTTTTTAGTGTGTTTTCTAGAAGGAAAAATTCTCTACTATAGAGAAAAGGAGGACACCCCAAAAGTAAATACAATCTTTGTTTGCGAAGAGAACTCTATGTTGTGGTTTCCGATTGCAGAGAGTGATTTTTATAGGATATTTCAGAGTTTTTCAAGAGAACTCTTACAGAAATATAAAGATATTACATTAGACCACACATCTAAGGTATTTTTTGATGAGGAAAATCTCTTGTTGGCTACAGACTTCATTTCAACAACAAAAAGACTTTTAAAAGATTTCATTGATACGCTTCCAAAGAGTTTGGAATATTGTAAATATTTCAAGTCTGATTTTCCGATCATGGATGTTTTTAACAAAAAGAACAGGTTAGACAGGGTAGAGACTCAAAATCATTTAATAGTTGTTAAAGAAGGAAAGATTATAGAATCTCAACCCTCAAACTACTCTTTAGATGAAAACACAGTCAAATGTAAATTAAATTTAGATAAATCAAGAGAGGTATATCCTAAAAGATTTATTGAGGAGCTTTTATTTCCTGTTCTAGAGGAAAAAGACGACATCGAAGTCATTTTGAAATATTTTGCGATGTGTCTCACAGGAGAAAATAAACATCAAAAGATTCTTGTTTTAGCGGGAGAAGCAGGAAGTGGGAAAAGTGTGCTTGCTTCTATTTTAAAAGCTTTGATGGGTGGGAGTGTGAAAGCTTTCTCTCCTCAGAGTATGGAAAGTCAATTTGAAATGGGGAATATTCTTAGTCAGAAAATTATTCTTTCCGAAGATGTTGACCCACAATTTTGGAAGCATAAAAACATTTCTTTCCTTAAAACGATTTCAAGTGATGGAGTACATCGATATGAGCAAAAAAATGCCAAAGAACCGATAGACGCCCACGGCAGGACTATGCCGATGGTTTTTACGACGAATTTCAAAAAGGACATCATCCCATTTAATCGTGCTGATAGCGAGGCATATGCGAGACGCTTTCTCTTTGTATATTTTAGCCAACCTCAGTACGACAAGCCTATTGTTAATCTTGCGAAGAAGATTATTAAAGAAGAACTGGAAGATATTTTAGAACTTGTTTTGAGATTTGTCCCACTCCTTGAAGAGGAAGGATTTTCAGAAACTGCTTACATGCGAGAAAGAATCATGAAGGCAATGGGAACTTCATGTGCCGTGATTAATTGGATCAAAGACAATTTTCAATATTGCGAAGAATCCCTAGAGTTGAAAAGAGGATTCTCATCGAGGAGTTTATTGAGAATGTTTAGAGAAGAAAATCCTAGTTTCGATAAAAGCGATATGCATTTTTATAAGCAGATGAAAAATGGAATTCAATCGTATTTTGAGGATGTAAAGTTCACTAATCACTTTTACGATAAAAACCTAAAAGATAAAGATAAAGGTAAGGGCTATTTTGGGCTTATTCCAAAGCGAAAAATCACTAAACTTAAATCGCATTAAATAACATAACTAATTTCAAATCTGGGACTGGTAAGCCGTCCGAGAGCCGTCCGAGAGCCGTCCCAACTATAAAAATCTGTAACTTAGAGGTTAAAATTCTCAAGATAAAATATTTGGGACGGGTGTGGGACGGGTGTGGGACGGGTGTGGGACGGGTAAGCCGTCCATAAAAGCAATGTATTAAGATGTCAAAGAGGCATATATAT
>MDLB01000051.1 GCA_001730085.1 PVC group bacterium (ex Bugula neritina AB1)
TAGGGAATCCCCGTCCTTTGACTTTTTTCGTCAAACAATCCCAAATAGCTCTATCTAACATTTTCAACGTTTGATTAAGTGGTTGCGACGAAACCTCTTTTAAGAAATCATATTCTTCGCTTTTCTTCCAAAAATTATTTTTCCACCAGTCAAGTTCGTACCAGCTCAAAAGCTTTTGCTTGTTCTCCAGTCTTTCCTTTTGAATAGCAAGAGCTTTGTTCCAAACAAAACGATTACAACCAAGATTTTTCTTCAAAGTAATTTCTTGTTCTTTACTTTTTAATTTTAATTTAAATTTAAAACTCTTAACTTTTTTCATTCACACACTTTAACATAGGCTCTATGGAAAATTAAAAAATATATTAAAAACCAAATCTCTCCACATTTTTAATATCTGTGAAAAAGACTCTCATCCTCCACCTAAAGGAAGAGGTCTTCTCGGCTTGAAATGATAAAAAAAATCTTTTCGGAGATTTTTATCTAGCAGACCTTTTTTACTAATAAGTTTACTAATATCAAATATTCTAATACTCGTATCTCTTTTAAGCTTTTTCAAAGTGATACCTATCTACTCATTGCCCTTACCCTCTTTCGCATATCAGGCTACCATTTGGTCTTTTCTAGCGATCTCCATTTTTTCTCATCTCTTTTTTCTCATCATGATTTTACTGAAGAAACACTCTGTCAAAATAGAAGCTCTATGCAACAAGTTAAAAAGTCTTTCTAAACAAAATATAAAAAATAAAACATTTTGGACTATTTTGATAATAAAAACAATAAAATTTTATATTTTAGCATGTATTTGTATGTTTTTTATTATAAAATGGTGTTATATTAAAACACCCTCCGATCAGATTTTTCTCTTAACAACCTTTTTTATCCTCTATACTATTTCCGCCATCTCGCTACTCTTTTCCATCTTGCATTTTTTTAAAAAAATAAGAGATCACAAAGAAGCCTCCTCGGAAGAAGACAGCCCACTACCGAAAATAAGTTCAATTTACTCAGACGGCCATGGTTCCTCTCGAAGATTTTTACTCAATATTATAGCTCTAGATCAGATAATTAACACCATAGAAAAAGATCTCACTGAGTGGGATAAAAATACACTTTCTTTTGATCCATCAACTAACTCTCTCTCTTCAGAAAATACTCCTCCTTTGCCTTCATTTTTAGAAGAGGGTTTCGAGATTTGGATATCATTGATCCATAAAAAAATAGAAGCATTAGAACCTTTTGAATCAACCGCTTCAAAAAACATAATTAATTTAACTTATTTAGATTTAAATTATTATACTAATATATATTCAGTTTATACTGAACGTAAATTATGTTTACTCCGTAAAGTTATCTCTAACTTAGAAAACAAAGTTTATGCTATTTTTAAATGTGATATTTTAAGAATGGATATAAGAAAAACTCTTATTAAAAAAATATTTGATTTAATAATTTATTCCATCGATTTACTAAAAAACACTACTGAAAAAGCATATTTAAATTTATAAAAAACCGACTCAAACGAATTTAATCGACTTTTAATAATATACAAAAATCTTTCAGATATTTTTTCTCAACAGATGTTCACTCTTCTACAAAGGTATAACGATCCCCTTCAAGAAACGAAAAGTCTAAAAAACTGTGATTTTGAAAAGATTCAATCAGTAAAAAATTATTTGATAAAATCTTTAAAAAATTTTAAAAACAAGAATAATCCTTGTCCTCTAACACAACAAAAATTCGATCACGCAATCGAAAGTATAAACGAAGTTTTTAAAAATTTCGAAAACCAACACATCCAACATTATGCCTAAAAAAGCCTAAGCTTCGGATAGTTTTACGACCCCAAATATTTGTCTTTAAGAATATAGTTTTGAACGTAATCCCTAATCGCACTTTTAAAAGGTATAAGTGGCTCTTTGTAGCCAGTATTCATTATCTTATCGATATCGGCTTGTGTGAAGTATTGGTATTGATCACGTATATTACTTGGCATATCAACATACTCGATAGACACGGGTTTCTCACAAGCTTCAAAAACTGCCTCGGCCAAACTGTTCCAGGTGTTTGCTTCTCCCGTTCCTATGTTAAAAAGGCCCGACAGTTGAGGTTTTTTAAGAAAGTGCAACGTCATCTTTACCGCATCTTTCACGTAAATAAAATCTCTCATTTGTTCACCATCTTTAAAATCATCTCGATGTGATTTAAATAACTGCAGCTTTCCTTCCGACATAATCTTAGAAACAGCTTTATGAACCATGCTTCTCATATTTCCTTTATGAGATTCATTGGGACCATAAACATTGAAGTATTTTAAACCAACAACTTTATCCATAAGGTTATGTCTCAACAGCCATTGATCAACCATTTGCTTAGAGTATCCATAACCATTTAAAGGGCGTAAGTCATCTATCTCAGAGTCTTTATCAGAAAAGCCCCTTTCACCCATACCATATGTTGCGGCACTCGAAGCATAAATCATCCTGATACCGTTATCTATCGCATAGGAAATGACAGTTTTAGAATAAAGAAAATTATCTTCAATCAATTTGGAAAAATCTTTTTCAACTGTCGAGGTTATAGCTCCCAAGTGAATAATAGCATCTATGTTTTTGATATTTTGATTCACAATTTTTTCGAGAAAACTATCAGCCTTCATAAAATCTTTATATCTCAAACCAGAAAGATTTTGCCACTGTTCCTCATGATGAAGGGCATCAACAATCAAAATATCATCTTCTCCATTTTGATTAAGTTCCCAGACAACAGCACTCCCTATAAAGCCTGCTCCTCCTGTCACAACAATCATAATTCTTCCTTTCTCAAAAAGGCACAAATATTTTCGATAACATGAAGTTTATTAAGTGTGTACAGGTGAAAAGAATCAACACCTCCTTCTAAAAGGCCTTCACACTGTCTAAGAGAAAAATCAACAGCAAATCGATCCAATTCTTGCTGATTTCTGTCCTGCGAAAAAAACAATTCTAAATCTTTAGGCAAATGTACACCACACATTTGCGTTATTTTTTTGATGCTTTCATAAGAAGTAACAGGCATAATTCCAGGGATAATCTTGCATTTAATCCCTAAATCTTGAGCTTTATCACGAAATCTAAAGAAATGATCATTATCAAAAAAAAGCTGTGTGATCACAGCTTTTGCACCTTGATCAACTTTCTTTTTCAAATGCTCTATATCTGTCTCTAAAGATTTCGCTTCAGGATGTTTTTCCGGATATCCTGCAACAAAAATATCAAAGTGAGGATATTTTTCAGAGATGAAAGAAACCAAATCAGACGCATAACGAAAGTCTGTGAAAACGCTTTTAAGATCAACATTCGAAGGAATATCTCCCCTGAGGGCAAGAACTTTACTTACCCCTAAAGAGTTTAATTCTTTTAAAAAAGCATGCGCTTTTTCGAAAGACATCCCCACACATGTGAAGTGAGCCGTCGTAGGAATATTTTCTTTATTTTGTATATGATCAACAATACTCAACGATTTTTCTTGATTAGAACCAAGAGCACCGTAGGTGACAGACACATATTCCGGGTTATATCTCTTAAGCCGGAAAAGAGTTTTTTTTAACGACTCTAACAGAGCTTCTGTTTTAGGAGGAAAAAATTCCAAAGATAAGTCAATCGATGAATCAAACACTAGCGAACCTTTTTAATAAACATGAAAAGAATAAAAGCTACTTCGAAAAATATAAAATAATACAGGTTTTTAGCAACACCTTCTGTGAAACCATAAGAATGCAGACCAACGCCTAACAAGTTTATCCCAAACCAAGCCAAAGCCACAAAAACAGGGAGCAAAGAACAAGCTGCAGCAACACCCCAATTCTTAATTATACCACCTAAGCGAGCATGAAAAATGGTGGTACACCAAAGAACAATCAAAAGAGCACCATTTTCTTTAGGATCCCAGCCCCAAAATCTACCCCAAGATTGATCTGCCCATATTCCTCCAAGAATCGTACCTAAAAAAGAAAATATTAAACCAGCAGCTAATGTCCCATAAAGTGACCCAAAAAAAGAGCTCATTTCTTTTTGAGACTTTTTCAAAATCACATCTTGAAAAAGATAAAGATGTCCCATGAAACCCGCAAATAAACAAAGAGCATACCCCATCGTGATTATAATAACATGGGTAGAAAGCCAAAAGTTAGAATTTAAAACAGCTTGTAAAACTTTAAAGGTATCTCCATCCGAAGCATACCGGCCCGCAATACTCATTAAGATGAATCCTAGGATATGAACCATTAATAAGGCCAGTCCCCTTTTGTGAAAAAATTCTAAAATAATCCCAGCATAAGCGATAATAAGCGAAACAAAAATAAAAGTTTCGTAGAGCGTACTCACAGGTGGTCGTGACAAAATAAGTATCCGCATCAACAAAGCAAAAGAATGTCCCATCACTGTCGCTACCGTTAAAAAAAAGATCATTTTATAAAATAACTTCGAGGGAAAAAGAAAAAGCAAAAAATAAAAACACATGAGACAAATATAAAAAATTTTGACTTTTTTCATCAAATCCCAACGGGTATAAAGTCGTTCTAAACTCAATTTTTTTATACCTGCGGGGTTATTCCAACGAGACATATTGTCGTTTTGGAAACGTTTAATGTATTTAGAAAACGAGGACCAATCTCCGCTTTGAGCGGAGACATAAGCTTGAAAAAGACTTTCCAATAGAGGTTGGACAAACACATAGTTTTTTTTGCTTTTCAATAGACTAAAAATATCACACCAAGAGTCATTCTTTTCTGTTTCTTTCAAATCTTCCGACAAATGAATCCACTTCAAAGAAGAGTCTTTTTGGGTCTGAACCCATTCGAAAAGCTTTTTTAAAACATCATAGGTATCTCGATCTCTCTGGGTCCATTCTTTGGCAGGTGCATCTATGAATGTTTTAATTTTCTCTTTCAAAATCCCTATAGAAGAAAAAATCTCATAAAAACTATAATGCTCATTCAGCTTATCTGGTAAGTTCAGATATTTCTCAATAGAAGGCTCAACATCAAACACCTTAGAAGGTTGTGCAAAAAGCATCACTTTTTGCAATTGCATATAAGAGCCCATGTTATGCCAAACCCTCAAATACTCTCTATCTAAAGTGTTCCATCTTGACTCTTCTAGCCTCTGTATTTTTTGAATAATCCTTTGAAAAATCACTGATTTTTCTTGTAACATCTTAAAAGAGTATCTCCTCCTTTGACGAGGCCGTATCCCCAAAGAAGAAACGAGCTGCGGATTATCTATTTGAAAAATCAGCGCATCATTCATACTTTCAGAAAGAGTAACCACACGTAAAAGCCATTCAGAAGCAGACATATCTCCATATTTCGATTTCCCGGAAAACTGGAGAAGCTTATTCCTTGCAAAACTATCCAAGGGTTTTAACCGTCCTTCTTCTAAAACAGGAGACCTACCCCAGACTTCTATCGCCTCTTCAGGGATCTTAACTTTTTCAGCTTGCACAGACATTGAAGCCCAAGACATTTGAAAAAAGAGCAGGATCATAAAGAAGCGTGTGTAACGCAAAAGTCTTTTCAAAAAGTGCAAAATCAACCCCAACACGATTAATAAACACGCGATGTAAGGGAACAGTCTAAAAGGATTATAGGAAACCGCAAAGGTCGAGATTTCACCCCCATAAACGTCCATCGCATACGAAGCTTGAAAAACTGTATATTCTTTCCACCTCAAAGGTTTATTCATAGAGATCTCAACTTCTCTGTCAAAAGAACCGTCATTAATCACAACCTTACTTTGATAATGTTCAGGTATATCTGTTCCTGGATACAACCCCTGCGCAACATCTTTCAATTTCACAGAAAAAGGTAAAAAGTATCTTTTTTTTCTCAATTCACAAAAAAACGTTTTCCCCTGTATATTTATTTGTGTTGCTTTTGATTCTTCGCCATGCAAAAGGATTGTTTCAACCGCCTTATCCTTTTCTTTGATTTCTAAAAGGATCCCCGGCCTATTGGTTTCTTGTTCTTTGGATAAGATTTTTGGCTCCAAATGAATGATTTCGGAGTCATTGCGATAAGGTGCTTCCTGCATCATTGGACCTTTTGTGTAAGCCAAGCAGTTCTCATAATACAGTGTTAATTTTAACTCAACCGTTTTAGTCGACTCTTCGCTCTCTTCAAAGAAAAACATTTTTTGATCGGTGATTTCCTCCAAATCAACAGCATGTACCAAGCGAGAGTCTCCTTCATCCTCCCAAAAAATGAGCTCCCACTCCATATAAGACTCGACTTGATTGCTTTCTTGCGATTCATTCAGCGTGAGATAGGTATCTTCACCCCAATGAAATTTGCCAAAAGCAGCAACAAAAAGAAATAAAACACCCAAATGCGTGATAAGCAAAGCCCATGATTTATACCACATTCGAAATCTCTGTACAAAAACCATTGCCAAGTTCGAAAAAAGAACCCACAAAACAAGCCTAACTCCAGGGAAAGGGATTTTGTCTCCCATTATAAAAACCCATGAGTAAAAAACTTTTTGCTGAGCCATATACAAACCTTCTTCAACTTGATATAAGGTTCCGGCAATGGTTAGAATCATTAAAAACAGCAAACACACTACTGTGACACGCAAAGATCCTAGATACCGCAAACCACGGGTTAAGGTTTTTGATTTATAAAAGTTCATCCGTTTCTTTCTTTCAAAGAATCAATAAATCCGAAAAAAAAGGTCTTTTGTGATTCAATCAAGGCTTTAGAACCTGTGAGTTTCACGAAAGCAATATTTTTAGGTAATGGCAATACCACTACCAAAATGTTTGAGCTATCTGCTTTTTTAACAAATTCACCAAAGTCAAATGATCGAAAAGGTAAACCACTCGATGTTTTTTTTTGTGGGGTTTTTTCGATCCAATTGTCGATAACTTCAGCAGACAAAGAAAGGTTAAGCTGCCTCATCCATCTCTCTATATTAGGACGTAGGTCTCCTGCTATCAAAGGCAAAAAAGTTAAGGTGCAAAGACCCTCTTCATCTCCTTGCAAAGCATCAGAAGAAACCTTAAAGCGTAAAAAACTCATCTTGTCTTTGGAAGAAAGATCCTTTGTCCAATGGTCAGGTTTTTCCCATAACCATTGCCTTTTTTGATCATACAAAGGTTTCTTCGTTTGAACACTCTTTTGTTGAACATTTTTTTCTCGATAATGACGGAAAAGATTTTCCGCAACAGAGTAAGGTACCCAGCTAAAAATAAATATTATAAAAAAACCACTCAAGAGACTTTTTGTCACCTATTTAAACCTTTCCATATATAAATATACGCAAAAAATAATATTATTGCAAAATAAATCATGCAATGTGATCAGAAGAAATTTTAGAAACTCTCTTCGTAAAGCAAGACTCT
The DNA here is from genome assembly GCA_001730085.1 of PVC group bacterium (ex Bugula neritina AB1). Classification (GTDB taxonomy): domain Bacteria. The sequence continues at coordinate 7,378 of MDLB01000051.1, forward strand.
TCACTTCAAAAAACAAAACCTTTTTAAAAAGAACAAAAAAAAAACTTCTGAAGGATTCTCCAATAGTTTCAAACTTTTGCATAAAATTCTAAAAACATTCTAGAGCTAACCCTATCGGGCATTTTGGAACAATCTCAGAAAATTTTTAAAACTTCTCTTTATTTTATCATGATTTTTTTTTAGAATGGATCTAAACTGTTGTGAAATCAATCATAGGCTTAAGATCAGAAAAAATTTCCAAACAAAAGTCTCAAATATTTTCAACAGTTTTCTTGTCTTTGTGTGCTGGGGAAAGGAGACAAAATGAACGTCTCATCTGATTTTTATTCGAACTATCCTTTTCAAAAAGAATTGGCTATTGCTGAATCCATTGCTAAACAAGCCTCTATGATCATCATGAAAAATTATAAAAAAGATTTTTCTGTTACTCAAAAACCTAATGACCAAGGGCCCGTAACTTCGATAGACATCGCAGTTAGCCAATACATCGTCTCTACCTTGAAAAAAAATTTTCCCACTGATGCGATTTGTAGCGAAGAAGAAGATGACGATCCTTCAAGGTTAAAAAAAAATAGGGTATGGAGCATAGACCCCATCGATGGCACCCAAGAGTTTATAAACCATAGCCCTCAATTCATGATCCATATTGGATTGATCATTGACCACAAGTCAGCTTTCGGATTGATTTACTCTCCCGTGGAACAAATGGTTTTATGGGGAACACCTCAACACGGGAGTTTTGTTAAAAAAAATGGAATCATAAACAAACTCTCCTGTTCAAAAAGACCTATAGAAGAAGCTATCTTTGTCAAAAGCCGTAGTCATCAAAGCACTCTATCTCTTACTCTTATGGAAAAACTACAGCATAAAGAGTCGTTTTATTTTGGATCTATGGGCGGGAAAGCTACTCAATTATGCTTAGGTAATGCCGACGCCTTTTTCTATACCTCCTCATTCATAAAAGAATGGGATACCTCTGCCCCGGAGGCGATCGTTCGTGGAGCAGGCGGCTCGGTGACAAATCTTTTAGGTTCACCTTTGCGTTACAACAAGGAAAAGCTTAATCATGAAAAAGGGGTTATTTTTTCAAATACAGTCATCCATCAACATATCACTAGCTCTTGGAGAAAAATAAAAGACAATGACTTCTTCCTAGAAAAATAAAATCATTACTGAGCTTGCCTTTGTATTAAACAAAACTTTTTAAAAGAAGGACAAGAAAAAATCATGTCGTATTTTGAGTAACTAGAGGTCTGAACACCTTTAGGTCTTTTAGTCAAAGGAAAACTCTCTTTGTTACGATGAAGTTTTCTTTTTAGATTTAAAGAATTCCTTTGATTCTTATATCTTAAACTAGGGAAATTTACTTTTAAGTTTTTTCAATCTCTCATTTTCAATACCCCCCCCCTTTCCTGCATTTCATCAAAAGATAGGTTATCTTTCATGAAACGCGTCGATACATCCCATTTGGAGCTTGAGCTCTTCCTCTGTTAGAAATTGCAAATGAGCAAGATATAAATCCTCCTTCATATTGATAAGTTTCTTTTATTCGTTTCTTAGAAATGAAGTATTTATTGCCACATATTAATATTCTATTAAACATATTTTATTATATTAAATTAAATATTTTATTTATAAAAATATTAAGATTGTATTTAAAAAAGAAAAAATATTTTCTATTTTTCAGCAATCTTACTAAATTCTTCATGAGATGCGTGCCTCATCTAATATGATGAACTTTTAACCGTATGAAAATATTGTAGTGCTATACGTTAAGTCAAGCACAACTTCTTGAATAAAGGTCCTTTTGTTTACATAAATTATAGAACTCATTAGGAGTAAAATAATTAATTATGGAATGAGGGTAGTCCTCATTATATTTATTAATAGCTCTTATAAGCTCTGAAGAGGCAGAAAAGCCATTCTCCCATTCATTAGGCCAAGAAATTTCTTCCTTAAGGGTTCTAATAACACGTTCAGTTTCAGCATTACCCTTGGGATTGTTAAAGCTAGTAAAAACCTGTTTGATTCCGAGTTTAGAACAGGCTTTCATAAAGCCACTCGATGTAGGCTGGCAGCCATTATCTGAGATCAATTGCAATGGTCTTATTTTCGCTCGATAACCATTAGGGAACTGCCTATTGACGGCCATATTCAGAGATTGTAGCCAATCTTCTGTTTTACTCTTATCACTCATATAATACCCAACAATTTTCTTAGTATACCAATCTAAGACGATATGGATATAAAGCCAGCCGAGAGAGGTTTTAATTTTAGTCATATCAGT